>NZ_AUFA01000005.1:0-427047 GCF_000426265.1 Bradyrhizobium sp. Cp5.3 | reverse complement strand
TGCTCTCCTTTGTGGAATCAGCACCCCGAGCCTACCGGCTCAAGGTGGGCAACGCCGACCTCTTCAGAAATTCAACAGAACCCGGGACATCCCCCGAGCGGGCGGCAGTGGATAGCAAACCTTTATAGCAATCTCTTCCGAGCGGAGTACGAACCGGGGTTATCCGGACCGCAGCTATGATCCTCCCGGCGGAACGTGTCACGACTCCTTGCGGAAATCTCGGACAAGTTGAGCAGCCGCAATGATTCACCTTGCGGGCATCCTTCCCGGCACTTGCCGCGCCCCGCGCGCTTAATGGGCGCTTAACGGTTTTGCGCAACAGATAGATCACCAGCGCGGAATTAGTCCTAGTCACAAGTGCGAGCCGAGCTCCCGGGGAGGGGAATCGGATGGGACTGCTTTTTGTTGGAGTGCTGGCAGGAGTCCTGATCGGCTTTGGCTGGTTCGCGCCGTCCCGAGGGTATTTCCTCGGGTGTGCGTCACGCCCCTGTTTCGACACTGTTGCAGTCGCCCGACCTGCCGAGCCAACGCCGGCAGCGTTGGCGCCGACCCCTGCGATCGTCAAATCGAATTCTGCAACCCCTGCAAAGTCCGGCAAGAGGTCGTCCCCGAAGAAACGCGGATCGACCAATCTCGCCAAGGCGGCGGCCCCGCGCACGAGGATCAGCGTCGCGGCGCCCGAGCGCCCGGCGGAAAGATCAGACCCTGTCCTGGACAAGGCAAGGGTCGCGATCGCAGCGAAGATGGAGGACGCAGGATCGGCCGAATTCAGCGATATGAAGCGTGCAATGCGCTTGAACGTGTTTGGGCGCCCCGTGGATACGATCTGCGGGCGCGTGAAAGGAAGGAGCGCGTCGGGCGGCGAGATCGGAGAGCGACCATTTCTGTATCTCGTGAAGGAGGATGAAGCATACGTCGTCGACGGCAAGTCGGGGTCGGCGGCGTCAACCGCGTATCGAAATATCTGCAATTAGGAAAGCGTCGACCGCGCCACGGCGTGGCACGCGCCCAAATGATTTGAGCGGAAAGAATTTCCACCCAGGCTCCAGGCGGTCCCGCAGTGGATACGATCCTGACTGGCGCTGCGTCGATCTCGTGATGATGCATTCAGGCCGAATGCCGCAGCAGGAGACGCAATATGGAATGGGAATGTCGCAGAAATTCTTTTCATCTCGGGGAAATCATGGACGACATAACCAACTCCTCAAAACGGCTCAATGGATCGCTTCACTTGCCGGCGCTGGTGATCGTCGAGCCGCTCCTGTTGCCCCGCACATGTATCCTGAACGTCCTCAGGCGGGAGTTGGCCGAGTTCGAGATCCTCGACATGGCAACAGTCCAGAGCCTGGACAGCATCTCAACTCGCGATGTGCGTTTGGTGCTGCTGAGTATTGCGGACAAGCTCATCGGCGATCCTTTGGTTGAGGATGATCTCGCCTTCGTCGCTGAGTGCTGTCCCAACGCCGCCGTTGCAATCCTGTCGAACCATGACGACGAGCCGACCGCGCAGGCCGCGATGCAGCGGGGCGTGCGCGGCTTTCTCCCCGCCTCGCTGCCGATCGAGGTCGTCATAGCCGGCCTGCGTCTCGTTCTTGTCGGCGGCGTCTACAGGCCGTTGCCCGTCCCTGGAGCAAGCAGGATGCCGGGTTTCGAGCCGCCGGATGCGCGTGGGCTCGCGTCCGCATATCTGACGAACGAGGGAGCCAGGGCCGTCATCGACAGGAGCGTGACCGATCTCACGCCTCGAGAGCAGCACGTTCTGGCGGAATTGGAGCTCGGTCTGCCCAACAAGCTGATCGCGGCCAAATTGAACCTCTCGGAAAGCACCGTCAAAATGCACATTCAGCACATCATGAGGAAATGTGCTGCCCACAATCGCACGGAAGCGGTCCTCCGCTGGCGCGGCCGGTTGCCCGCGCAGAGCCGCGATCACGATCCGGGCGCAGCCCCGACGCCGGAGACCTGGTCACGCTGAACGGGATCAATCCTCCCGGAATGCGCCGCGGAAGCTGTCGAGCAGGGGCCTGAGCGCGTAAAGTGCGACGGTACCGCGCCCCGTCGTGATGAACACTTGAACCGGCATGCCGGGGAGGATCTGGATGTCGTTTGCGGCGATCTGCGCGTCGTCGATCCGGATCTTTGTCGCGTAATATGGTTGGTCGGTACGCTTGTCGAGAAGCCGGTCTGCGGATACGTGCACGACGGTTCCCTTCAGGCGCGGTACGCGACGTTGATTGTACGGTACGAGATGCACCTCGGCATTGAGGCCGGGATGAACCACGTCGATGTCCTCGGGCCTCAGGCGCGCGGTCACGATCAGGCGGTCTTGCCGGGGCACCAGGTCCATGAGCGGGGCACCAGCCCCGATGACGCCGCCGGTCGTATGAATCCGCAGGTCAGTTATCACGCCGTCCTCGGGCGCCTTGACCTCCGTTCGGGATAGTTGATCCCTGGCCGCAAGCAGCCGTTCGCGGAGCTGGAATATCTGGCTCTGTGCTTCGCGAAGCGACTGTGCGATCTCGCTCTGCCTCTCGCTCTCGAGCTTGAACGAATTCGCCTGCGACTCGTTGATGACCTGCGCGGCGCGGGAAATCTGCGCCGCGATCTCGCCGCGGCGCCCCTCAACGTCGGCCAGTTCACGCTGCAGATTCAGGAGGCGTGGCCGCCGTTCGAGTCCCTTGTTGACGAGGGTCGTGACCATATCGAGCTCTTCGCGGACGATGTCGCTTCGCTGCCCGGTGGCGCTCTCCTGCGCCTTGAGACCTTCGATCTCCTTCTCGACCTGATGCCTCCGTTCGCGAATGACCGCGAGTTGCGACTCGTGAACCTGCCGGCGTGCCTGGAAAATGAACTGCTGCGCCGATACCGCAGCAGCCGCCACCCCATTTTGTTGGCTGTCCTGCTCCAGCGTGCTCGGGACCGCGATCCTCTCAAATCTCTGCTGCTCTGCTTGAAGCCGCGCGGCACGAGCGGTTGCATCCCATAACTGGCCCTGAAGGCTTTGCACCTCCGAACCGGCGCGGGTGTCGTCCAGCTCGATCAGCGTTTGTCCGCTTCGCACGACATCGCCGTCCGAAACTAGGATTTTCCTGACGATACCGCCTTCCAGGTGCTGAATTGTCTTGCGGTTCGATTCCGGTTCGACGACGCCGGACGCGATTGCTGCGCTCTCGAGAGGGGCGAGGCTCGCCCATGTGCCAAGCCCCAGCATGAAGCCGAGCACGAGCAGATTGCCCGCGAGGGTGATACCGCGAAGCCTGGCGCGTGGAGAGACCGGCGTGGGGGCAGAGCACCATGGAAATTCGAGAGGCTCGAAATCGTCGATTGCGGTAACAACGCCTCCAAGTCGGCCCGCGAGCGGGGGGCGTACGGGCGTTCGCGCGATCTGGTCCCAGATCATGGGAAGTCGCGAGACCGCGGGAAGCTTCCAGTTTGTGGGAAAATTCCAGATCATGGCGCAACCTGCGACGTGACCTGAGGCCGAGCCAGGTGTCGTTCAAAGATTTCCTCGCTTTCGCCGAACGCGACGAGCGCACCGCCTTCCATGATGGCAATCTTGTCCGTCGCTGCGAGGAGACCCATCCGGTGAGTGACGACGACCAGGACGACGTTTGCGCGCTTCATGCGCTCGATGGCATCCTGCAGCATTCGCTCGCCTCCGTAGTCGAGGCTGGCGTTCGGCTCGTCGAGAACAACGAGACGCGGACTGTCGAAAAAGGCCCGGGCCAGACCGAGACGCTGCCGATATCCGCGCGAGAATGATTTTTCACTGTGGACCACCGTGTCGTATCCGAGCGGCAGACGCATGATCGCATCATGGATTCCGACGAGCTTGGCCGCATCGACGACCTTCCGCCGATCGGCATCATCGAGCCGTGCGATGATGTCGTTTATGGTGTCGCCGAGCAGATTGATGTCCTGGGGAAGATATCCGAGACGGTGGCCGCTTCGTTGCTCGCGAAGCAGCGAGACGTCGGTATCGTCGAGGCGGACACCGCCATGCGTCGGGCTCGACAGGCCAGCGATTACTTGGCCAAGCAAGGACTTGCCAGACCCGGACGGACCGATAATGCCAAGGCATTCTCCGGGCGCGAGGCTGAACGAGACATCCTTCAGTAGAAAATGGTTGGGCCCCGGTAACTTGACGCCAACGTTGTCAACGACGAGACCGCTCCGCGCTTGTTGCCGCACGATCTCCATATCCTGCTGCTCGGTGGCGGGGAACGCAGCGAGAAGAGCGCCGAGCCGCTGACAGGCACTGACGGCCGTCACGAGTGATTTCCAGCCTGCGACTGCACTCTCGACTGGCGCGAGCGCCCGGCTGAACATCAGCGTAGATGCAAAGATGATCGCCGGACTTTTCCCGTGATCGAGGACGAGCCACGCGGCTGCTCCCATGATCAGGACTTGCGACAGCGCGCGGACCGGTTTGGTGGCCAGCATGACGATCTCGCCTCGCCTGAGAGCCTCATCGTGCTCCCTGCGCGCGTCCTGCGCGTCGTGGTAGATCGTGCGCGCAGCGCTATCGAACATGCCCATGGCGCGGATCATGTGGATGTTGCCGGCGGCGGCCTGAAGACGGCCGTAGCTCCTGGACAGTGCGGCGCTGGATTTGAGCAGGACGTCCTCGGTCACCAGGTCTCCGGCAACCGTGAGAGCGAACAGGAGGGCCACGCAGCAGGCGCCCACCACGCCAAGCAGGGGATGGATCAGAAAGAGGACAAGGAGGAACAGGGGCGCCCAGAGCGCGTCGAACAGCATCGGACATGCGCCGGACTCCACGAACTGGCGCAGGACCGTGAGATCCCGATAGGCGTCCGACGCCCGCGTCCAGTCGCTGCGAAGCGCGGATTCGAGGCTGGCCGAAAGCACGCAAGGACGAAGCCGATCGTCGAGCCAGGAGGCAAGGCGCCCCAGGACGGCACGTCGCAATGCATCGAATACGCCGCCGACCACGACGGTGACCGCGACAATGAGCGTGAGCAGGAGCAGCGTGTCGCCGCTCCGGCTCGACAAAACCCTGTCGTAGATCTGAAGAAGGTAGATGGACGGCGCAAACAGCAGCAGGTTGTAGCTGCAACTATACGCGAATACGAGACCGAGCGGTCCCGCACAGGACCGGAGGGTCGCGTGCAGCGGCGTCCCGATTGGCGGCAGGATAGGCAATCGAGTGGGCGGCATCAGCATGATCGTCACCGCCTGAAATCGAGGTCCGGCGCACTTGCCATACCGCCAGTGCAGTCTGGTTTCGGCATCGGCGGGGCATTGGCTTGAACTCCAGGACCGGCGGCAGAGTGACCACCGGTCCTGCCTGTCGGACGAGTCGGTGGTCAGAATGTATCGAGATGGAAGCTCACTTCTCCACCCAACGCGGCGTTACCGTCTCCGCCGTTGCCGCCGATGCCGGCCACGACCTCCTGGTGCTGGTCCACCGCGAGCTTGTTGATCTGGGTGGCATCCGTATTGGCGTATACCTTGGAGGTATCGTGGCCGCTGTACGATTTCTGGCTTCCGTTCGACTCGGCGCTTCCGCCATGGGCCTTCGCAAACCACGAGGCCGTCGCGTTTGCGCCGCCGGCGTCCCAATCTGCCGTCTGGGTGACGTGATCGCCGGTGTTCACGTGCACGTCGGCGCCTTCTGCCTTGTTGGTTGGATCGAAGTTGAGCGTCGGCTTGCTGATGATAGCTCCCTTGAAGGTACCGTCGCCGCCATTTCCAACACTCTGACCACCGGTGTTGATCGATTTGAAGTCGATCGAATCCGAGATGTGAATCGCCTTGGGCAACATTTGAGCCTCCGTCCTTCTGTTGATTGTCGTGCATCATCCATCCCGATCAGGCGGACGCGCACGGCAAGTCTGATCTGTCGATGCGCGATGGCGATAGATGTCAAATCGGACACCTTCCGGTTTGGCGGGCCTACGTACGAAAGTATGAGGTTCGCCGCGCAACTTCGGAACTCGAAACGTCGGGGGAGGGCGCCTCCGCGCGAGATCGCGCCGGCGCGAGCTGCGCGCTGTTTTCGCTAAGCCAGCAGGTGAAGATCCGACAGAAGATGAGCGGAAAGATCGCCACCCAGTGCGAGATTGCCGTTGCCGCCGTCCCCGCCAATTCCGGCGATCTGGACCGCACTCTGGTCGATGTGCACGTTATTGACCTGATCGGCCACGGCCGTCGCATGGGGACCCGCGATTGCGATATTGATGGGTGCATAGATCGCGACGCTGACATCGATCAGGCTGCCGGCAAAATAACCGTTGCCGCCATTGCCTGCGCCGTTCGAACCGGTCGCGATCGTGTCGGAGCCGCCCCACAAGCCGTGGGAGAGCAGGCTTGCATGGCCGCCCGCCGCAGCGTTGCCGTTGCCGCCGTACCCGCCAATGCCGGCGATCTGGACGACGGATTGATCCACGTAGGCATCATTCGACTGGACCGAGTGAACGTTGGAGCCATAGCCCGCAACGGCAATGTTGACCGGGTCGAACACCGCGACGGAGCTATGGACGAGACTCCCGTAGAACGCGCCGTCGCCGCCATTGCCGGCCTGGCTTCCGCCCGTATGAATGTCCCAAGCGCTACCTCCGCCGCTTGATCCCCAACTGGGGTCGAGCGTTATGACGCTGCCACCGGCGGCCACATTGCCATTTCCGCCGTTTCCGCCGACGCCCGCGATCTGAGTGGCCGATTGATCGATATCGACCGTGTTCGATTGGCTTGCATGCGCAGCGCCGCCCGAACCCGCCACTGCAATGTTGATCGGATGATAGATCACCACGGGAGCGTCCACCAACGCGCCCGAGAAATAGCCGCTGCCGCCGTTCCCTGCGCTGTTGTCGCCGCTCGCGATCACGCCGGAGCCGGAAAAATTGCTGACGCTCCCTCCCGACGCGACGTTGTCATTGCCGCCATGGCCGCCGACGCCGGCCATCTGAAAGGCGGATTGATCGACATTCAAATTGTTGGACTGGTCGGCGAGGGCGACCGAACCGTATCCCATACTCACCGAGATGTTGATGGGTTCATAGATGAGCAGGGACGCGTGAATGATGCCCCCGTAAAAGTAGCCGTCTCCGCCGTTCCCGGCCGTGTTCGCCCCGCTCTCGATCGTGGCAGTGCCCATCCCGGGGTGGGATGCGCCAGAAGCGGACTCGGTGGCCGAAGAATGCTGGCCCGTCGCGGCGTGGTGGCCGCCCGTGCCGACCGCCGCTGTGGTGGGGTGTTCGGATTGAATTGGGCCAGAGTCATGGAGCGGGGAATGGGCGCTCACCGGCTGCGCTCCAAGATCTCCGAAAGAGCCTGGACTATGGATCAGCGGTGCCGGACCCGGTTCGTCATCACCATCGTACCCATCGTGGTGACGGGAGGCGTGATGATGCAGCCGGATTCCATCCGACATCAGCGAAAAATCCATCGAAGCCTTCCTCATCACAATCGCTCCGTGCAATCGGACGGGTTCCGCACTCCGGACAGAATGTCATCCCGGGAAGGTCGAAAGCCCAGTCGTCAGTTCGGATATGACGCTTCGTGCGGCAGCCGTAACATCGGCTATATCCTTTCGGGTACGACCACAGCCTTTGTAACGTTGCGCAAGTCGATGCTGGAATCGGGATCGCCTCCTCAATCGCCATTCGATCACCACGAACCAAGGCGTCATCTTCGTGCTTTCCCGAAAAGCAAAAGGCCCCGGCGTCGTCGAGCCACAGTCCGGCATGAATCAGGCGGCCCATTGGGGCCGCCTGATTTAGCCTCGGAGCGGATGATCTATTGGCAGAGATGCTGGAGACCGTCAGCGCCCTTGTAATAGGTGCCGGGCCTGCAGACGATGCCGTTGCGGGCAGCATATGTGCTCCAGTTGCCGTACCAGCCGTTCTCGCCGTACATGCCGTTCCAGCCGGTGCCGCCGTACATGGCGTAGGAATTGCCCCAGCCGCCGGCGGTCGCGGGCGCCGCCGCAGGCGCGCGATAGACCGATCGCCGAATTGGCGCCCGATATCGATAGATGGGGGTAGACCCGGTTCCAAGACCCGTGCAATTGGCGAATTCAGCTTGGCATTCGTCCGGATTGGAGAGGGACGCCTGCGCCAGTGCGGCAGAGCTGGACAGGGCGGATGCCGCAATCACGATCGAGAAGGCGCAAGCAGCTAGGGCAACCTTTCTTACATGCTTCATAGGCTTTCTCCGTTGCACAGGAAGACAACGTTGACACGTGTGTTGTCCGCGTTGCAACGAGGGTTGATCCATATCAACGTGTGCGATTCGCAATCCGAAATGCCGATAAAGTCTTCGTGACCCTTGTCTGTCATCTGCGAATGTGATCGCAAATTTTGCATCCGGTCGCGCGACATGAAGCACGCATTGTTCGCGTCACTTGCGCGGTCACGCCAATTCAGGATGTCAGCTGCGCGCGCTGTGCTCAGGGCGGCAGGAATGCTGCTGCCCGCTCGAGTTGGTCGACCGGCGCAGCTTCGGTGGGCCGCTCGAACACCAGGCGCGAGGTCGCTGATATTGCAGCGTCTGCACTGCCATCCTGGCCGATGAGGATAAGGCCGGCTCCGCCATTGGCGACAGTCAGAATGATCTCCTCGCCGCTCCAGGTCTTGATCGGGTCCATTCCGATGATGAGAAATTCACCCGTGGGCTGGTCAAGATATTGAAGCCTCAATTGAGGGCCGATCTCCGCTGGAGCGATCCCAAAACCCAACCGCTTGGCGCGCGCGTAAATTGAGGCCAAGGTCACGGTATCTGTCTTGAATCCGAGCTCTGCCGCCGAAACCGTGACAAGCTCGACGTTCTTTTTCCTGGAGCTGGCGATAAAGGCCGGTCGTGCGAGGACTTCCTCAGCCGATCGGCCGACATGGCAGCCGTTTGCATCCAGGGCATTACGAAGGGTGAGCGAATTCGAAAAATTGCCGAGCGTGATTTTCTTCCATGCCGGTAGATCGACGACGGATCTGATTGGCGTGACCGGCGCATGACCTGAGGAGGCCGGCTTCAGCTTCAATTGTTTCTGCAACACATCTCGCGCGCTGCATTGCGCGCGAGATTCAGTCGCGAACTGGAAGATGCACACCGCGCAGAACATCGCGATCAAGAGGCGACGGTTGCGATGATGTGCTGCTGTCGAACGATGTCGTCGTACCCGACAGGCAAATCGCTGATAAAAACTTTGGTCCATTGCAACCTCTCTCGCGTGAGGCGCGGACAAAATGAATTACGAAGCGCTTTTCAATATCGGCGGCCAGTCCGCGTCGTAACGGACCTCTGGAAACGGCTGTCAGCTTAAACCCGATGGCGAGCGTGAGCATCGGAAATTCGGGAGAGGCACAGAGAGTCTATCGGGCAAGCATGCTGACGGAGCCCGCACACGCCGGTGCGCTAGCACCGTTCGAATACCGCGCACGCTTTGATGAGCACCTTCCCCCGCGAGGGGGAAGGGAAGGGGCCCCTTACTTCTGTGGCGGTCCCAGATCCAGCGGCGGCAGGTCGATCTGCGGCACCTCGATCTTGACCTTGTCGAGGTCGACGTTGAGCGGCTTGTCGAGCAGGCCCGTCACCACGGACGGGAAGACGATCACGAGCAGCACCATGATCATCTGCAAACCGATCCAGGGCACCGCGCCCCAATAGATGTCGGAGCTCTTCACCGAGCGCGGCGCGACGCCGCGCAGGTAGAACAACGCGAAGCCGAATGGCGGATGCAGGAACGAGGTCTGCATGTTCACGCACAGCATCACGCCGAACCAGATGAGGGCGGCATCCGGGCCGACCACCGGCGCCAGTACCTTCTGCGCGATCGGCGCGATCATCGGCAGGATGATGAAGGCGATCTCGAAGAAGTCGAGGAAGAACGCGACGAAGAAGATGAAGAGATTGATGAAGATCAGGAAGCCCCAGACGCCGCCGGGCAGCGAGGTGAGCAGGTGCTCGAGCCAGACGCCGCCGTTGCATCCCAGGAACACGATCGAGAAGCAGGTCGAGCCGATCAGGATGAAGGTGACCATGCAGGTGATGCGCATGGTCGTCTCGTAGCCCTGCTTGATCAGGTCGCGCAGGTCCGGGATGCGGGCCGCTTCGATGCAGATCCAGGCGACCGCGAGATAGGTGATCGCATAGGCGAACTTGAAGACGATGTTCTCGCTGTAGAGCATCGCGATGATCGTGCCGATGCCGGCGGCGATCACACCGATGATCAGGATCTTGCGCCCCGCGGAGGAGAAGTCCTTGTGGTGGATGGCGGCGAGAACGATGGCGCCGACCGCACCCATCGCGCCGGCTTCGGTCGGGGTCGCAAGGCCGAGCATCATGGTCCCGAGCACGACGAAGATCAGGACGGCGGAGGGGATGATGCCGAGCAGGCATTTCCGCCAGAGCGGCCACCCGGTCAGGGTGCGTGCCTCCTTGGGGACCGCAGGCACATGGCTGGGCTTGATGAGGCCGAGCACGAAGGTGTAGCCGGCGAACAGGATGATCTGGAAGATCGAGGGGCCCCAGGCGCCGAGATACATGTCACCGACGGACTTGCCGAGCTGGTCGGCGAGCACGATCAGCACGAGCGAGGGCGGAACAAGCTGCGTGATGGTGCCGGAGGCCGCCAGCACGCCGGTGATGTAGCGGATGTTGTAGCCGTAGCGAATCATCACCGGCATCGAGATCAGCGCCATGGCGATGACCTGCGCCGCCACCGTGCCTGTGATGGCGCCGAGGATGAAGCCGACGATGATGACGGAGTAGCCGAGGCCGCCGCGGATCGGGCCGAACAGCTGGCCCATCGAATCCAGCATGTCCTCGGCAAGCCCGCATCGCTCGAGCACCGCTCCCATGAAGGTGAAGAAGGGAATCGCGAGCAGGAGCTCGTTGGACAGCACGCTGCCGAATACGCGGCCCGGAATCGCCTGGAGGAAGTTCAGGTCGAAGAATCCGAGATGGATCGCGAGAAACCCGAAGGAGAGGCCGAGCGCCGCCAAGGTGAAGGCGACGGGATACCCAATCAGCATCGCCAGAACCAGGCCGCCGAACATCAACGGCGGCATCATCTCCAGCGTAATGGTCATTGGGTCGGCCTCTCATACTTGGCGTCGATCGTCACGTAGCCCTGGAGAGCCGCGATACGCTTGATAACTTCGGATACACCCTGCAGCGCCAGCAGGACGAAGCCTGCGGGGATGACGAACTTGATCGGCCAGCGGAGCAGACCGCCGGCATTGCCGGACATCTCGCCGACGTCATAGGCCTGCATGAAGAACGGCCAGGAGAGTTTGGCCAGCAGCAGGCAGGAGGGGATCAGGAAGAAGAGTGTGCCGATCAGGTCGAGCCAGAGCTGGCCGCGTTCGGATAGCATCAGATAGAATATCTCGACGCGGACATGCTCGTTGCGCTTGAAGGTGTAGGATGCGCCGAACATCACGAGGACGGCGAACATGTACCATTGCAGCTCCAGCCAGCCATTCGACGAGTAGCTGAAGGCGTAGCGGATCATGGCGTTTGCCGCGCTGACGAGGCAGGCCAGCAGCACCAGCAGATTGCAGATGTTGCCGATCTTCTCATTGAGAAGGTCGATGGCGTTACTCACCGCCAACAATGGACGCATCTTAGTTCTCTCCGCCGCGGCCTGACTTCATGGGAGGCATCAGCACGCATCACTCGGCCCGCGTGCGACATGCGCGCGGCCGCACGGCCGTATTCCGGAGCGATTGCGGCGTCAGTCCTCCCCTCAATGCCTTGCCGTCTTGACCGCGACCGCCAACGGGGCGGGCCGGCTTATTGTTGCCGGGCAAGCAAAGGCGGATGCACCATTTCAGCGGGTTGCCGCGCCGTCAATCGGAAAATCGACAAATTGACGCGTCGTCAGCAGCTTAGGTTAGCGCGGCGTGCGACGAATCGTCAGCCGCCGGTGACGCTCATGTGCCGGCTCACGCTGGGCCGGTCGTGGCGGCGGTCGATGACGAAGTCGTGGCCCTTCGGCTTCAGTCCGATGGCCCGGTCGATCGCGTCCGCAAGCAGCGTATCGTCAGCCGATGCGCGCAGAGGTCTGCGCAGGTCGGATGCGTCCTCGTGGCCGAGGCAGGTGTGCAGCGTTCCGGTGCAGGTGATCCGCACGCGGTTGCAGGATTCACAGAAATTGTGGGTCATCGGCGTGATGAAGCCGAGCTTGCCGCCGGTCTCCGCGACGCTGACGTAGCGCGCCGGCCCGCCGGTGGACTCCGTGAGGTCCGTCAGCGTGAACTGCTGGGCGAGCCGTGCACGCACCAGCGACAGCGGCAGATACTGGTCGATGCGCCCCGCACCGATCTCGCCCATCGGCATCACCTCGATCAGCGTCAGGCCCATGCCCTTGCCGTGGGCCCACCGCATCAGCTCGGGAATCTCGTCCTCGTTGAGGTTCTTCAGCGCCACCGCGTTGATCTTCACGGCAAGGCCCGCGGCGCGCGCCGCTTCGATGCCCTCGAGCACCTTGTCGATCTCGCCCCAGCGGGTGATCTCGCGAAACTTCCGCGGATCGAGCGTGTCGAGCGAGACGTTGATGCGGCGGACGCCGCAATCGGCAAGCTCCTGGGCGTATTTCGCAAGCTGCGTACCGTTGGTGGTCAGCGTCAGCTCATGCAAGCTCCCGGTCGTCAGATGGCGCGACAGCGAGCGCACCAGCGACATCACGTTGCGGCGGACCAGCGGCTCGCCGCCGGTGAGGCGCAGCTTCCTGACGCCCTTGGCAATGAAGGCGGAGCAGAGGCGGTCGAGTTCCTCGAGTGTCAGCAAATCCGCCTTGGGCAGGAACGTCATGTCCTCCGACATGCAGTAGAAGCAGCGCAGGTCGCAGCGGTCGGTGACGGAGACGCGCAAATAGGTGATGGTCCGTCCGAACGGATCGGTCATTGGGCTCGACAGCGCGGCGAGGGGGCTCGCAGGAGATCCGTTCATTCGATAGGCCTTGTCACTTACGGCGACGGGCGCACCTTTGCTTCAGCGGTGCTCTCCGTGCAATCTAAGCATCGGACGCGGCAAGGACAATCGTGCGCTTCACGGAGTTCAGCGCTGCGGCGGCGAGCCCGCATGGGGATCGGGGAACGGTGAGCCGGCGGTCGGTGCGGTGTCTGCGGGTGCGGCTGCGGCCGGAGCCGGCTTCGGCTTCCTCGGCCGGTGCGGCTTTTTCCTGACTGGCTTCGGCGGCGCTGCCGGCTGGAGTTCCGCGAACACCGGATTCGGATCGGTCGTGGCGGTCGCGGGCGTGGTGAAGCTGCCGGGGTTCTTGATGACATTCACAGGCACGCTGGCCGCCTGGTACTTGTTGAGGGCGTAGCTGACCGTGAACGGGCCGTCCGGCGCGGGGACCGAGACGGAGCAGGGGGTCTTGCAGCCCGGGCCAAGCGAGGTCGTGGCGTCGGCGCCCGGCGGGGTGGATTCGAGCTGGACCCGGACCGGCGGTGGGGCGGACTTGAACATGTCCGAGACCGAGGAGCAGCCGCCAAGGCTCGCGAGAAGGCTCGCCCCCGCTAGCGCAATCGCGATGACACGACGCATGACCCATCCAATTATGTGCGACAAACCGCCACAATCCCCAGCGGCGACCTTAGGAGCGTCGTTCCGCCCAGGCAACCGGCCGGGCGCGCATGGATAATAGATGGTTAACGCAGTGGAGCGTTGAGATTAACTAGTGTTTTCAGTTGCTTGCTGCGAATCCCTAAGCGCTTGCCCTAAGCACTTATCAGGCTGCTTGCGGCAGCCGGCAGATCGCGCATGTGATGGATTAGCCGGTCCGGCTTCAGCTCGGCGATCGGTACGTCAGTATAGCCGAAGCTGACCCCGATCACGGGAACCCCGGCGCGCCGGGCTACTCCCACGTCGGTTCCGGCATCGCCGACCATGATGCTGGCGGCGAGCTGCCCGCCGGCCCGCGCCACCGTCTGGCGCAGGATGGTCGGATCGGGCTTCTGGACGCCAAAGGTATCGGCGCCGCAGATCGCCGCGAAACGGCCGCTCAGTCCGAGCTGGTCCAAAAGCCGCTTGGAGAGCCATTCCAGCTTGTTGGTGCAGACTGCAAGGGTGTGGCCGTGCTCTGCAAGATGGTCGAGTGCCGCCTCCAGCCCCTCGAAGGGACGCGATTCGTCGGCGATATGGTCGGCGTAATAGGCGATGAAATCGGCCGTCAGCCGGTCCATCTCCGCGATGCCGACCATGCGGCCCTCGGCCTCCAGGCCCCTCTCGATCAGCTTTCGGGCGCCGGCGCCGATCATGTTGCGGGCCGACTGCACCGGCACGGGCGGCAGCCCTTCGCGGTCGAGCACGTGGTTCAGCGCGTTGATCAGGTCGGGCGCCGTATCCACAAGCGTGCCGTCGAGATCGAAGACGATGGTGTGACGAGAGGTCATGGGCGAAAGCGCTATCGGGCCGGCCGTATCAGCGCAAGGGGACATCCCATAAGATCAGCTTATGGACCTGGTCCGAGACCCTGTTCTCCGGGCCAAAACGAGGCTAGATAGCCCCGCAAGCGATGGTTTCAGCGGCATACCGATCGAGGACAGGCTCAACGTGGACATGGACCAATTGAAGCGGCAGGCCGCGGCGCGTGCGCTCGAGGACGTGCGGGACGGCATGCAGCTCGGGCTCGGCACCGGTTCGACGGCAAAACATTTCGTCGAGCTGCTCGGCGAGCGCGTGCGGGCCGGCCTCAAGGTGATCGGCGTGCCGACCTCGGAGGCGACGCGCGCGGATGCCGAGCGCTGCGGCGTGCCGCTGACGACGCTGGACGAGATCGACCATCTCGATCTCACCGTCGACGGCGCCGACGAGATCGATCCCGCGCTCAATTTGATCAAGGGCGGCGGCGGCGCGCTGTTGCGCGAGAAGATCGTGGCAGCGGCCTCGGATCGTATGATCGTCATTGCCGACGACACCAAATGGGTGCCAACGCTCGGCCGCTTTCCGCTTCCTGTGGAGGTGATCCCGTTCGGGCTCGGCGCGACGCGCCGGGCGATCGAGAAGGCATTTGCGAGCTGCGGCGTTTCCGGGCAAATGGCGGTCCGCAAGGCCAAGGATGGCCACGTTTTCGTCACCGATGGCGGCCACTGGATCCTCGATGCCCAACTCGGACGTATTGAAGATCCGGCGCGCCTCGCCGAGGCGTTGAGCGCGATCCCCGGTGTGGTCGAGCACGGGCTGTTCATCGGCCTGGCCAGCTCGGCTGTTCTGGCGGGTGGCGGCGGAATCCGCGTGGTTGAACGGCGAAAGCCCTAAGGAGACTAGGAATGAAGAGCGTGTTTAAATTCTTGCCGGCCGCGACCCTCGCTGTGGGACTGGCCTTCGGTGCCCTCCCGGCCTCGGCCCAGCAGCCGGCCGCGCCGCCGCAGCAGCCGGCCCAGCCGCGATCGACGCCGGCCGCGATCGCCGCGGCCAAGGAGATCCTGGTGCTCAAGAGCGCCAATTCGATGTACGCCAACGCCGTGCCCGGCATGGTGGAGAAGACCAAGACCGCGCTGATCCAGCAGAACCTCAACTACCAGAAGGATCTGAATGAGGTCGCGCCGATCGTCGCCCAGCAGCTCAAGGGCCGCGAGAGCGAGATCGGCGAGGGCATGGCGCAGGTCTATGCCAGCGAGTTCACCGAGCAGGAGCTGAAGGATCTCGTCACCTTCTACAAGTCGCCGCTCGGACAGAAGCTGATTCAGGCCGAGCCTCGCGCCATCGGCCTCAGCATGGCCTTCATGAACTCGTGGGCCCACAACTTCTCCGAGACCGTCATGGGCGCCTTCCGCGCCGAGATGCGCAAGCGTGGCAAGGAAATCTGACAGACACTATATCTGATCAGAATCCCTAAAGCGCCCATCGCGCTTTAGGGTGTTATTTGAGGTCGGAGTGGACAATGGCTGAATTCGACGTCGACCTCTTTGTCATCGGTGGCGGTTCGGGCGGCGTGCGTGCCGCCCGCATCGCGGCCGGCCACGGCGCCCGCGTGATGATCGCGGAAGAGTACCGCATGGGCGGGACTTGCGTGATCCGGGGCTGCGTACCCAAGAAGCTGTTCGTGATCGGCTCGCACGTCCGTCACGAGATCGAGGATGCCGCGGGTTTCGGCTGGACCATTCCGCAAGCGACCTTCGACTGGCCGACGCTGATCGCCAACAAGGACAAGGAGATCGCGCGGCTGGAGGCGGCCTACACCACAAACGTCGAGAAGTCGGGCGCACAGATCGTCAAGAGCCGCGCGGTGCTGGAGGACGCCCACACCGTCCGCCTGCTCGAGAACGACAGGAAGATCACGACAAAGTATATCCTGATCGCCACCGGTGGTGCGCCCAACCATGGCGCGTCCATCCCCGGCATCGAGCACGTGATCTCCTCCAACGAGGCCTTTCATCTGAAGAAGCTGCCGAAGCGGATCGTGATCCAGGGCGGCGGCTACATCGCTCTGGAATTCGCCGGCATCTTTGCCGGCTACGGCTCCGACGTCACCGTGATCTATCGCGGCGACAACATCCTGCGCGGCTTCGACGAGGACGTTCGCGCCCATGTCCGTACCGAGATGGAGAAGCAGGGCATTACCATCCTCACCGGCTGCACGGTGACCAGGGTCGATCGCCACGGCGAGGAATTCACCACCCATCTGTCGAACGGCTCCAGCGTCGCCTCCGAGCAGGTGATGTTCGCGATCGGCCGCCATCCGAGCGTCGCCAATCTCGGCCTCGAGAAGGCCGGCGTCGCCATCAACCCGAAGAACGGCGGCATCACGGTCGACCACTTCTCGAAGAGCTCGGTCGACAACATCTACGCGATCGGCGACGTCACCCATCGCTTCAATCTGACGCCGGTCGCGATCCGCGAGGGCCACGCCTTCGCCGACACCGTGTTCGGCAAGCGCGAAGTCAGGGTCGATCACGCCAACATCCCGACCGCGGTGTTCTCGCAGCCGGAGGTCGGCACCGTCGGCCTGACCGAGACCGAGGCGCGCGCGCAGTACAGCCACGTCGACATCTACAAGACGACGTTCCGCCCGATCAAGGCGACGATGTCCGGCCGCGACACCCGCGTGCTGATGAAGCTCGTCGTCGACGGCTCGTCCGACCGCGTGCTCGGCTGCCACATCGTCGGCGATGCCGCCGCCGAGATCACCCAGGCCGTCGCCATCGCCGTGAAGATGAAGGCGACCAAGGCCGATTTCGACGCCACGGTCGCGCTGCATCCGACCGCGGCCGAAGAACTCGTCACCATGCGCACGCCGACCGCCCGCCACGTGCGGCAGGCGGCGGAGTAGGGTTTTTCGAACAGTCGCGCCCGTCAACCCGGAAGCGGGATCAGCCGCGCGACCTCGCGGTCATGCGGGTTCTCGCTCGCCGCAAGGCCTGCCGCGACGCCGACGCGGTCGGCTTTGGGACGGTTCTGGCTCATCTTGCGCTTGCCCTCGAACCGCACGACGGGAATGCGTATGCCGACGATTCCGCGAAGTTGCGCGGCGATGAAGTCGGCGGGAGCATCAGTGACGGCCCAGGGTTTTGCGCGGGATCCTTCATGCCTGTTCGTCAGCCGCGTCACAGCGTCGAGCAGACGTTCCGGCTCCTGGAAGAACTCCACCGGGCCGTAGGCATGCACCGCGACGTAATTCCAGGTCGGCACGACCTTTTCGGTTTCCCGCTTGGTCGCGTACCAGGACGGCGTCACATACGCGTCGGGGCCTGAGAAGATCGCTAGCGCATCTCCGATCGGGGCCAGCTTCCATTGCGGGTTGGCCTTCGCCAGATGGCCGTACAGCACGCCATGCTCGCCTTCGCTCTCGTCGAGGAAGAGCGGCAGCGGGGTCGCCACCGGACCCTCGGTGGTCGCCGTCACCAGATTGGCAAGGCGCGCGGAGCGGATGGTCGCGCGGATGCTCTCGATGTCGTCGTCCTTGAAGGCAGGGGGTATGTACATGGCTTATCTCCTTGGGCTCGGAGATAGTCCAAATCTGGCCTGCAAGAAACGGCCAGTTTTGAGCAATTCAACAAGTCCAGTTATCCGTCCGCCACCTCGTCGACTGCCTGGGCGAGAAGCCGGCAGCCGCGTTCGATCTGCGCCGTCTCAAGCGCCGCATAGCCCATGACGAGACCGACCGCCTCCCGCGACCGGCGCCGGCCAACTCGGCGTCCATCGAACAGGGCGGAGACGGGATAGATGCCGACGCACTTGGCGCGGGCCGCTTCGATCAGCGCCGCTTCGCGCGCTTGCGGCACATCGTCGAACCACGCCACCACGTGCAGGCCAGCGGCTGCGCCGTCGATCCGGACCCGGCCGCGGAACCTGCGGTGCAAGGCGTCGAGCAGCGCCCGCTGGCGTTCGGCGTTGCGTCGGCGGACCCGGCGGACATGACCGTCGTAGGCGCCGCTCTCCAGCATCGCGGCGAGCGCATCCTGCTCGACCAGCGGCGTGTGCCGGTCCATGACCTGCTTGGCGGCGCCGAAGAGGGATCGAAGCCCGGAGGGCACCACGAGATATCCGATCCGCAGTGTCGGAGAGAGTGTCTTGGAGATGGTCCCGAGATAGATCACGTTGTCACTGCCTTCCAGCGCATGCAGCGGCGGAATCGGTCTGGTGTCGTAGCGGTACTCGCTGTCGTAGTCGTCCTCGATCACGCAGGCGTTGCTTTTCCTCGCCCAGGCGAGCAACTGGTGACGGCGCCCGATCGGCAGGACGCCGCCCAGAGGATATTGATGCGACGGCGTCACATAGGCGAGACGGGCTTCGACGCCATCGAGCTGTTCCGTCTCCAGGCCGTCCTGATCGACAGGGATCGGGACCGCGACGGCGCCCGTCGCCGCAAAAGTGTGCCGCGCCATCTGGTAACCGGGATCTTCCATGACGAAACGGTCGCCGGCGTCGAGCAGCAGGCGCGCGCAGATGTCGAGGCCCTGCTGCGAGCCGTTCACGACGACGATCTGATCGACATCGCATCGCACGCTGCGCGACCGCCACAGATAGCCCTGGAGGGCGTTGCGGAGCCGCAGCGAGCCGCAGGGATCGTCATAGGCCAGGCGTTCGGGCTTGCGGCCCATCGCCGCGACCACGGCTTTCTTCCACGCGAGCACCGGGAAGTCGGATGGCGAAAGCTCGCCATAGCGGAAGTTCGCGACCAGACCGCGCGGCGGCTCGGTCCAGCGCGGCGGATCCTGCTGCAGTCGCTCGCCGAACTTCGACAGCCGTACGACGCGCGTGGACGTCCGAGGGGCGACGCGCGTATGTCCGCGCTCGACGACCGCGGGCGCGACGCGCGGCCTTGCGCCATGCCGTATCTCGATGAAACCTTCAGCGGCGAGCTGCTCGTAGGCGACGGTGACGGTCGAACGCGCCACGCCCATCTCGTCGGCGAGCGCCCGGGACGAGGGCAGCGCGCCGTCGGTGCCGTATAACCGCGCCATGATCTGATCCCTGAGCGCCTCGTAAATCTGGCGCGCTCCCATCCGGCCGGCACGGCGCTCGGGATTCGTTCTCATCTCGACCATCCATCGTTCGCAGGAAGGAGCGATCTCTCACGCTCGTGATCAGTACGACATGAAAGGCGGCGTAGCATATCTTCATTGCAGGCGCCGGCTTCAACGTTGTTCTAAGGGGCCGAAGTGACAGAAGCGTAGACCGGAGATCGAGATGGACGATCGAGCCAGGTTGACGGCGCTCCAGCGCCATTGGGATGCTTCCGACGCAAACGATTTCGAGGTCGAGCATGACATTTATTGTGAGGATGCCGTGCTTGATTATCCGCAATCGGGCGAGCGGATCCGTGGTCGCGGGAACATTCAAGAGAGCCGTTTCGTCCAGCCGAACAAGAAGCGCTTCACGATTCGGCGAATTGTCGGCGCCGGCGATCTGTGGGTGACCGAATTCGTCCTGACCTATGACGGCACGCCATCCTATGCGGTGAGCATCATGGAATTCCGCGAAGGACTGGTCGCGCACGAAACGCAATATTTTTGCGATCCGTTCGACCCGGGCCCCTCGCGTGCACATCTTGTCGAGCGCGTGAGTTAGGGCGCTTCGGTCTGGATGCGCCGAGGGACTTTGGGCTGCGTTCGTAGATGTTCATCGCTCCAAATCTGATTGATCGACAAATATTCGAACGCGGCCAACATCCTCGACTTCACGATAGTGGCTCAACTCCTTTTGGAGTTCGGGATCTGAATTGGCCCAAGCCAACCAATCGAACTGGAACGTGCTCAGCAGATAGGTATCCACCAGAATTACATCCGGGCGACCGTTTCGCAGGTCTGCCAGCAACTGCCGCCGCTCGAACTGTATGATGTCGTCCAGTTTCGCTTGCTCGGCTTGCGTTGGTTGCGAGCCGTTCTGGCGCAATATTGCGCCGGCCGCCAAGAGCTGCGCACAAGAGCTGCCCACCCAAATTCCATGGATTTGACGGACGAGCGGATGCCCCAGACCGATGTGATCGGTAATCGTGAGCAGCCGCGGGTGCTTTACAAGTGCTTGGACACGCTGCTCCAGCGGCGGAAACCCCGGGGCGGGTGAGGATAAATAGAACCCGACGAGCACAACGACAGCAAGGCCGCCGATCGCAACCGCCGCCCGCAATGTCTTGGTGCAGACATGCAGCAGCGGCGCCGCAATCGCGAACAGACAAAGCGCGTAGGCCGTGTAGGGCCACCCCTTGCCTTGAAGAAGGAAAGCCGCGCCTCCGCCGACCGATGCAGCCAGCCAAGGCGTCGCGTCGCTCCACATTCTGAAGTTTTGAGGGGCTACGAGGCGCAGGAACGCGATGCAGGCGCCGACCACGGCGATTGGGAGAGGAAGTAGGCTCCCGAACTCTCTCCTGATTGGCAAATAGGCCTCAGTGACCATCGGAGCATAGGAGAACAGATATTCGGGGAAGACGGCAAACACGACCGCCCCGTAGCTGGCCACAGTAATGGCGGCTGTACATGCTTCAAAGGTCAACAAAGGCCCGAAAGAACGCTGACGGACGGCGGCAAGGATGATCGGCAGGCCCAGCACCAGAGCAAAAAAGGGCTTGATACACATGGCCAGCCCCGCGCCCAGTCCTCCGAAAATCGCGACCGGTCCGGGATCGAAGCCGCGCCAACGTATCGCGGTGATGGCTACAAAAGGGGTCAGCGCAATGACGGCGATGTGTTCACGTTGTCCGAATATGGCGCCCGGAAGAATTGCGAGCAAAATCGCAAGCGACCACGCCGAGAAATTTCGCTCTCCGGCTTCCAGCTTTGCCGCTGCAACTGCGCGATCGATGACGACAAGCGCGCCAACGATCTCGACAATCACCAGGATGATCACGATGTATTCGGGGGCAATGCCGGTTACTCGTGCAAGCTTCGCTGCCGGCATGTACATGTAGACCGATAGAGGCGGGTTGGACTCGAAGAGGTCGATCCCAAGCCTTCGGCCATCCAGGATTTTTTCGTTTGCAGTGAGCAGCCAGCCCAGATCCGCGTTGAGAACGAGGGGTATCTGAATCAAGAAGGCCGTCGCGAGGATCGCGGCCACGATAGTCCAGCGTTGATTCATGCTGAAGCTGCTTCTTGCCGCGAGCGCCCGCGGCAGATCGAGCCTCACGTCTCGGCCGCCAAGCGGAGGCGATCTATCCTCTTCCACCTAGGTTAACCTGCCATAGCGTGATCAGCGCCATTCTCAACCGGCAGTCGTTACTATTGTCCTACAATGATCCCGAACAATCCTGTTTGGGGCCAGGGGCAGGACCCGTTGCAGCCTCGTGCCGGGAATTGCTGATGGAACTGGGCACAGGAGTGGAGCTTCGGTCTCATCAGCCGACGTCAGATTTATCCACTCCCTTCAGGGAGGGTGCACGGACTTCCGCGCGAAGGCGGGACGATCAAGCCAGGATGACGGGGCGACTAACTCCTGAGTGCCGATAGCTGATCCGTGTCATAGCGGGCCCGCAATTTCGCGATCTCAGCGGGATCGGCCGCGCCGCCGCGCGCCACGATCTCGGCCAGCTCCTCGAAATAGCGCTCATGGCCGGGCGGCGACACCGTCATGAGCACGCGCGCGATCTTGTCGGACGAGTTGCCGATGTTGTGCGGCACCCCAGGGGGAAGAAACAGATAGGTGCCGGGCGTGGCGCGCACGCGTTCGTTGCCGACCTGCCAGTCGCACTCGCCCTCCAGGACATAGAACGTCTCCTCCTGCACGCGATGGACATGCAGGCCGGTCGAGAAGCCGGGTGGGATCATCCACTCGAACATCGAGGTGTGTCGCGTGTCGTTGCCGGTGACCAGACACGTCATGGGATGGCCGGCAAGCCTGACCTGCCTGCCTTCACCGGGTCTGCGGATGATCGGCTTTGCACTCATCTCCAACGCTCCAGTTGCCGTGATGGGGGCTTCAGCCTGCTCCTGCCGCCTCCAAAGGTCGTGAAAGACCTCCGAAATTGGTGCAAAATATCCCCGAAATGGCCCCGCAGCCCGCACCAGACACTTACAAGTTCGGCGCCTTTGCACTCGATGCCGAGACGGGCGCGCTGTTTTGCGGCGGCGCGCCAACCTTGCTCGGCCGGCGGGGCGCCGCGCTGCTGCGCACCCTGTTGGAGCGCGCCTCATCTCCCGTGAGCAAGGACGCGCTGATGGAGGCGGCGTGGCCGGGGCTCAATGTCGAGGAAAGCAATCTCACGGTGCAGATCGCCGCACTCCGCCGTGCGCTCGAACAGGACGACGGCGGCCGCTGGATCGAGACGTTGCCGCGTCGCGGTTACCGCTATGTCGGTCCGCCAGTGACGCGCGTCGAGGCGAATGCGAACGAAGCCGCGCACCGGGCCGCGTTGTTGGTGCCGGTCAAGCCTTCGGTCGCCGTGCTGCCGTTCGAACATTCCCGCGAAGCCGCCTGGTTCGCTGACGGCATGGTCGACGACATCATCACGGGGCTGTCGCGCATCAGATGGCTATTCGTGATCGCGCGCAATTCCAGCTTCGTCTGGCGGGACCGCGTCGCGGACGTCAAGCAGGTCGGCCGCGATCTTGGGGTACGCTATATCCTGCAGGGCAGCGTGCGGCGCGCCGCTGACCGCCTCCGCATCAATGCGCAGCTCGTCGATGCCGCAAGCGGCACCCATATCTGGGCCGAGCGCTATGACCGCACCGTGGGCGACTTGTTTGCCCTGCAGGACGAGATCGCGCTCGCCGTGGTCGGCGCGATCGAGCCGAGCCTGCGCCGCGCCGAGGTCGAGCGCATCCGGCGCAAACGCCCCGACAGTCTCGACGCCTACGAACTCGTGCTGCGCGCCCAGCCGGATGTCGACTCCGGCATGCCTGATCGTGCTGCGCTCGCGCTGCCGCAGCTTCAGCGGGCCTTGGAGTTCGATCCCAGTTACGCGCTCGCTCACGGCCTCGCCGCGATGAGCTATCACAATCGCTTTCTGCGGGCAGGGCTGAGGGAAGAGGACCGGCTGGCGTCAGTCCGTCACGCGCGACTTGCAATCGAGCACGGGCGCGACGATGCGCTCGCGCTGACCTTTGCCGGCTTCTCGCTCGGCATGGATGCTCATGACCGCCAGGCCGCCTTCGCCGCGTTCGAAGCGGCCCTGGCGCTCAGCCCCTCGACTGCGCTGGCCTGGATCCTCGGCAGTGTCGTCGCCGGCTGGGCCGGTCAAGCGGAGCGCGCCATCGATTGGAGCGAGCGCGGCATGCGCCTCAGTCCGTTCGATCCCTGGGCCTTTGCCGCCTACGATGCGCAGGCGCTCGGCCATTTCTGCAGGGACCGCCATGCGGAGGCGGAGAGCGCGGCCTACAAGTCCAATCTCGCCAATCCCGCGCATAGCATCACCTGGGTCCAGCTCGCAGCGTCGCTGGCCGCGCTCGGCCGGCTTGAGGAGGCGAGGGCGGCGGCCGCGTGTGTTCTCGAGTTGCAGCCGACTTTCCGCATCGCCAGCCAGTTCGCCGGGGTCGATTGCGCGGCGGAGCTCGCATCGAAGCTCGGTCGCGCGCTGCGCGCAGCCGGCCTGCCGGAGTGATGTGGGCTCCGTGCAGCAACGCTACCGCGTAGCAGCGCGTTCGGGACACGAGAGTGATGATGCCGCTATCCCACAGTCCGTCATTGCGAGCGCAGCGAAGCAATCCAGTCTGTCGCTCCGGAAAGATTCCGGATTGCTTCGCTGCGCTCGCAATGGCGGTGTTGATGCAGTTGCGTACTATGCTCCCCCGCTGTCGTCCTGGCTTTCGCCGGGACGACAGCGGTGAGTGCGGCATTGCGTAGCAGTCGCGTCTAAGCCGGCTTGTCCGAACACGGCAACATGGAATCGATGCGGCTGCTGGTCGCATGCGCGGCGCCTTGATTCCGGTCGGCTCACCGTTATCTCTCACGAGAACAAGAATCCGGGCCCCTCTGGCGAGGACGCCGACATCGTCGGCAAACCTCGCGATGTCGGATGACCTGTCCCGCGCGCGAATGCGATGGATCGGCCGATGGTCGGGCCCAGCCTGTCTGTTCTTTCCGACATCGTCCCCATCGCAGCTCCACGCGGCCATTTGCCAATGATGAGGAGCAACGATGTCTGACGCCAACCATTCAAATCCGCTCGAGATCGAGATCACGGAGCCGTCCCGCCTCAATGAGCAGGCTGCGGCGGCGCTGGTGATCGCCGGCGCGCTCGTCGCCGTGGCCGACCGACGCGTCTCACCCGTCGAGCGCGACGAGGTGATCCGCTTCATCAGGGATCGCGACCTGGCGCCGCACATCGGCGATGACAGGCTCATCACGATGTTCGACGAGCTCGCAGAGCGGCTCGAACAGCCCGACTTCGCCAACGTGGTGATCGACACGCTGCGCCCGGTCTCGGATCTGGCGCTCGCATCTCATCTCATGGATCTGTCGGAGCGCGTCGCGGCAGCGGACGAGGACGTGCACCCTCATGAGGTGCAGGCGATCAAGCTGCTGCGCCTGCTGACGCTGGTATTGCCGCGGGCAAAGCAGGTCCCCTCCGGCGCCGTGCGCGCTGACAAGCCTGCGGCGTCTGCGGGGTAGGTATGAGCGCGGCTCCGGACGAGCGTGCGACGCGTGACGGCGCCAGCGGCCAGCCGGTCGGCGGCGACCCGCGCTTTGATGCGCTCGTTCATCGCCTGCCGCCGCGCATGGCCGACTCCGTCTCCTATCTGCTCAGGCCGTCGAGCCGCTGGGTCAGGATTCCCTCCGGCGCGCTGCTGGTCGTCGGCGGCGTGCTCTCCTTCCTGCCGGTGCTCGGCGTCTGGATGCTGCCGCTTGGCCTGGCACTACTTGCCGAGGACGTGCCCGCGCTGCGCGCGTCGCGCTCGAAGGTCCTGGATTGGGTCGAGCGGCGCAAGCCGCACTGGCTCGATCCGTCCGCACCGAAAAATGATCCGTCATGACTGAATTCCTCACCGCCGACGCGCTGGCTGCGCTCTTCCAGGTCGTGCTGATCGACCTCGTGCTCGCCGGCGACAACGCCGTCGTCATCGGCCTCGCCGCGGCCGGCCTGCCGGCCGACCAGCGCCGCCGCGCCATCATCGTCGGAATCGCGGCAGCCACGGTGCTGCGCATCGTCTTTGCCGGTGTCGCGACCCAGCTCCTGCAGGTGATTGGCCTATTGCTCGCCGGCGGCGTGCTGCTGTTGTGGGTGTGCTGGAAGATGTGGCGCGAGCTGCGTGAACAGGCTTCGCACACGAGCGGGCTTGCGTTCAGCCATGGCGGCGGCGCGAGCGCCGCGGCGGCGCCGCGCAAGACCTTCGGCCAGGCGGCCCTGCAGATCGTTGCGGCCGACGTCTCGATGTCGCTCGACAACGTGCTGGCCGTTGCAGGCGCCGCGCGCGAGCATCCCTACATCCTCGCCTTCGGCCTCTTGCTGTCGGTCGCGATGATGGGTGTCGCCGCGGATCTGCTCGGCCGCGTGCTGCAGAAGCAGCGGTGGATCGCCTATGTCGGCCTCGCCATCATCGTCTATGTCGCCGTCGAGATGATTTATCGCGGCTCGCTCGAGCTCGCGCCGGTCATCGCGAGCCTGTGAGGCTCGACCTTCCTGTCCGCAATCCGGAGCAATCAATGACGTCCCAACGCCTGGCACCTTCCGCGCGCTCCGAGCGCCAGCCGCCGATCGGCCTGTTTCCGAGGCTGATCTTCGGCTCGCGCTGGCTGCAGCTGCCGCTCTATGTCGGCCTCATCGTCGCGCAGGCGGTCTACGTGCTCCTGTTCCTGAAAGAGCTCTGGCATCTCGCCGTGCACTGGTTCGACGTCAACGAGCAGCAGATCATGCTGACCGTGCTCGGGCTGATCGACGTCGTCATGATCTCGAACCTGCTGGTGATGGTGATTGTCGGCGGCTACGAGACCTTCGTCTCCCGCCTGAACCTGCGCGGTCATCCGGACGAGCCGGAATGGCTGAGCCACGTCAATGCCAGCGTGCTCAAGATCAAGCTCGCAATGGCGATCGTCGGCATCTCCTCGATCTCGCTGCTTCGAACCTTCATCGAGGCGGGTAATCTCGGCACGACGCGCAGCAATTTCACCGAGACCGGGGTGATGTGGCAGGTGTTGATCCACCTCACCTTCATCATCTCCGCGATCGGAATCGCCTGGGTCGATCGCCTCGCCGAAAGCGCGTATCGCAAGGAGGCGGGGCACGGCTGAGGAGGATAAGCCTGCGTCGCGATCTGGAACGTCTCGAAGTGCGTTCCTGCAACCTGACCGGTTCGAGGGATTCCAGAAATCCGCGGCTGGACGATCGCGCCACTATCGATATATCCTGAAGAATATAGCGATGGTGCGGTTCCGGAATTTGCGATGGAAATCAAGGTCAGATCGCTCACGACCTGCGAGGTTGCGGCCGATGGCGGCGCGATCTCGCTCGGCTTCGAGGATGCGGCGGGAAATCCGGCCGCCGTCAGCATCTCGCTCAACCAGGTCGGCGCGCTGCTCATGACCTTGCCCGGCCTGCTCGAAGCGGCGCTCAAGGCCCGCTACGGTGATCAGAGTCTGCGCTATGCGTATCCGCTGGCGTCCTGGGTGCTGGAGCAGTCGACCGATACAACGCAACGCATTATCACGCTCGCGACTGAAGACGGTTTCAAGGTGCGTTTCTCGATCCCGAAGACCGAGCAGGGCCCGTTGGGCGAAGCCCTGACCCAGCCGATGCCCGTGGTGACGGTACGGCCGAACTAGCCACCGGGCGCGATCAGGATTTGCGCGAACGGGCGATGTCAGTCTTAAGCGCCTGCAGTTCCTTGCGCACCGCGCGTGCGGCGTCGCGCTCGATCTTGCGGTAGCGTGCGACGAGGGCCGCGCCGAACGGCGTCAGTATCGCGCCGCCGCCATTCTTGCCGCCGGCCTGCGGCTCGACCGCAGCGCGCCCGCAGATGCGGTTGATCTCGTCAACGAGGTCCCATGCACGCTTGTAGGACATGTCCATGGCGCGGCCGGCCGCCGAGATCGAGCCGTGCTGCCGGATCTGTTCCAGGAGCTCGATCTTGCCGGGTCCGATCCGGTCCTCGCTGTCGAGGTCGATACGAACGCTCAGTTGGGGAAGCGCCTTGGCGCTCGCGCGCGGCATGATTGGGTCTCTTGGGCAAACTGCGCCAAAGATTGCCACTCTTGCCCGTAGCGGACAAGGTGAGGGCGCAGGATATTCAGAGCGAGCCTCGGCGCGAGGCTGCCAATTCATCACCGCACCGCGTGCATCTCCAGAAAGGCCTTCACGCCGGTGACAGTGCCCGTATCCGACGGCACATAGCCGGGAAGGGTGGCCACCGCAGCACGAAAATCGGCGCTGCGGATGATCTCGAGAATGCGCCGCATCGGCTCGGTGTCGAGGAACGCGCGCTTGCAGACGAAGAAATAATCCTCGGTGAGGATCCGGATGAAATCGAGGCCGAAATGCCGGGCAGCGGCCTCGACGCCGAAGCTCGCATCCGCCATGCCGCTCGCGACATAGGCGGCGACCGCGGCATGGGTGAACTCGATCTGCTGTGCGCCGTTGATGCGGCTCTCGTCGATGCCGTGAGCTGCGAGCAACTGGTCGAACAGAAGGCGGGTGCCGGAATCATGGTCGCGGTTGACGAAGCGCACCTTCGGAGCGGTCAGATCCTCGATCGATCCGATATGAAGTGGATTGCCGCGCGCGACCATCAGCCCCATCTCGCGCGTGACGAAGCTGATGATGCGATCCTCGCGCGGATCGAGCCACTCGCGTGCCGCCTTGATGCCCTGCGCGCGCAACGCGCCGTGCGGCAAATGCAGGCCGGAGAGGTCGCAGGCGCCTTGCGCCAGCGACACCAGCGAATGCTGGTTGCTGACATAGCGCAGGTCGACGCCGATGCCGGGCTCGCGGTCGAGGAATTCGCGCAGCTTGGCCACCGCAAAACCGTGGCTGGCATGAACGCGGATCACCGAAGGGCGCTGCTCGAGGAACGGCTTGATCTCGCTCGCAAGCTCCTGCGCGAGATTGTCGAGCTGTGGGCCAAGCCGGGCCTGCATGCGCTCGCCGGCCCACACCAGCCGCTCGCCGAACGGCGTGAGCCTCGAGCCTTTGCCGCGCTGGGTTTCGACCAGCGGCGTGCCGAAGAATTCCGACCATTGCTCGATCAGATTCCAGACGTGCCGGTAGGAGAGCTGCGCGTCGTTGGCGGCGCTGGTGATCTTCCCGGTCTTCCGGATTTCATTGAGCACGCCGAGCATGACCACCGCGCTGCGCGGGCTGCCTTCCCGGCGAAACCGCCATACGGCCTCGATCTCGATCTGAAGCATGGCAATCTTTATGAAGTTGATTTCATATCTGGTGGGTCCATAGGCAAATCATATCATATTTACAGCAGTCAATAGTCTCCTAGGTTGGTATACCAAAACAGGAGGAAATATGATGTCTGTTGCATATGACTTTGCGCACTCGCCGGCCAGCGAGTTCATGTCCCGGCCGCAGCATCTCTTGATCGATGGCCGCCGCGTCCCTGCCAGCTCCGGGCGCAGCTTTAAGTCCCTCAATCCCGCCACCGGACAGGTCATTGCCATCATCGCCGAAGGCAACGAGGTCGATGTCGATCATGCGGTCGCCGCTGCGCGTCGGGCCTTCGAAGGCCCCTGGCGCACGATGCGCGCTTCCGAGCGCGGCCAGATCCTGATGCGGTGGGCACAACTCCTCAAATCGCACGCCGACGAGATCGTCGAGCTGGAGTCGATCGACGCGGGCAAGCCGATCGCGGCAACGCTGCGCCAGGATTTCCCGGCGGCCGTTGACACACTGATCTACTACGCCGGCTGGGCCGACAAGATCAGCGGCGACGTCGTTCCCGTGCGCGACGATGCCTTGACCTACACCGTGCGCGAGCCGGTCGGCGTGGTCGCGGCGATCGTGCCCTGGAATTTCCCGCTGATGATCGGCATGTGGAAGCTCGCACCCGCGCTCGCCTGCGGCTGCACCGTTGTGATGAAGCCGGCCGAGCTGACCTCGCTGTCGGCGCTACGCATTGCAGAGCTTGCCCTCGAAGCCGGCGTTCCGGCCGGGGTCTTCAACGTCGTCACCGGTCCTGGCCGCGTCGTCGGCGATGCCCTGGTCAATCATCCCGATGTCGACAAGGTCACCTTCACCGGCTCACCGGGTGTCGGGCGCGGAATCATGAAGGGCGCCGCCGGCAACTTCAAGCGCGTGTCGCTCGAGCTCGGCGGCAAGTCTGCCAACGTCATCTTCGACGACGCCGATCTCGAAGCCGCATCGAAGGCGGCGGCCTCCGGCATCTTCTTCAACGCGGGCCAGGTCTGCTCGGCCGGCTCCCGCGTGCTGGTGCAGGAGAAGGCCTATGACGAAGTCGTCGAACGGCTCGCCGCGCGCGCGAAATCGCTCAGGATCGGCGATCCGCTCGACCGCAAGACGACGCTCGGGCCGGTGATCTCCGAGAAGCAGATGAAGTCGATCCTCGATTATGTCGACATCGGGCAGAACGAGGGCGCAACTCTCGTCACTGGCGGCCAGCGGGTCGGCGAGCGCGGCTATTTCATCAGTCCCGCGGTGTTTGCGAACGTCGAGCACGAGATGCGGGTCTCGCAGGAGGAGATTTTCGGACCCGTCGTCAGCGTCATCAAGTTCAAGGATGAGGCCGACGCGCTCAGGATCGCCAACGGCACGGCCTACAGCCTCGCCGCCGGCGTCTGGAGCCGCGATATCGGCAGGCTCCAGCGTTTTGCCAAGCGTGCGCGGGCCGGCACGGTCTGGATGAACACCTACGGCTATACCGACGTGCGCCTGCCCTGGGGCGGCGAGCGCGACTCCGGCCTCGGCCGCGAGCACGGCACCGCCGCCATCGACAATTTCACCGAGCCCAAGGCTGTCTGGATGAACCTGGCCGTCTGATAAACCTCCCGAGCCGGCCAGCCCTGGAGCCCGCCTGATCGTCCGGTCAGGCGGGCTTCCTTTTCGAGATCGATAAAATCGTCTGCAATCCGCTCAGCGGTGGCAAACCCTGCGGATAAGAACCGCGCCGCCTTAAACCCGAGTTTTGGAACCGACATGCATCCTCCCTGGAAAAGGGCGGGGCATCAACATGGCTATTCTCAGAGAGGTCGTCGTTGCGATGGCGGGGGTCTATGCGCTCCTGTTCGTCTGCGACGCCTTGTTCGGCGTCGGCGAGACGCGCTTCGACGACGCCTACTACAGCAGCGATTTCTACGCGCCGCGATCGAAGGAGTTTCGCTTCGCAAATGGCACGACGCCGGCAGCGCGCGTCAGCGACGCCTTCGCGCAGTTCACGCCGATCGAAGCGAAGGCCGGCAGGCGCTATTCGTCCCTGACGACGATCATTCGCTAGCCAGATCCTTTCACCTGTCTCTCAGGCTTGCTCCGCCGTCTGACGATGGCCTGGATGCTGACCCGCACGTTGTGGGATCAGCAGCAGGCATACGACGATGAAAACGGCGATCACGGCGGAGGCCAGCGGCCTGCTCAAGGCCAGACCGCCGTGATCGAGCGGCTTGTCGAGGAAGTCGCCGACGGTGGCGCCGAGCGGACGGGTCAGGATGAAGGCCGCCCAAAACAGCGCGACGCGTGACACGCGGGTCCAGAAATACAGCGCTGCAACGAGGGCCAGTCCCGCCGCGAAGATCAGCGCGCCGCCGCCGTAGCCCATGTCGCGGGTGTCGGCGATCCAGTCCCCGAGCGCGGTGCCGAGCGTTTGTGAGAAGGTGATCGCGGCCCAGTAAAAGGCCTCCGCGCGCGGTGTGCTGACGCTATTGACCGAGATCGTTCCCTCGGTGCGATACCAGAGGCCAAGCACCAGCACGAGACAAGTGAGCAGCAGCGTCGATCCCCCGGTATAGCCGATGCCGAGCGAGCGGTCGGCGAGGTCGGCCATCGTCGTGCCGAAGGTGGTCGACGCGACGATGGTTGCCCAGTACAGCGCCGGATGGAATCTGTGCGTCCGGATCTGCGCCGTGACCAGGACGATCATGGCGACCAGGAACAGGCAGGTCCCCGCGAGGTAACCCCAGTTCAGCGTCATCGTGACGGTGTCGCCGCCGGTCTCGCCCAGCGTGGTAGCGGCGATCTTGATGATCCAGAAGCCGAGCGTGACTTCGGGGACCTTGCTTTCACTGATGATGCTCCTCTTGGTGTGATCTTGCATGGTGTCCTCTTTTGCTGCGTCAGCCGGGTAACGCGGCTGACGCTCGAGATTTCCGGTGTGCGTGAGCGTCAGGTTTTCGCGACGCTGTCCATGACCGCGAGCAGATCGGCGACCGCCTGCTTGCATTTGGCAGCATCGGGCGTGCTCGTGCGCAACGCCTCCAGCGCGCGGTCGATGGCCTTGTCGACGGTGTGCCAATCCGCTGCCGCACGCGGCTTCAATCCCGCTTCGGCCTCGTCCCATTTGGTTTCGAGGTCCTTGGCCCGGGTCTTGGCGCCGGGAAGGTCACCCTTGTCGATCAGCGCGGCGACGTCGACCGCGATGGTTCGGAACGGCGTGAGATCGCCGAGCTTGGCTGTCGCGGCCTCCGCGAGCGGAACGAACGTGATGTGCTGGGTCGCGTGCATCCGCGGTTCGCCAGCGAATGTTGTCGCCAGACAAACGGCTATGGCGGATATCAGTTTCATCATCATGTGGTTTTCTCCTGTTGTGCTCGTCCGGCTCTGCCGGGAGCGGTGAAGACTTGAGATCGGAGCTATTGCGCGGGGCCGGCCCGGCGGGTCCCGTCGCCTTCGAATGTCGCCCAGGCGACGAGGCCGACGATCAAGGTCAGGAACGCGATGCTGGTCTGGATCGTGCCGAGGCCCATGCCGCCATAATCGCGCGACTGCGACAGCAGATCGCCGAGCGAGGCGCCAAGGGGGCGGGTGAGGATGTAGGCGAGCCAGAAGGTGAGGACGGGGTTCGCGCCGATGTAGTACGAGAGCGTCGCCGCCGCGATTAGCGTTCCGAACGCCACGACGCCGAGTTGGAAGCCGAGACCGAGCGCTTCCGTTGCCAGGTCGCCTGCGGCCGTGCCGAGCGCGAAGGTGAACAGAACCGCTGTCCAGTAGAACAGCTCGCGACGTGTCGTGACGATGGTGTGGATCGACAACGTACGCTCGGTGCCGTACCAGACCGCAAACGCGGCTGCGAGCGCGCAGGCGAAGGCAGCGGTGCTGATATAAAGACTGACCTCGAGCTTGTCGGTCAGGAGATCGGTGAGCTGCGTACCGACGACGCTGACGAGTACGACGGTGAGCCAGTAAATCCAGGGCACATAAGCGCGGCGGCTCAGTTGCAGAAGGAGCGCGACGGTTAGCAGGCCGGTCATGCAGATCGCAGTCAGGCTGGTGCCGAGGCCGACGTGCACCGCGAGATAGTCGGCGCCGGTTTCGCCGACCGTGGTCGAGAGAACCTTGATGGCCCAGAAGATCGCCGTGACCTCCGGAACCTTATTCAGCATCCGTCTTGCGCCATATCGCGACACGTCCAAATCTCCCAAAACCGATCTCGCATCGAAGCGATGCGGACCGTCGCGCGGTTGACTTAGGCCCAGATTAGAAATCAGAATTTTCAGAGCGGGACGGCTTTCGCCGCAATTTGGGCCTGCTGGCGCTCCCTAACCCTGCGCTAAGTCGGAGCGGCCATGGTTTTGAGGCCGGACGGCCCACGAAGGATTGACGCTTGCGGGTGCTGCTGATCGAGGACGACAGGATGGTTGGAGCTGCCGTTGAGCAGGCGCTCAGGGACGCGGCCTATGCGGTCGACTGGGTGAGGGACGGCGAGACCGCGCTGCTTGCTGTCGCGAATGAATCCTACGAGGTGCTGCTGCTCGATCTCGGCCTGCCGAACGCGGACGGTCGGGATATCTTGCGGCGACTGCGCGCGGAGGGCCGCAGGCTCCCCATCATCATCGTGACGGCGCGCGATGCGATCGATGACAGGATCGAGGGGCTCGATCTCGGCGCCGATGACTATCTCGTCAAGCCCTTCGAAATCCGCGAGTTGCTGGCGCGCATGCGCGCGGTCACGCGCCGCGAGGCCAGCGGCTCGCCAGCGCAGCTCGGCAACGGAACGCTCAGCCTCGACCCGGCAAGCCGCGAGGCCTCATACCTGACGAAGTCCGCGGTGCTCACAGCGCGCGAATTCGCGCTGCTCCAGGCGCTGCTGTCGCGTCCGGGGACGATCCTTTCGCGCGGCGAGCTCGAGCGGCAGATCTATGGATGGAACGAGGAGGTCGCGAGCAACGCGATCGAATTCCTGATTCATGCGGTGCGCAAGAAGCTCGGCGCGGATGCGATCCGCAACGTGCGCGGGGTCGGCTGGATGGTGGACCGGCGCCCATGATCAGGTCCTTGCGAGGCCGTCTCTTCGCGGGCCTCACCGCAATCATCCTGCTGACCGGACTGGCCGGCGGCCTGTTCGCCCATCACTGGGCCTTCAACGAGGCTATCGAGATGCAGGATTCGGTCCTGATCCAGATCGCCGGCCTCGTCCAGAGCGGCAGCCTCACCGGTGGCCGCGAGCTGCATGGCGTGGATGAAGATGCCGAGGTGTGGCTGATCGATCAGCCTGCGGCGCCGCAGGCCGCTGACGACGGGCTCAAGCAGCTCTGGAGCCTCAAGGACGGTCTCGCGCTGGCAACGCGAAAGGGGCAGCCGATCCGCGTGCTGCTGGGGACGCGGCCTGATGGCACCCGGCTCGCGGTGGCGCAGCGTACCTCCGTGCGCGACGAGATCGCGAGCGACATGGCTTTTCGCACCGTTCTGCCGATTGCTGCCCTCATTCCCTGCCTATTGCTGGTGACGGCGATCGTCATCGCGCGCTCGCTGCGGCCGATGGTTCGTGTTGCCGACGATCTCGACGGACGGCGCGCCGACGACATGACGTCGCTACCGGTGGCGCAAATGCCGAGCGAACTGCATCCTTTCATCGCGTCGATCAACGGGCTCTTGCAGCGCGTGCGTCTTTTGATGGACCAGCAGCGCCGCTTCGTTGCAGACGCCGCGCATGAATTGCGCACGCCGATCACGGCACTCAGCCTTCAGGCGGAGAATCTCGATCCTGTCGATCTGCCCGTCGGTGCGCGCGACCGTCTCTCCGCGCTTCGGCAGGGCATCCGCCGGACCATGCATCTGCTCGAGCAATTGCTCGCACTCGCAAGACAGGACGCGGGATCGCCTGACGAAGCGACGATGCCCGTCGTGGCGCTGGACCGTGTGGCGAAAGAGGTTGTCGCTGAAGCACTGCCCGAAGCCGTCAATCGCAGCGTCGATCTCGGCTTTGCTCGCGTCGAACCTGTCGCGGTTCGCGGTGAAGCCGTGATGCTTGCCGCCGTGGTCCGCAATCTCCTCGACAATGCGTTGCGCTTCACGCCCCATGGCGGGCGGATCGATGCGTGCGTGTATCGGGACGGTACTACGGCGATCCTTCAAATCGAGGACAGCGGGCCCGGGGTTTCGCCGGACGAGATTGGCCGGATTTTTGAGCCATTCTTCCGCGGACAGCGTCCGGAAGGCGATGGCGTGGGCCTTGGTCTCTCGATCGTCAGGCGGATCGTCAATCGTCTTGGCGGATCCATTGACGCCGTGAACTCGGCGGAGGCCGGCCGAACCGGATTGCGGGTTCTCGTCAAGTTGCCTGTGTCGGCCGATCGTGCCTGACCCTCACTCGCCCTGGATCCATTCCGCCGCGCCGCGCCACAGTGTGTCGCGGTGCTCGGGGCGGAAGAAGCCGAAATGGCCGATCGCCTTGGCGCCGACATCGGACGGTTTCACCGTCAACACCTCCGGCTTGATCGCGGTGAAGCCTTCGGCGAGCAGCTCGACCGCAGGCCGCGTCGCCCAGGGATCGTCGGAGAAGCAGAGCGCGCGCAACTCGCCGCTGAATTTCGCAAAATTCTCCAGCGCCGGCAGCTTTGCATCGAAGAGATAGCGGGGGCTCGAGACCCACTCGGCCCATTGCAGGAAGACGCCCTTCGGCAGGTCCTCGCCGATGCCGACCCAGCCGGGGGCGTAGCCGAGCATGTGGGCGAGCGGCACGCCGACGAAATTCATGAAGGCAAAGACGCGGTATTTCTCCGGCGGCGTCATCAGCCGCCAGGTCGCGGCCTGGGACGCCACGAACAGGGCGCGCATGACCTCACTGTTGTTCTCGATCAGCCCCAGCGCCTGGCCGCCGAAGGAATGGCCGACATAGGCAAAAGGCAGGGTGGTGTAGCGCTCGCGCATCCAGCGCACCGCGGCGGTGACGTCGAGCGCCGCCCAGTCCGACATCGAGGCGTTGAAGCCGACCAGCGATTTCGGCTGGTTGTAGCCGACCATCGCCGGCGGGCGCGAGCCGGCGATGCCGCGGTAATCATAGGTCAAGACTGCGCAGCCGCGGTGGGCGAGGTAGGAGGCGAAGCCCCGGTAAATCTTGCGGGGGACGGCGGTGGCCGAACTGATCAGGACGGCATGGCGCTTGGCCCCGCGCGGCAGGAACAGGGTGCCGGCCAGCGAATAGCCGTCGGTGGCCGGGAAGGTGATGTCGTCGACGAAGACGTCGTCCTGTGCCGCGTCCATGGGCAGTCGGTATCCTGCCAGTTTCGTTGCGGTTTACAGCAAATGCGAATTCGGCTTTTCTCGCAAGAGGTTGCAATGCGAAACTGATTTACAACTGGCGGTCGGTTACCAGCCTGTGTATAAGGCGGCCCTTCGCAACCCACAGATCAGGTTGTACTTTTTGCTTCACGGAGAGATTGCGATGTCCGAGCGGTGGACGCCCGAGAGCTGGCGCAGCAAGCCGGTGCTACAGGTGCCCGACTATCCCGACGCCAAGGCGCTGGCCGACGTCGAGGCGCAGCTTGCGACCTTTCCGCCGCTGGTGTTCGCGGGCGAGGCGCGCAACCTGAAGAAGGCGCTTGCCCGGGTCTCGGCCGGCGAGGCCTTCCTGCTCCAGGGCGGCGACTGCGCCGAGAGCTTTGCCGAGCATGGCGCCAACAACATCCGCGACTTCTTCCGCGTGCTGCTCCAGATGGCGGTCGTGCTGACCTATGCCGGCGCGGTTCCCGTGGTGAAGGTCGGTCGCATCGCCGGCCAGTTCGCAAAACCGCGCTCCTCGCCGACCGAGAAGGTGGGCGGCGTCGAGCTGCCGAGCTATCGCGGCGACATCGTCAACGACATCGCGTTCACGAAGGAAGCGCGCGTTCCGGATCCGCAGCGTCAGCTGATGGCCTACCGGCAGTCCGCGGCGACGCTGAACCTGCTGCGCGCCTTCGCCACCGGCGGCTACGCCAACCTCGGCAGCGTGCATCAGTGGATGCTCGGCTTCCTGAAGGATTCTCCGCAGTCCCGCCGCTACAAGGAGCTGGCCGACCGCATCTCGGACGCGCTCAACTTCATGCGCGCCTGTGGCCTCGATCTGGAAGCCCATCCCGAGCTCCGCTCAACCGACTTCTACACCAGTCACGAGGCGCTGCTGCTCGGCTACGAGCAGGCCATGACCCGCGTCGACTCCACCACCGGCGACTGGTACGCGACAAGCGGCCACATGATCTGGATCGGCGACCGCACCCGCCAGCTCGACCACGGCCATATCGAATATTTCCGCGGCATCAAGAACCCGATCGGCCTGAAGTGCGGCCCGTCGCTCAAGGCCGACGAGCTGTTGAAGCTGATCGACGTGCTCAACCCCGATAACGAGCCGGGCCGGCTGACGCTGATCGGCCGCTTCGGATCCGACAAGGTCGCCGAGCATCTGCCGAACCTGATCCGCGCCGTGAAGCGCGAGGGCAGGGTGGTGGTCTGGTCCTGCGATCCCATGCATGGCAATACCATCACCTCGACCACCGGCTACAAGACGCGCCCCTTCGACCGCATCCTCTCGGAGGTGAAATCGTTCTTCGCCATTCACGCGGCCGAAGGCACCCATGCCGGCGGTGTGCATCTGGAGATGACCGGCAAGGACGTCACCGAGTGCCTCGGCGGCGCCCGCGCGATCACGGACGAGGATCTCAACGACCGCTATCACACGGTCTGCGATCCCCGCCTCAATGCCGAACAATCCATCGACATGGCCTTCCTGGTCGCGGAGCTGCTCAAGCAGGAACGCGCCGGCAAGGTCAAGCCGATACCGACCGCAGCGGGGCTTTGAGACCTTGCTCCGGCTCTGGAAGGCCACGATCAATTCCCGTAACGGACTGGCCTTCGCATTCCGCTCGGAGCAGGCCGTCCGCGAGGAAATCTTTGCGCTCCTTGTGTCGCTGCCGGTCGCCTGGTTCATCGGCGCGACCGCGATGCGCGCGGTCGAGCTGGTCTGCGCGGTCGCGTTCGTGCTGGTGGTCGAGCTGCTCAATACCGCGATCGAAAAGCTCGCCGACCGCCTGACCATGGACCACGACAAGCAGATCGGGCGGGTCAAGGACATGGGCTCGGCCGCCGTCGGCGTGGCGCTGCTGATGGCCGGTGCATTCTGGATCTTCGCCCTCGTCGAGCGGTTGGGTTTCGTCTAGCGACAGAAGCGGAGCGTGGCGCCCATGACCGAACGTCTCAAAGAATTCGCGGTCACGCTCGCCCAGCTCAATCCGACGGTGGGCGACATCGACGGCAATGCCGCGAAGGTGCGCGCTGCGCGGGCGCAGGCCGTGGCCGATGGCGCCGACCTCGTGCTGTTTCCGGAATTGTTCATCGCCGGCTATCCGCCGGAAGACCTGGTGCAGAAGCCGGCCTTCCAGGCCGCCTGCCGCGCGGCGATCGAAAGCCTTGCGCGCGAGACCGCCGATGGCGGCCCGGCGCTGCTGGTCGGCACGCCCTGGGTCGAGGAGGGCAGGCTCTACAATGCCTGCGCGCTGCTCGACGGCGGGCGCATCGCCGCGCTGCGCTTCAAATGCAACCTGCCGAATTACGGCGTGTTCGACGAGAAGCGCCTGTTCGCGCGCGGACCCGCAGCGGGCCCCGTGACCGTGCGCGGCGTGCGGATCGGCGTGCCGATCTGCGAGGACATCTGGCTCGAAGAGTCCGAGGACTACGAGAACGTCGTCGAGACGCTCGCCGAGACCGGGGCGGAGATCATCCTGGTGCCGAACGGCTCGCCTTACGCCCGCGACAAGGGCGACGTGCGCCTGTCGGTCGCGGTGGCGCGGGTCACCGAAAGCGGCCTGCCGCTGGTCTATCTCAACCAGGTCTGCGGCCAGGACGAGCTGGTGTTCGACGGCGCCTCCTTCGCACTCAACGGCGATCTTTCGCTCGCCGCGCAACTGCCGGCGTTTGCGGAGAGCATCACCACGCTGCGCTTTGGCAAGAATGGCGACGATTGGCGCTGCACGGGTCCGATCGTCGAACTGCCCGAAGGCGACAAGGGCGACTACGCCGCCTGCGTGCTCGGCTTGCGCGACTACGTCGCCAAGAACGGCTTTCCCGGCGTGCTGCTCGGCATTTCCGGCGGCATCGATTCCGCGCTATGCGCAGCGATCGCGGTCGACGCGCTCGGCGCGGATCAGGTGCATGGCGTGATGCTGCCCTACCGCTTCACGGCAGCGACATCGATCGCCGATGCCGGCGAACTCGCGGGCCACCTCGGCATCCGCTACGAGGTGCTGCCGATCGCGGAAGCCGTAAACGGCTTCGAGAACATCCTCTCCGGCATCTTCAAGAATCTGCCGCCCGATATCACCGAGGAGAATCTTCAGGCCCGCACCCGCGGCACGCTCCTGATGGCAATCTCCAACAAGACCGGGTTGATGGTGGTGACCACCGGCAACAAGTCGGAAATGTCGGTCGGCTACGCCACGCTCTATGGCGACATGAACGGTGGCTTCAATCCGATCAAGGACATCTACAAGACCCAGGTGTTCCGGCTGGCGGCGCTGCGCAATGAATGGAAGCCGGACGGCGCGCTCGGGCCCGCGGGCGAGGTCATCCCGCCCGACATCATCGCGCGCCCGCCGACGGCTGAGCTGCGCGAGAACCAGACCGATCAGGACTCGCTCCCGCCTTATGATGTGCTCGATGCCATCCTGGAGCGTCTGGTCGAGCGCGAGGAGCCTTTGGACCAGATCATCGCAGCGGGCTTTGCGCGCGAGATGGTCGTGCATATCGAGCATCTCCTCAATGTCGCCGAATACAAGCGCCGCCAGGCCGCGCCCGGCGTGAAGGTGACGCGGAAAAATTTCGGCCGCGACCGCCGCTATCCCATCACCAACCGCTTCCGCGACAAGGGCGCGCCGCTGCCCGCGCCCGACGAGACGCTGGTCTCGCGCGGCAGCCGCGCCTCGATCGACGCGTTCGAGGGGTGACCTCGGAGACTGGGCCTGCCAGCGCTACGACGGGGTTCCGAAGAACAGCACCCGAAGCAAGTGGGTGTATTCGGATTCGAGCACCATGATCGTCACAAACACCAGCACCGCGATCGGCGGCGCCAGGATGGCATAGGCCAGGGCCAGCCGCTCCCAGGCCATGTGCATGAAGACGGCCACGATCAGGCCGGCCTTCAACACCATGAACAGCAGGATCAGCGACCACCTGAGATAGCCCTGCAGGCCAAAGTAGTCGACAAGGTAGGAGCACGTGCTGAGGACAAACAGCCAGCCCCAGACCACGAGGTAGAGCTTGATCGGGTGCTGCTGCCCCTTGGCGGGCACGGCTGCTGTTGCGACTGCGCCGTGCGCCGGAGCGTGGAGCTGGCCTTCCATGTGTACCGCCGCGTTTGTCATGCGCCGACCTCACCAAAGATAGAACAGTGCAAAGATGAACACCCACACGAGATCGACGAAGTGCCAATACAGGCCCATGATCTCGACGATCTCGTAATAGCCCTTGCGGCTGGTGAAGAAGCCGCGCCTTTCGACGTCGAAGTCGCCGCGCAGGACCTTCCGCGCAATGGCGATCAGGAAGATCACACCGATCGTCACGTGGGTGCCGTGGAAGCCGGTGATCATGAAGAAGCTCGCACCAAACTGCGGCGCGCCCCACGGATTGCCCCAGGGCCGGACGCCCTCCATGATCAGCTTGGTCCATTCGAAGGCCTGCATTCCGACGAAGGTTGCGCCGAAGGCTGCCGTGGCCAGCATCAGGGCTGCGGTTCTGACGCGATCGCGGCGGTAGCCGAAATTGACGGCCATCGCCATCGTGCCGCTGCTGCTGATCAGGATGAAGGTCATGATGGCGATCAGGATCAGCGGAATGTGCTTGCCGCCGAAGTTGAGCGCGAAGACTTCGCTGGGGTTGGGCCACGGCACGGTCGTCGACATGCGCGCCGTCATGTAGGAGAGCAGGAAGCAACTGAAGATGAAGGTGTCGCTGAGGAGGAAGATCCACATCATGGCCTTGCCCCAGGACACGTTCTTGAACGCGCGCTGATCGGAAGCCCAGTCGGCGGCGATGCCGCGCAAGCCTTCAAGACGTGCAGGCGATTGGCCCGGATTAGTCAGCACGGTCTCAGTCATCTGATCTCGCCTCCCTAACTCAGCAATTGGCGACAGATGTCGACGAAATTGTCGGTCCAGCCCGTGAGAAGCCCGAGCAGGACAAGCCAGACCAACAGCAGAAAGTGCCAGTAGATGGTGCACAGCTCCACGCTCAAGCGCAGGTCGGCGATCCCAGCGCCACGCCACACCTTGGCTGAGGTTCGGCCCAGCGCCACCAGGCCGCCCGTCAGATGTAGCCCGTGCACTGCGGTCAAGAGGTAGAAGAAGGAATTGGCCGGATTGGACGCCACGAAATATCCGGCCGCGTTGAGCTGCTGCCAGGCCAGGAGCTGCCCGGCGAGGAAAATCACGGCAGCTACGCCGCCCGCGAGCAGGCCGACCATGACGCCGTCAGCGTCGTCTCGCCGCGCGGCCATATACGACCATTGCAGCGCGACGCTGCTCAGGACCAGGACGCCCGTATTGAGCCACAGCAGCCGCGGCACGGGCAGCGCCCGCCAGTCCACCACGTTCATGCGCATCGAGTAGGCGCTGATGAAGAGGACGAACAACGCGCTCGCGACGGCGAGAAACACGCCAAGTCCGATCTTCGCTGCCGGCCAGGTCATGGCATCGCCGCCGGGGAAGTCACCGGCCGGACCTTCCTCCAGCCAGGGCTTGGCCGTCAGCCGCTGCTGCGACAGCCACCATCCGGCGATGAGAGCGATCACAGTCAGGAACAGGATGATGGCGCTCACGAAGCAGCTCCCTGAACGAGCCGCGTCGCGCGCGGCGGCTGGTTCTGCGGAATGAAGTCCTCCGCGGCGCCGGGCACGCTGTAGTCATAGGCCCAGCGGTAGACGACCGGGAGCTCCTTGCCCCAGTTGCCGTGCCCCGGGGGCGTCTCCGGCGTCTGCCACTCCAGCGTCGTCGCGCGCCACGGATTGCCGCCTGCGGCCTCCCCCTTGAACAGGCTCCAGGCGAGATTGAACAGGAACACCATCTGGCTGAAGCCGACGGTCAGGGCCACGATGGAGATGAAGGCGTTCAGTGAGTGGGCCGAGGGCGGGATGAATGCCGCGTCGCCGAGTTCGAAATACCGGCGCGGGACCCCGAGCAGTCCAAGATAGTGCATCGGGAAGAAGATCAGGTAGGCGCCGAGGAAGGTGACCCAGAAGTGAAACTTGCCGAGGACGTCGTTCAGCATCCGCCCCGTGACCTTGGGGTACCAATGATAGATCGCCCCGAGCACGACCATGATCGGCGCCACGCCCATCACCATGTGAAAATGCGCGACCACGAACATCGTATCCGAGAGCGGCACGTCGACGACGACGTTGCCGAGGAAGAGGCCGGTGAGCCCGCCGTTCACGAAGGTGATGATGAAGCCGAGCGCGAACAGCATCGGCACCCTGAGATGAATGTCGCCGCGCCACAGGGTCAGCACCCAGTTGTAGACCTTGATCGCGGTGGGGATGGCGATGATGAGCGTCGTGGTGGCGAAGAAGTACCCGAACTGCGGGAACATGCCGCTCACATACATGTGGTGCGCCCACACGATGAAGCTGAGCGCGCCGATGGCGACGATCGCCCAGACCATCATGCGGTAACCGAAGATGTTCTTGCGCGCATGCGCGCTGATCAGATCGGAGACGATGCCGAACGCGGGCAGGGCGACGATGTAGACCTCGGGATGGCCGAAGAACCAGAACAGGTGCTGGAAGAGCAGCGGGCTGCCGCCACCATATTTCGACAGCGTGCCCATCTCGACGAGCGAGGGCATGAAGAAGCTGGTTCCCAAGAGACGGTCGAGCAGCAGCATGACCGAGGCAACGAAGAGTGCAGGGAATGCCAGAAGCGCCATGACGGTCGCCGTGAAGATGCCCCACACCGTGAGGGGAAGACGCATCAGCGTCATGCCGCGGGTGCGCGCCTGCAGCACCGTGACCACATAGTTCAGCCCGCCCATGGTGAAGCCGATGATGAACAGGATCAGGGACGACATCATGAGAATGATGCCCCAATCCTGCCCGGGCGTTCCGGAGAGGATTGCCTGCGGCGGGTACAGCGTCCAGCCGGCGCCGGTGGGCCCGCCGGGCACGAAGAATGTCGAGGCCAGCACCAGGACCGCGAGCAGGTAGACCCAGTAGCTCAGCATGTTCACATAGGGAAAGACCATGTCCCGGGCGCCGACCATCAGCGGGATCAGGTAGTTGCCGAAGCCGCCCAGGAACAATGCGGTGAGCAGGTAGATCACCATGATCATGCCGTGCATGGTGATGAACTGGAGGTACTGGTTGGCATCGATGAAAGAGAAGGTGCCGGGGAATCCCAGCTGCAGCCGCATCAGCCAGGACAGCACCAGGGCCACCAGCCCGATGGCCGAGGCTGTCAGCGCGTACTGAACGGCGATCACCTTGGCGTCCTGCGAGAAGACATACCGTGTCCACCAGCTCCTCGGATGATAGAGCTCGACATCAGGTACTTCGGCAGGCGGGATGCCAGCGATCCCTTCATATGGAATATCGACCATAGAAAAACCTCCTCGGTCGTTTCCATCGGGGGCGACGAGTTGGCCTCACGCACCCGATCTATCTTCGCGGCGGCACCTTGCTACTTGCCGCCGGATTGGTACGTCGCCTTCACGACGGCTTTTCCAGCCGACAATTCCGCAAACGTCTTCTGTTGCTCCAGCCAGGCGTGATACTCACGCTCGTCGTCGACGATGACCTTGGCCCGCATCTGATAATGAGCCGCGCCACACAGCTCGGCACAGAGAACATCGAACGTTCCGGTCCGGATCGGCTTGATCCAGAAATAGGTCACCGCGCCCGGGACCATGTCCATCTTGGCCCGGAATTCGGGCACGTAGAAATCGTGCAGGACATCAACCGAGCGGAGGAGAACCTTGACCGGCTTTCCCACTTGAAGGTGCAGGTCGGCGTTCTCGATCACGACATCGTCCTGCGCATGCGGATCGTCGCGATTGAGTCCCATCGGATTGTCGGATCCGATGTTGCGGACATCGGATGTGCCGAGCCGTCCATCCTTGCCCGGAAGGCGGAAGCTCCATTGCCATTGCTGGCCCATGACCTCGACCTCGGTGGCGTCCGCGGGCACGGTCACGAACTGGTGCCAGACCACGAGACCGGGCGCCAGCATCGCCGCGACGCCGACGCCGGTCCCGACGCTCAGCCACCATTCGAGCCGCTTGTTTTCCGGATTGTAGTCGGCCCGTCTTCCCTCCTTGTGGTGAAAGCGGAAGACGCAATAGGCCATGAAGGCGATGACGGCGACGAAGACGAAGCCCGTGATCCAGAACGTGATGTTGATGGTGTGGTCGATATAGGCCCAGTTCGTGGCGATCGGCGTCCACCACCACGGGCTGTAGAGGTGAAACAGCACCGAGCCGATCGCGACCAGAAGCAGTATCAGTGCGACAACCATCCTGATCCATCCTTGCCATCAAAGGCTGCGGATACGAATCCAGGGCGGAGCTCATGTCTGTCGCGATGGCTGGCCTTTCTTGGTTGGCATCTATGCCATCGCCGGCCTGTTGCCTCGCCCATTTCACCGGTCGCGAAATCAAAAGAACGGTCGCGACCACCAATCATCGGCGCTGAGGGCGTCTGTGTCTAAAATGATACCAGCCTAACCCGGCGTCAATAGAGCATGTAGGCGTGCTGATGTGGCGTGAGCGCTGATGTCGCCCGGCAAGAAGTGTCAGTTGCGCGGGACTGGTGGCGGCGTCTTGGGTGACGCAACGCACAATCTGTGCAGATGCACAATTCACCCAACCGTGAGTGCGGCCGTGCCCCGTGCGCGCTAAGCTTGCGAGGCAGGTCGCGACGGGTTCCGTCCGGCCAGGCTCGTTTCGCTGAACCTGGGTTACCGTACTCGGCCCTTCGCGTTTCTCGCTCGTGAGGCGGACACGCGTGGCTGGAAAGCGCGTGTGATCGACACCGCGATTTTCAGCACGGGAGGGTGCGTTCATGGCCACTCTGTACTCCCACGACCTCATCAGGCGGCACATATTCGGCGAGGCGGCCTCTTATCCCATTCGCAAGGTCGGTTTGTCCGACCTGACCGAGGCGCTGCGCCTGGGTTGGGAGGATTTCCAGGCGATGCCAAGCCACGCGATCGTCGTTTGCGTGATCTATCCGGTTCTTGGTCTCGTCCTGTTCAGGATGGTGCTCGGCTATTCGGTGCTGCCGCTGTTGTTTCCGCTGGCTGCCGGGTTTGCCTTGATCGGTCCCTTCGCCGCGATCGGTCTCTACGAACTCAGCCGCCGCCGCGAGCGCGGCGAGGAGGTCGATGCATGGGACGCGATCAAGGTGCTGCGCGCACCGTCGTTCGGCGCCATGCTCGAGCTCGGCGTGCTCCTGCTCGTCCTGTTCGGGGCCTGGATCGGCGTCGCGAACGCAATCTACGTCACGATCTTCGGCCACGCGCCGGCTGCAAGCATTCCTGACTTCGCAACGCGCGTGCTGACGACGCCCGAAGGCTGGTCGCTCATCATCGTCGGCTGCGGTGTCGGCTTCCTGTTTGCGGTTGTAGCCCTGTGCGTCAGCGTCGTGTCATTTCCGTTGATGCTCGACCGGCATGCGACTGCGATCGATGCGATCCGCACCTCGCTGCGAGTGGTGGCGGCGAATCCGGTTGCGATGGCCGCCTGGGGCCTCATCGTGGCGGCGCTGCTCGTGATCGGCTCGCTGCCGTTCTTCGTCGGCCTCGCTGTCGTTCTGCCGGTGCTCGGTCATGCCACCTGGCACCTCTATCGGCGGGTGGTCGAGCCGAATCCGAATCCACCGGACGAGCCCCCGCCGCCGGCGAAGGGAAAGCGCTATGCAGCGGACTTTCCGGCCAATCTCTTCCCGTGGAGCCGCGAGGGCGAGCAGTAACAGCGAAACGGCCGCACCTGGCGGCCGCCTTCGCGGGGCATGACGGAGAATGCCTGCCTACTTCTGCTGCTGCGGCAGGAAGGCGGGCCCGACCGAGCGGATCGGCTTGTTCTCGGAGCTCGCAGCCGTTCCCGTATCCGCGGGCGGTGCTGCGGCCGGCGCGGTGGCGGTGGTCGGCGCCGGCGTCGCGCCCTTCTTGGCGTTGGCAGGCGTGCCCTTGCTAAGCCGCTGCTGCATCTTCTTGGCGCTCTCCTCGGTGACGATGATGTCACCCTGCTGTTCGGCGGCAGCCTTGTCGTCGACCGATTTCAGCGCGTCGGCCCAGCTCTGGCCCGCGGCCTTGCAGGAGCAGGACGGATTGAACTCGCTGCGGAATTTGAACGCGGTCGGCAAAGCCGTGTAGGGCTGGCCGCTGACGGAGACGGCCGAGTTCATGTCCTCCCCGGGATTGCGGTAGGCATAGAGCGAGGCGTCCGCGGCCGGGCACAGCGCCTTGCAGGTCTTCTCGTCGTCGGGGAAGCGCGCCGGCACCGTGGCGAATGAGATCGGGAAATAGGCGCCGTCGCAGGTGCGCACGCACACAGTGCGGTAAGTGCCGGACTGCGGGCCGAGATCGGCGGGCGGCGGCGCGCCGGGAGGATTGTTGGCGCTGTTGCCGCCGCCGAACAAATTGCTCAGGAAGTTGCCGCCCTGCGACTGCGCCGCGTTGGCATATTGCGGGCCGCAATTGTTCTGCGCGAGCGCAAGCAGTACCGATCGGCGCTGGTTGTCGCGCTCAGGGCTGAAGCCGCCAGGACCGCCGCCGCGAAGGCGTTCGAGATTGGCGGTGATCTGGTCCAGGTTGGCGCGCATCTGCTGGATCTGGGTGTTGACCGGACCGCATTGCGCCGACTGGCCGTTGAACAGCGAAAAGAAGCCGGAGGAATCGCAGCCCATGCGCTTGGCCTGCATGGTGACGCGGTCGAGCTCGGCCTGCTGGCGGGTCTGGGAATCCTGGTAGCGGCGGATCTGGTCTTCGCGTGCTGGGTCGCCGCCGCCACCACCGCGGTCGAGCGCGGCGAGCTGTCCCTCCAGGCGCGCGCACATCGGATTCGGCCCGAGCCCGCCCTGCGCGGGCGGAGGCGGCGGTCCGGGCGGACCGGCTTGGGCGAATGCGTCATTGGCGAGCGCGAGCGCGCTCAGAAGCACGGCACTGGCAAGGAGGGAACGAGAGCGAGACAGGGACAAAAATTCAGGCATATCCGCCATTCTAGCGAGGTCGCGGCCCCACGGACGGTGGGGGCCGAAGCGCGCCCTCCAATACCCGCTTCCAGGGGCATCGTCACGTCGTTTCGCGGGCGCAGATGGGGCCTAAAGTCCGCCAGCTCCGAGCGAATTCAGCGCTGACAGGTGATTGCAACATATTCGTCGCAATGGCCATGGGGGCAGTTTGCGCCGGATTTGGGGACGGACCCGGTAATTTCATCGGGATCGACCCGGCGGTAGGCCGAGGCCTGGGCGAAATCCCGCGACTGGCAATAGGTGCGCGCGACCTGCGCGCCGCATTTCTCGCCCTTGGCGAGGCACTGGTCGATGCCGTAGCCGTCAGCCTGATTATTGATGATGAAGACGCGGGTCTCGGCCGATGCAGCGGTCGCACCCACGATGAAGGCACTGGAGAGGAGCGCGAGCAGGGATCGCATGATGCACCGGAGGCTGGGGGAACCGCCAGCTCTCGAATAGGCTCAAAAGGTTAAGGATGATGAACCATCAAGGCGGGGCGGGCGCGCTTTGCGGAGAGAAGACGGCATTTTCGCGGCTCTCTTGACGCGAGGCCCCTTCGTGGCCCATATGTTCCCGCATGAACGGTCTCCTCGCCATTTGCGCCATTTGCGAGATTACGAGCTAGCGATTCGCTGGCTGGAGCCGTCTTTTCTCAAAACCATTGAGAGCACTGGACGCCCGGCCAACAGCCGATGGGTGTCCATATGGAATTGCGCCTTTACGATACGCTGACGAAGGACAAGCGGCCGTTCGTGCCGCTCGATCCCAAGAATGTCCGCATGTATGTCTGCGGACCGACCGTTTATGACTTCGCCCATATCGGCAATGCGCGGCCGGTGATCGTGTTCGACGTGCTGTTTCGGCTGCTGCGCCATCTCTATGGCGAGGCGCATGTCAAATACGTCCGCAACATCACCGACGTCGACGACAAGATCAACGACCGCGCCGCACGGGATTTCCCCGGCCTGCCGCTGAACGAGGCGATCCGCAAGGTCACCGAGGAGACGGGCCGGCAGTTTCATGCTGACGTCGATGCGCTTCAGGCGCTCAGGCCGAGCGTGGAGCCGCGCGCGACCGAGCATATCGGCGAGATGCGCGAGATCATCGAAAAGCTCATCGCCGGCGGCTTTGCCTATGCCGCCGAGGATCACGTGCTGTTCTCGCCGCAGGCGATGAATGCGGCCAATTCCGAGCTGCCGCGCTACGGTGCGCTGTCGAAGCGATCGCTCGACGAGATGATTGCCGGAGCCCGCGTCGACGTCGCGCCCTACAAGCGCGATGCAACCGACTTCGTGCTGTGGAAGCCGTCCAAACCCGGCGAGCCGTCATGGCCGTCGCCGGCCGGCATCAAGGTGCAGGGCCGTCCGGGCTGGCACGTCGAATGCTCGGCCATGGCCTGGAAGCATCTCGGTCAGCATTTCGACATTCACGGCGGCGGCATCGATCTGGTGTTTCCGCACCACGAGAACGAGGTGGCGCAGACCTGCTGCGCCTTCCACCAGTCGCGCATGGCGAACTACTGGATGCACAACGGCTTCCTTCAGGTCGAGAGCGAGAAGATGTCGAAGAGCCTCGGCAACTTCATCACCATCCGCGACTTGCTCGCGGACTGGCCGGGCGAAGTGCTGCGCCTCAACATGCTGAAGACGCATTACCGCTCGCCGATCGACTGGACCATGAAGTCGCTGGAGGAGAGCGCGAAGACGCTCGACGACTGGTATCGTTTTGCGGCCGACGCTGAGCCTTCCAGGCCGGCGGCCTCCGTGATCGAACCGCTGCTCGACGACCTGAACACGCCGCTGACGATCGCGGCGCTGCATGGTCTTCGCAATTCGTCAGATGGGGGAGGTCTTGCGGCATCGCTGCGTCTGCTCGGCTTCCTTGCTGAGAGCGCGGCGCAGTGGGAGGGCCGGAAGCGGCAGGCGAGCGGCGTTGACGCAGCCGAGATCGATCGCTTGATCGCGGAGCGCGCCGCAGCGCGTGCGCGAAAAGATTTCAAGGAGTCCGATCGCATCCGCGACGAGCTCGTCGCCAAGGGCGTCGTGCTCAAGGACGGCAAGGATGCCGACGGCAAGCCGGTGACGACCTGGGAGCTCGCGTGATGGCACAAGCGCTCCCAAAGCCCGGTTTGCGTCCCTTCCTGCCGGCCGACGTGCCGATGCTTGCCGCGATCTTTGCCGCCAGCATCGAGGAACTGACCGGCGACGACTACAACGAGGCACAGCAGGAAGCCTGGATGATGGCGGCGGAGGACGAGGAGTTCGGCCGCCAGCTCGCTTCCGACCTGACGCTGATCGCGACGCTGGACGGCTCGCCGGTGGGCTTCGCTTCGCTGCGCGGCAACGATCACATCCGCATGCTCTATGTGCATCCGGCGGTCAGCGGGCAGGGCATTGCGACCATGCTGGTCGATGCGTTGGAGAAGCTTGCTGGCAGCCGCGGCGCGAAGAGCCTGACGGTCGATGCCAGCGACACCGCGCAGGGCTTCTTCGCCAAGCGCGGCTACGCCGCCCAGCAACGCAACAGTGTCACCGTCAATGACGAGTGGCTCGCCAACACCACCATGAAGAAGACGCTCGGAGCAGCGCAATGATCAAGGAGCGCCTCTATCTGTTCGACACCACGCTGCGCGACGGGGCGCAGACCAACGGCGTCGATTTCACGCTGGCCGACAAGCAGGTCATCGCCCAGATGCTGGATGAGCTCGGTATCGACTATGTCGAGGGCGGCTATCCTGGCGCCAATCCGCTCGATACCGAGTTCTTCGGCGCCAAACCGAAGCTCAGCCATGCGCGCTTCACCGCCTTCGGCATGACGCGCCGGGCAGGGCGCTCGGTCTCCAACGATCCCGGCGTCGCCGGGCTGCTGGAGGCCAAAGCCGATGCGATCTGCTTCGTGGCAAAATCCTCCGCCTATCAGGTGCGCGTTGCGCTGGAGACGACGAAGGAGGAGAATCTCGCCTCGATCCGCGACAGCGTCAGCGCGGCGAAGGCTGCGGGCCGCGAGGTGATGCTCGACTGCGAGCATTTCTTCGACGGCTACAAGGAAGACGCGAGCTTCGCGCTCGCCTGCGCCAAGGCGGCCTATGAGGCCGGCGCGCGCTGGGTGGTGCTGTGCGACACCAATGGCGGAACCATGCCGCATGAGGTCGAGGCCATCGTCACCGAGGTGATCAAGCACATCCCCGGCGATCACGTCGGCATCCACGCCCATAACGACACCGAGCAGGCGGTGGCGAATTCGCTGGCCGCGGTGCGTGCCGGCGCACGGCAGATCCAGGGCACGCTGAACGGGCTCGGCGAGCGCTGCGGCAACGCCAATCTCTGCTCGCTGATCCCGACCTTGAAGCTCAAGACGGAATTTTCGGACGTCTTCGAGATCGGTGTGACGGACGAGAAGCTGGCGAGCCTCGTGAAAGTCTCGCGCACGCTCGACGACATGCTCAACCGCGTGCCGAACCGGCACGCTGCCTACGTCGGCGAGAGCGCCTTCGTCACCAAGACCGGCATCCACGCCTCCGCCGTGCTGAAGGACCCCCAGACCTACGAGCATGTCGAGCCGGAATCGGTCGGCAACCACCGCAAGGTGCTGGTGTCCGACCAGGCCGGGCGCTCCAACGTCATCGCCGAGCTCGACCGCGCCGGCATTGCTTACGAGAAGAGCGATCCGAAGCTGACGCGGCTGGTCGAGGAATTGAAGGAGCGCGAGGCGGCGGGTTACGCCTACGAATCCGCCAACGCCTCGTTCGAGCTGCTGGCGCGCCGCACGCTCGGCAAGGTGCCGCATTATTTCGAGGTCGAGCAGTTCGACGTCAATGTCGAGCAGCGCTACAACGCGCTCGGCGAGCGCGTCACCGTGGCGCTGGCCGTGGTGAAGGTCGACGTCGCCGGCGAGCATTTGATCTCGGCGGCCGAAGGCAACGGCCCCGTCAACGCGCTCGACGTCGCCTTGCGCAAGGACCTCGGCAAGTACCAGAAATACATCGAGGGGCTGAAGTTGATCGACTACCGCGTGCGCATCCTCAATGGCGGCACCGGCGCGGTCACACGCGTCCTGATCGAAAGCGAGGACGAGAACGGCGACAGCTGGACCACGGTCGGCGTGTCCCCGAACATCATCGACGCCTCGTTCCAGGCGCTGATGGATTCGGTGATCTACAAGCTCGTGAAGTCGGGCGCGCCGGCTTAAGGGACGGCGGCGCCACAAACATCGTCATTGTGAGGAGCGAAGCGACGAAGCAATCCAGACTGTCTCCGCGGATACACTCTGGATTGCTTCGCTTCGCTCGCAAGGACGGGAGGAGGGGCAGACATGATCGACCACATCTCCGTCGGCGTCAGCGACCTCGAACGCTCGGCGAAATTCTACGAAGCAACCCTCGCAGCACTCGGGCTCACGCGGCTCGTCACGCGGCCGCGGACGGTCGGCTTCGGCAAGACCTATCCGGAATTCTGGATCAATCTGCGCGAGGGCATGCCGCGCGTGCCGCCGGAGAGCGGCGTGCACATCTGCCTGCGGGCAAAGACGACGAGCGAGGTCGATGCGTTTCACGCCGCGGCGCTTGCGGCGGGCGGTGCCTCTGACGGTGCGCCCGGCATCCGCCCACACGATCGCGTGCGTTACTACGCGGCCTTCGTCGTCGATCCCGACGGTAACCGGATCGAGGCGGTGACGTTTCCGGCGGAGTAGGGCGCTAGAGCCGCCGCGCCACTTCCGGCGCGAGATCCTTTTCCGCCTCGGCGACCTGGGCCGCCGCCGATTTCAGCTTCGGCAGGATCTCCTCGACACGATCGGCCTTGAGGATGTCGACCTTGAGACCGTCGCGGATGAACTGCGTCTGGCGCATGTGCGACAACAGCGAGAACAGTGGCTCCCAGAAGTTATCGATATTGGCGAGCAGCACAGGCTTGGCGTGACGGCCGAGCTGCTTCCATGTGAGCTGCTCGACGAGTTCTTCCAGCGTGCCGACGCCGCCCGGCAGTGCCACGAAGGCGTCGGAGCGCTCGAACATCAGCCGCTTGCGCTCGTGCATGTCGGGGGTGACGATCATCTCCTGCACGCGCGTCAGCGCGTTCTCGCGCATCCGCAGGAAGTCGGGGATGATGCCGGTGACGGTGCCGCCGTGATCAAGCACGGAGGTCGCGACCGCGCCCATCAGGCCGAGCGAGCCGCCGCCATAGACGAGGCGGACGCTGTTCTCGGCGAGCGCTTTGCCGAACGCCTTGGCGCCTTCGATGAAGCGGGGATTGGTTCCTGGGCCGGAGCCGCAATAGACACAGACGGTTTTGATAGTGCTCATTGGTGCCATGATGCATTGCAGCGAAAGGGCGTCAAGTCCAATCGGTGATTCGCCGCCCCCGGAAATCTACCGGTAAATGACGACAAACAATGCAAGAATCGGTTCCTAGCGGGATGCGCTGACGCCCAGAAGTCTCTATATGACGAGCGAAAATCGCAAATCTCAACGGGCCCGCATCCGGCGGGCCTCCAGGCTTCTCGATGGATCACCCTCATTCGCCCGCCGGCGCTGCCGCGCCTGACGCGGCTACCACATCGCCGGAACGGGCCACCCTGATCGGGACGCTGGCGCATCTGTGGCCCTATATATGGCCGAGCGACCGCTTCGACCTGAAGATGCGCGTGATCTGGTCGATGGTGCTCCTGCTCGCGGCCAAGCTGATCACGCTGGCCGTGCCGTTCAGCTTCAAATGGGCAACCGATGCGCTGACCGGGGCGAACACTGCGCCGGTGCAACCCGACAACTGGCACCTCTGGGTGATCGCCTCGCCGCTGCTGCTGACGGCAAGCTACGGCGCAATGCGCATCCTGATGGCGGTGCTGACGCAGTGGCGCGACGGCATCTTCGCGCGCGTCGCCATGCATGCGGTGCGCAAGCTCGCCGCCATCACCTTCGTCCACATGCACGAATTGTCGCTGCGCTTTCACCTCGAGCGCAAGACCGGCGGCCTGACGCGTGTGCTCGAGCGTGGCCGCGAGGGCATCGAGGTCATCGTGCGCATGGTGATCCTGCAGCTGATCCCGACCATCGTCGAGGTCTCGCTGCTGATGGCCGTGCTGTTCTGGCAGTTCGACTGGCGCTATGTGGTCGCGACGCTGATCATGGTCGCGGTGTACATGTACTACACCTACATCGCGACCGAGTGGCGGATCGGCATCCGCCGCAACATGAACGATTCCGACACCGAGGCGAACACCAAGGCGATCGACTCGCTGCTCAACTACGAGACCGTGAAATATTTCGGCGCCGAGGCGCGCGAGGCGCAGCGCTACGACCGTTCGGTCGCGCGCTACGAGGAGGCGAGCGTCCACAGCTACACCTCGCTCGCGGTGCTCAACACCGGCCAGGCCGTGATCTTCACGCTGGGGCTCACCGCGACCATGCTGATGTGTGCGATCGGCGTGCGCCAGGGGCGCAACACGGTCGGCGATTTCGTGCTGATCAACGCGATGATGATCCAGCTCTACCAGCCGCTCAATTTCATGGGCATGGTCTATCGCGAGATCAAGCAGGCGATCATCGACATCGAGAAGATGTTCAACGTGCTGGGGCGCGAGGCCGAGATCAAGGACGCGCCCGGTGCCAAGCCGCTGGTGGTCTCGGCAGGCACGGTGCGCTTCGAAGACGTCCGTTTTGCCTATGAGGCGGCGCGGCCGATCCTCAAGGGCATCAGCTTCGAGGTGCCGGCCGGCAAGACGGTGGCGATCGTCGGCCCGTCCGGCGCCGGCAAGTCGACCATCTCGCGCCTCCTGTTCCGCCTTTACGATGTCTCCGGCGGAAAGATCCTGATCGACGGTCAGGACATCCGGGAAATCACGCAGAGCTCGCTGCGCGCCTCGATCGGCATGGTGCCGCAGGACACCGTGCTGTTCAACGACACCATCCGCTACAACATCCGCTACGGCCGCTGGGACGCCAGCGATGCCGAAGTCGAGCAGGCGGCACGCCTCGCGCAGATCGACCATTTCATCCGCATGGCGCCGAAGGGCTATGAGACCCAGGTCGGCGAGCGCGGCTTGAAGTTGTCCGGCGGCGAGAAGCAGCGCGTCGCGATTGCGCGCACCGTGCTGAAAGCGCCGCCGATCCTGGTGCTGGACGAGGCGACCTCGGCGTTGGACACCCATACCGAACACGAGATCCAGGGGGCGCTCGACCGTGTCGCCAAGAACCGCACCTCGCTCGTGATCGCGCACCGGCTCTCCACCATCGTCGGCGCCGACGAGATCATCGTGCTCGACCAGGGCCGGATCGCCGAGCGCGGCACCCACGCGCACCTGCTCGCGCAGGGCGGCCTCTATGCCGGCATGTGGAACAGGCAGCGCGAGGCCGAGGCGGCGCGCGAGAAACTGGCGAGGATGGGCGAGAGCAGCGAGGCGCCCAACCGGGAGCCGCCGCCGGTCGAGGACGTCCTGACGACGCCTGCGGCCGCGGAGTGACCTTGTCTCTGGTCCCAACTCTGGCCTAAACAACTCCGGCGCGAGGCGACCCGCGCGCCATCAACCCCTTAGCGGCAGATAGCGATGTCCATTCTCGATTCGATCCAGCGTCAGATCCCGCCAATCCACAAGGAGGGCTACCCCTTCATCGGCGGCTTCGCGCTGGCAAGCCTCGTCCTGTTCTGGCTGTGGTCGCCGCTCGGGTGGATCGGGACCATCCTCACGGTCTGGTGCGCGCTGTTCTTCCGCGATCCCGTGCGCGTGACGCCTGTGCGCGAGGGGCTCGTGGTGTCGCCGGCCGACGGCCGGGTCTCGATGATCACCATGGCGCTGCCGCCGGCCGAGCTCGGCCTCGGCGATCGCCCGCTGCCGCGGGTCTCGATCTTCATGAGCGTGTTCAACTGCCATGTGAACCGCAGCCCGGTGGCGGGCAGGGTGGACCGCATTGCCTACCGGCCCGGCCTGTTCATCAATGCCGAACTCGACAAGGCGAGCGAGGACAATGAGCGCAATTCGCTGGTCATCTCGACGCCTACGGCGCGCATCGGCGTGATCCAGATCGCGGGCCTGGTGGCCAAGCGCATCGTCTGCTTCGTCAAGGAAGGCCAGGCCATCGGGGCCGGCGAGCGCTTCGGCCTGATCCGCTTCGGCTCGCGGCTCGACGTCTATCTGCCGGTCGGCACCAAGGCGCTGGTCTCGGAAGGGCAGACCGCGATCGCGGGCGAAACGATCCTGGCTGATCTTGCCGCGGACGACCCGGCCCGCGCCTACCGAGCCAATTAACCATCAAGTCGGCGTCAGGGGGCCTTCCGCCGCAATGGCGGAGGGGGAAGCGGCTTGCTATATCTCGCCTTAAGGTGAGGACGAGCTATGACGCCCTATGACTTCAAATATCCGGATGCTGCACGCCGCCGGCGGTTCCGCCCGATCCCGGTGCGGATGCTGGTGCCCAACGTCATCACGCTGCTGGCGATCTGCGCCGGCCTGACGGCGATCCGCCTGTCGATCGAGGGACGGATGTCGCTCGCGGTCTACGCCATCGTGTTCGCGGCGGCGCTCGACGGCATCGACGGCCGCATCGCGCGCCTGATCAAGGGCCAGTCGAAATTCGGTGCCGAGCTCGACAGCCTTGCCGATTTCGTCAATTTCGGCGTGGCGCCGGGCCTGATGCTGTACTTCTGGCAGTTGCACGAGCTCGGCAATGCCGGCTGGATCGCCGCCATGGTGTTCGCGATTTCCATGTGCCTGCGGCTTGCGCGTTTCAATGCCACGATCGACGATCCCAACAAGCCGGCTTTTGCCGCCAACTTCTTCACCGGCGTGCCGGCGCCCGCCGGCGCGATCACGGTGCTCCTGCCGATCTATGTGGCGTTCCTGGAGCTCGGTCGGTGGCCGGCAGCGGTGACGGCGGCCTATACGCTCCTGATCGCCTTCCTGATGGTGTCGCGCCTGCCGGTGTTCTCCGGCAAGACCATGCGCATGCGCGTGCCGCCCGAACTGGTGCTGCCGGCCTTCGTCGCGGTGATCTTCTTCATCGCGCTGTTGATCAGCTATCCCTGGTACATCCTCTCGGCCGGCACGGTGCTGTATCTCTTGAGCCTGCCGCTGGGCTACAAGTCGTACCGCGATCAGGCTCGCGCCGCGGGGGCCACCGCGCCATCGACCAGTGAGGGGGCGCAGCCGCAATCGTCTGCGGCGCTTGCGGCAAATGTGCCGGAGCAGGCGCACGACGACCGGCCCGGACGGCTGCACTGAGCGGCCCGCAAATATCTGCCATGAAGTCCAGCGAGTTGGGTTGAGACCCTATCTCGGCTATATCGCGCTGTGCCGGCGGCACCGCACCAACAGCCGCCGCCAATCTGGGAGAGAACGCCGTGACAAATTCCGCGACCGGGCCGCTGCCCGCTTCCGTCGTCGAAGCGCTGGGCCGCTATGACACGCCAACGATCTGCAACGCCATGGAGGTCATTGCACCGGAGCGGCGACTGATCGGTTTCACCACCAAGCAGCTTGTCTGCCCGTTTCCCGACCTGCCGCCGATGGTTGGCTACGCCCGCACCGTCACGATCCGCTCGGTGCAGAAATCTCCACTTCCTGCGGAAGAGCAGGCCAAGCGCCGCATCGAATATTACGAGTATGTCGGCACCGGCCACGGCCCACGCATCTCCGTGATCCAGGACGTCGACGGCCCTGACATCGGCTACGGCGCGTTCTGGGGCGAGGTCCAGAGCAACGTGCACAAGGCGCTCGGCTGCCTCGGCGTCGTGACCGACGGCTCGATCCGCGACGTTCCGCAATGGGCGCCGGGCTTTCAGGCGCTGGCTGGCTCGATCGGCCCGTCGCATGCATGGGTGCATGCCGAGAGCTTTGGCGGCCAGGTGCGCGTCGCCGGCATGACGGTGAAGTCCGACGACCTGATCCATGCCGACCGGCACGGTGCCATCGTGATCCCGCTCGATCTCGCAGCAAAGCTGCCTGAGGCCGCCGAGCTCTGCGGCCGCCGCGAGACGCCGATCCTGGAGATCGCGCGCAGCCCTGACTTCTCGCTGGAGAAGCTGAAGGCCGCGCTGAAGCGCTCGGCGGAAATCCACTGAGGGCGTGACCGAACGATCTAAGGCCGCTCGCCGCCCTGTTCCACCAAAAACAGGGCGGCCTGGTCCGGCTCGCCGAACACAGCGGCAGCGCATCCAATCAGGGTGAATCCGCCGGCAACATCCCATAGGGTGATATCTTCCGGATCGTCCGGGACGCCAATCAAGCGCGCCGCGATCGCGGCGAAGGCGGCCTCGGCAAAGAGCAGGATGCTGAAGGCCGGCAGCACGAGCTCCGGCTCGAGCATGTGGAGCGCAATAACCGCGGGAAGCGCGGTGAGAAGGCTGAACAGCGTCAACATTGCGAATGGCTCACGCGATGGAGCTTGCCGCACGGGATAGAATACTGAGAATCCCTCCTTCCGGACCCGCGGCGCAGGGCCGCAGTCGGAGGCGAACGCACGATGGATATGAATGGCAAGACAGTCTTGATAACCGGCTCGACGGACGGCGTCGGCCGCCATGTCGCGCGTCGGCTGGCCGAAGACGGTGCGAGGGTCCTGATCCACGGCCGCGATGCCGCGCGTGCGACAACGCTGATCGACGAGATCGTGAGCGACGGCCACGTCGCGCCGACCTTCTATCAGTCTGATTTGTCGTCGCTGGCTGGCGCGCGTGCGCTCACTGATGCCGTGACGCGGGATCATCGGCGTCTGGACGTGCTCGTCAGCAATGCCGGCATCGGCTCGCAGAACGGCGGGCCGCAGCGTCAGGAGAGTGCCGACGGCTATGAGCTGCGTTTCGCCGTGAACTATCTCTCCGGCTTCCTGCTCGCCCATCTCCTGTTGCCGCTGCTCAAGACTGCTTCCCCCTCGCGCATCGTCAATGTCGCCTCGCTCGGCCAGCATCCGATCGACTTCGACGATGTCATGATCACGAAGGGCTATAGCGGCTCGCGCGCCTACGCGCAGAGCAAGCTCGCCCAGATCATGTTCACCATCGATTTCGCCGAGGAGGTGAAGGCCATGGGCGTCACCGTGAACGCGCTGCACCCGGCGACCTACATGAACACCACGATGGTGCGTGCCGGCGGCATCACGCCGATCTCGACGGTGGAGCAGGGCGGCGCCGCGATCCTGCATCTCATCCAAGGCGACGACGTCGCGGCCCGTAGCGGCCTGTTCTTCAACGGCATGAATGAGGCGCGCGCCAATCCGCAGGCCTACGACGCGGCTGCGCGCAAGCGCCTGCGCGCGCTCAGCCTCAAGCTGGTGGGGCTGTCGTCCTAGACCTCAGGACGGCCGCTTATGGTTAGCAAAGTCTTGACAATCCTGTCGCCGGATGGCGAAGCCGGCCCCTCTCAGCACGCCTCGCGCCGACGCGCCGCACGGAGCCCGACTTAACCTTTACGCGTCTTTAATGGCGCCCAATTAGGGTTTCCGATGCGGTTCGGGGTTGGGCCGCGCCACCGGCCAGGATGGCCGTTGTTGCGTTGGTGTTGGAGTGTCCCATGGATATTATGACGGGCGCTGGGCTCGCGGCCGGCATCATCGTCATCTCGGTGATGATGATCATGGGTGGCGATCTCCACATGTTCATCTCCGAACATGCGATGATCATCATCTTCGGCGGCTCGATCTCCGCCACCATGATCCGCTTTCCCCTCAGCGCACTGCTGCATGGCCTGCCGCTCGGCGCCAAGTTCGCCTTCACCATGAGCCGGCTGACGGCGCATGACCTCGTCGACGAGCTCGCCCGCATCGCCGAGATCGCCCGCAAGCAGGGCCCGGTCGGCCTGGAGAAGGTCGAGACCGACGAGCCGTTCCTCGCCAAGGGCATCCGCTACGTCGCCGACGGCTACGACCTCGACTTCATCCGCGACAATCTCGAGCGCGACCGTGACAACTTTCTCATGCACCTCGACGAGGGCAGCAAGATCTACCGCGCCATCGGCGACTGCGCCCCGGCCTTCGGCATGATCGGCACGCTGATCGGCATGGTGCAGATGTTCGCCAACATGACCGACCCGTCCAAGCTCGGCCCGTTCATGGCGACCGCGCTGCTGGCGACGCTCTACGGCGCGCTCGTGGCGAATCTGTTCTGTCTGCCGATCGCCGACAAGCTGCACGGCAAGCTGCTCGACGAGGAGACCAACCGCACGCTGATCATCGACGGCATTTTGATGATCCGCGACTCCAAGAGCCCGACGCTCGTGCGCGAAATGCTGCTGGCCTACCTGCCGGAGAAACATCGCCACGCCGAGGGCGAGCCGGTGCCGGCCTGACGCCGCCCGCCGGGATCGTAAGACATGGCCAAGAAGAAGCGCGGCGATGCACATGGAGGCGGTCACGGCTGGTTCGTGACCTTCGCCGACCTGATGGGCCTGATGATGAGCTTCTTCGTGATGCTCGTCGCATTCTCGACCCAGGACGCCAACAAGCTGAAGATCGTCGCCGGCTCCATGCGCGACGCCTTCGGCATCCAGAGCGAGGCGCGCTACGCCGGCATCGTCGAGGCCGACGGTCTGCCGACGCGTCCGCGGCTGAAGAACATTGACCACATCCAGCCCGAAGATGCCTCCAACACGCCGACGCCAGACCAGGAGGATCGCAACCGCACCTCGGGCGCCAAGACCAGGATCGATCGTGATTTCGCGCTTGCCGCGGCCTCGCTCCGCCAAGCGTTGCAGGACATGCCGGAACTGACCGAGATGTCCAAGCACATCATGTTCGAGGAGACCAAGCAGGGTCTCAATCTCGAGATCGTCGACCAGGACGGCCGCTCGATGTTTCCGGACGGCTCCAAGGTGCCCTACGATCGCACCCGCCGCCTGATCGAGAAGCTCGCGGTCCCGCTGAAGTCGACTCCCTTGCGCGTCTCCATCGCCGGGCACACCGCGGCTGGCTTCGTGCCGACGCGCAGCGACTATGGCGCGTTCGATCTTTCGGCCGATCGCGCCAACGCCGTGCGTCAGATCCTTGAACGCGAGGGCCTGCCGCCGTCGAACATCTTCGCCGTCTCCGGCAAGGCGGATACCCAACCGCTGTTTCCCGACGACCCGTCGCTCGCCGCCAACCGCCGCGTGACCATCACGCTGATGCGCGAAGATCCGCCGCTGCCGCCGAATCTGAAGCCGTAAAGCCCTTGCGCTACCATTTTACCTGAGGCATGTCGTCGCGCTGGCGATGAACGTGGCTAGGCCGTCACAGCACCCGCTGCGGCGCCTGCTATGTTGTGCCAATTGACAGGCGCGCCGGAAGCGTCAAAAGGCGCCGGATCAATTCGTGGGAAGAAGCGTTCTCCATCCTCATGACGGCGAGCATCACATCGACCGAAGCCCAGGAAGGGCCGGTCACCTCGGGTTTTTGGGCCCTCACGCTCGGGAGCATCGGCGTCGTCTTTGGCGATATCGGCACCTCGCCGCTCTACGCATTTCACGAGGCGGTCAGGGGCGCGGCCCATGGCGAGCCGGTCTCGCGGGTCATCGTGCTCGGCGTGCTCTCGCTGATCCTGTGGGCACTCTTGATCGTCGTCACCGCCAAATATGTGCTGCTGCTGCTGCGCGCCGACAACAACGGGGAGGGCGGCACGCTCTCCTTGATGGCGCTCGGCCAGCGCGCGCTGGGGCGGCGAAGCTGGTTCCTGCTCGCGCTCGGCGTGGTCGGCGCCTCCATGTTCATCGGCGATTCCATGATCACGCCGGCGATCTCGGTGCTGTCGGCGGTCGACGGCCTCAAGCTGGCGACGCCGGCCTTCGAGCATTACGTCGTGCCGCTCACGGTGATGATCCTGGTGGTGCTGTTCGCGGTCCAGAGCAAGGGCACCGCGCTGGTGGCGTCCGCCTTCGGGCCGGTGATGGTGATCTGGTTCACCTGCCTCGCGGTCATGGGCATCGTTCACATCGCCGACGATCCGTCGGTGCTCGCCGCCATCAATCCCTATTACGCGCTGCAATTCCTGCTTTCGCACGGCACGATCGGCCTCGTGACGTTAGGTGCAGTGTTCCTGGCAGTGACGGGCGGCGAAGCGCTCTATGCCGATCTCGGTCATTTCGGCCGCAAGCCGATCCAGTCAGCCTGGATGTTCTTCGTATTGCCCTCACTGCTGATCAATTATTTCGGGCAGGGCGCGCTGGTGCTGTCCGATCCCAGCGCGATCGAGCACTCCTTCTATCGCATGGTGCCCGAGCATTTGGTGCTGCCGCTGGTCGGGCTTGCGACCGCGGCCACCGTCATCGCGAGCCAGGCGGTGATCACCGGCGCCTATTCGCTGGTGTATCAGGCGGTGCAACTCGGCCTGTTGCCGCGCTTCGAGGTGCGATACACGTCCGAAAGCCACGCCGGCCAGATCTATCTGCCGCGCGTGAACCGGCTGCTCCTGATCGGTGTGATGCTGCTCGTGCTGCTGTTCCGCACCCCCAGCGGTCTCGCCTCGGCCTACGGCATCGCCGTCTCCACCACCATGGTCGCCGACGGCATCATGGGCTTCATCGTGATCTGGAAATTGTGGAACTGGCGCGCCGCGACCGCCGCGGTCGTGATCCTGCCCTTCGTCATGGTCGACATGACCTTCTTCAGCGCCAACCTGCTCAAGCTGCTCGAGGGCGCCTGGGTGCCGCTGTTGTTCGGCGCCTGCATGGCGGCGACGATCTGGACGTGGCGGCGCGGCACGGGGATTCTGCTCCAGAAGACCCGCCGCATCGAGGTGCCGCTGGACGATCTGATCCGGAGCCTGGAGAAGCGGCCGCCGCACATCGTCAAGGGCACCGCGGTGTTCCTCACCAGCGATCCCGCTTTCGTGCCGACGGCGCTGCTCCACAACCTCAAGCACAACAAGGTGCTGCACGAGCACAACGTGGTGCTGACCATCGAGACCGCGCATACGCCGCGGGTCGATCTGTCGGAACGCTTCCGCATCGAGAAGGTCAGCGACAAGTTCTCCAAGGTGCGCCTGCGCTTCGGCTTCATGGAGCAGCCCAACGTGCCGCGCGCGCTGGCGATCGCCCGCAAGCAGGGCTGGCAGTTCGACATCATGTCGACGTCGTTCTTCGTGTCGCGGAGGTCGCTGAAGGCCTCGGCGCAGTCGGGCATGCCGCTCTGGCAGGACCATTTGTTCATTGCGCTGAGCCGGTCGGCCAACGACGCTACCGACTATTTTCAGATTCCCACGGGCCGAGTGGTTGAAGTCGGCACGCAGGTCACTATTTGAACGCGATTGGCGGACTTATGCGATTTTCGCATGGCAAGGGCCCAAAATAGGTCTAGGCTATGCCGGTAGCGCAGGACTATAAGCCGCGCGCTCTCTTCCGCCGTTGTGCAGTGAAGCATTTTTAGAGGCCACCAGTCTCTCCCATGACCAGTGACGTAGCAGTTCCCGCCCCGGAAACGGCGGCGGCCAATGGGCATGGCGAGGCCCACACCACGGCCGGCTTTGGCGCGCTGACGCTTGGCAGCATCGGTGTCGTCTATGGCGATATCGGCACCAGTCCGCTCTACGCGTTCCGCGAGGCGGTGACGGTCGCTTCGGGCGCGGAAGGATCGCCGACGATAGCGGCCGTGCTCGGCGTGGTCTCGCTGATCCTGTGGGCGCTCATCATCGTGGTGACGCTCAAATACGTCGTGATCCTGCTCCGGGCCGACAACAATGGCGAGGGCGGCACGCTCGCGCTGATGGCTCTGGCCCAGCGCGCGGTCGGCACGGGCGGCGCGACCATCGTCCTGCTCGGCATCATTTCCGGCGCCCTGTTCTACGGCGACGCCGTGATCACGCCGGCGGTCTCGGTGCTGTCGGCCATCGAAGGCATGAAGGACGTCACGCTGACGTTCGAGCCTTACATCGTTCCGCTGACCGTGGTGATCCTGCTCTGCCTGTTCGCCGTGCAATCGCGTGGCACGGCCCGCGTCGCAGCGTTCTTCGGTCCGGTGATGTGCGTCTGGTTTGCGGTGATCGCGGTCGCGGCGATCGGCCCGATCATGCGGCAGCCGCAGGTGCTGTACGCGCTGAACCCGCTTTACGCCGTGTCTTTCATGCTCCACCACGGCATCATCGGTTTCGTCACACTGGGCGCGGTATTCCTGGCGGTGACGGGTGCCGAGGCGCTCTATGCCGACCTCGGCCATTTCGGCAAGCGCCCGATCCAGACCGCGTGGCTGTTCATCGTGCTGCCGTCGCTGGCGTTGAATTATCTCGGGCAGGGGGCTCTCGTCCTGGATGATCCCGGCGCGATCGTGAGCCCGTTCTTCCAGCTGTTTCCGCAAGGCTGGCTCCGCGGCAGCATGGTCGTGCTTGCCACCATGGCCACCGTGATCGCGAGCCAGGCCGTCATCACCGGCGCCTATTCGCTGACGCGCCAGGCGATCCAGCTCGGGCTTCTGCCGCGATTCGAAATTCGCCATACCTCTGAAGCCCATTCCGGCCAGATCTTCATCCCGCGCATCAACCAGCTGCTGCTGGTCGCGGTGATCCTGATGGTGCTTCTGTTCCGCTCCTCAAGCGCGCTGGCGTCCGCCTACGGCATCGCCGTCACCGGAACCATGGTGGTCACGGGGATGATGGGCTTTGTCGTGGTCTGGAAGGCCTGGCGATGGTCGCCGTTCGCCGCCGCGGCGCTGATCGTCCCCTTCCTGTTCCTCGACCTGACCTTCCTCGCCGCCAACCTTCTCAAGGTGTTCGAGGGCGGCTGGGTGCCGCTGGCGCTCGGCTCGCTCATGATCCTCCTGATGTACACGTGGCGGCGCGGCAGCCGGCTCCTGTTCGAGAAGTCGCGCAAGCTCGAATTCCCGCTCGCCGACCTCGTGGCGATGCTGGAGAAGCGGCCGCCGCAGCGCGTGCCCGGCACCGCCGTATTCCTGACCAGCGACCCGCTCAGCGCGCCGACTGCGCTCATGCATAGTCTGAAACACTACAAAGTGCTGCATGAGAAGAATGTCATTCTCACCATCGAGACCGCGCAGACGCCGCGCATCGATCCGGCCGAGCGGGTGCGGCTGGAGCAGATCAGCCCGACCTTCTCCAAGGTCACGCTGAAATTCGGCTTCATGGAATCGCCCAACGTGCCGAAGGCGCTGGCGATCGCTCGCAAGCTCGGCTGGCAGTTCGACATCATGTCGACCTCGTTCTTCCTGTCGCGCCGGGCGCTGAAGCCCGCGGCCCATTCCGGCATGCCGCGCTGGCAGGATCGGCTGTTCATCTCACTGAGCCGCTCGGCCAACGACGCCACCGACTATTTCCAGATCCCGAGCGGCCGCGTGGTCGAGGTCGGCACCCAGGTGACGATCTGAGGCGCTGTTCCAAAGCCGTGCTTCAAGTCCCTGCGATTTAGCCTTAACTTGCAGGGCTGAGCTCAAGCCTTTGTAGCGCTTGATTTTCGTGAGCCGAGAGGCAAGGTTGCCGCCGCCGGGATGCTTCCCGGCGCGCGCTTGGACGTTGGAGGATGATTTGGCTAACCAGGTACAGGATCTCACCCCGGACGAGGTCTCCAAGGGTGTTTCGGAAGGGCGCTATCTGCTCGTCGACGTGCGCGAGCCGAACGAGGTTTCGGCCGAAGCCTATCCCTACGGTGTCGTGGTGCCGCTCTCGACCTTTGATCCCAAGGCGATCCCCGATCCGCAAGGCAAGGAGGTCGTGTTCGCCTGCCGCTCGGGCAAGCGTTCGGTGACGGCCTCGCTCGCCGCGCAGGCGGCGGGCCTTGCCTACGACAAGCATCTGGCCGGCGGCATTCTCGGCTGGAAGGCAGCGGGTCTCCCCACCAAGGTCGGTGGCTGACCTCGCAATGACGACCAAGAGCTCCTCGCTGAACAAGGTCTTCGCCGACCTTCCGGTCACCATCTTCGAGGCGATGTCGCAGGCCGCACGCGACAACAACGCCATCAATCTCGGCCAGGGCTTTCCCGACGATCCGGGCCCGGAGGACATCCGCCGCGCCGCGGCCGATGCCTCGCTCAACGGCTACAACCAGTATCCATCGATGATGGGCATCCCGGAGCTGCGCCAGGCGATCGCCACGCATTATGGCCACTGGCACGGCCTCAAGCTCGATCCGATGAGCGAGGTGATGGTGACCTCCGGCGGCACCGAGGCGCTGACATCGGCCATCCTCGCCGTGGTCCAACCCGGCGACGAGGTGGTCTGCTTCCAGCCGGTCTATGATTCCTATCTCCCGATCATCCGCCAGGCCGGCGGCATTCCGCGCCTGGTGCGGCTCGAGCCGCCGGGCTGGCGGCTGAATGAGGACATGCTGAAAAGCGTGTTCAATTCAAAGACCAAGGCGGTGCTGTTCAACAACCCCTTGAATCCGTCCGCGGTGGTCTATCCGCGCGAGGACCTCGAGCTGCTCGCGCGCTACTGCCAGGAGTTCGACGTCATCGCGATCTGCGACGAGGTCTGGGAGCACGTCACCTTCGACGAGCACAAGCACATCCCGCTGATCACCATCCCCGGCATGCGCGAGCGCACCATCAAGGTCGGCTCGGCCGGCAAGATCTTCTCGCTCACCGGCTGGAAGATCGGCTTCGTCTGCGCCGCGCCGCCGCTGCTGCGCGTTGCCGCCAAGGTGCACCAGTTCCTGACCTTCACGAGCGCGCCGAACCTCCAGGCCGCCGTCGCCTACGGCCTCGGCAAGCCCGACGAGTATTTCCTGTCGATGCGCAAGGATCTGACGCGGAGCAGGGACCGTCTGACCAAGGGCCTCGAGAGCCTCGGCTTCCCCGTGCTGAAGTCGCAAGGCACCTACTTCCTCACCGTCGACCTCTCGCCGCTCGGGCTCAACGAGAACGATGCCGAGTTCTGCTGGCGCATCGTGAAGGACTATAAGGTCGCGGCGATCCCGGTGTCGGCCTTCTACGAGAAGGACCCGGTGACCTCGGTGGTGCGCTTCTGCTTTGCCAAGAAGGACGAGACGCTCGACACCGCACTGGAGCGGCTGTCGGATGCGGTGCGCGGGCGCAAGAGGTAGATCAAGATGACGAACGTCAGCCGCTCCGGGCTTTGCTTCGGTCTGGCCATCGCCGCAGCGCTGACGTTGCTTTCCGCTCCCGCAGGGGCCGAGGAACGCGTCGTCAACTTCTACAACTGGTCGAACTACATGGCGCCCGGTGTCCTTGAGGACTTCACCAAGGAGACCGGCATCAAGGTGGTCTACGACACCTTCGACGCCAACGAGACTCTGGAGACGCGGCTGATGGCCGGCAAGTCCGGCTACGACGTCGTGGTGCCGACCGCCTATTTCCTGCAGCGCCAGATCAAGGCGAGCATCTTCCAGAAGCTCGACAAGTCGAAGCTGCCGAACCTCGCCAACGCCTGGCCCTTCGTGACGCAGCACCTTGCGACCTACGATCCCGGCAACGAGTTCGCTGCCAACTACATGTGGGGCACGACGGGGATCGGCTACAACGTCGCCAAGCTGAAGGCGATCCTCGGGCCTGATGCCAAGATCGATAGCTGGGACATCGTCTTCAAGCCGGAGAACCTTGCCAAGTTCAAAGACTGCGGCGTCCACATGCTCGATTCCGCCGACGACATCTTTCCGGCGGCGCTGAACTATCTCGGGATCGATCCGAACTCGACCAAGCCGACCGACCTCGAGAAGGCCGCGGACGTCGTCGCCAAGGTCCGCCCGTCCGTGCGCAAGTTTCACTCCTCCGAATATCTCAGCGCGCTCGCCACCGGCGAGATCTGCTTCGTGGTCGGCTGGTCCGGTGACATCATGCAGGCGCGCGCCCGCGCAGCCGAAGCCAAGAACGGCATCGAGATCGGCTACGCGATTCCCAAAGAGGGCGCGCAGATGTTTTTCGACAATCTCGCGATCCCCGCGGATGCCAAGAACGTCAAGGAAGCCTACGAGCTGATCAACTATCTCTACCGCCCCGACGTCGCCGCCAAGAACTCGGACTTCCTGTCCTATGCGAGCGGCAACCTCGCCAGCCAGAAGCTGGTCGACCCGAAGATCCTGAACGACAGGAATATCTATCCGGACGAGGCGACGCTCTCAAAGCTCTTCGTCATCACCGCCCGCGAGCCGGCGACCCAGCGCATCATCAACCGGCTCTGGACCAAGGTGAAGACGGGAAGGTAGCCGTCATCGCGTCTGCGCGCGAAGCAGTCCAAAAAGCCAGATCCTCACCCCGACAGCGTCATTCCGGGGCGCGACGAAGTCGCGAGCCCGGAATCCATCGGGCCGCAGAGACCGCCTCTCAATGGATTCCGGGCTCGCGCTGACGCGCGCCCCGGAATGACGAGAAAACCTCACAAGCTGACAGGGTGAGGAACGCGCAGGCTGGCTCCGCTCGGAACGGGGAGGTGAGGGGAAGTCGGCAACCAAATTCTGCAAAACAACCCCATGCAAAGTAGAGCCGCTACCGGCGCGTTGCCGGCGGTGACGGTACCTAAGTCGCGATGAGGTTTGGTTGAATCGACCCGCAGGCGCAAAACCTGAAGCACTTCGCCGCACGAGCCTGATATCATCAGCCTCCGGTCGTTTGACTCGTCGGGCAAAACACCGGCAAAATTGCATCGTGGCAATGACCCTCACCCTGAGGAGCGCGCTCTTCGCGCGCGTCCCGAAGGGCGAGGCCACCGGCCTGGCCTTCATCCTTCGAGACGCGCGTTCGGCGCTCCTCAGGATGAGTATCTCGGCGCTCGGATCGCGTCGCTCCGCTCGCTTGATCGAAATTACCGCCACCCAAGCCGTGTCTCACCGCGCCTGAGACGCCGCGCGACGCCGCCTACCACTCATAACGCACCGTGCCCTTGCCCGTGTAAGTCTGCGTGCTCTGCGAGAACTCGCCCTCGACGGTGCCGGCGAGCGAGAGGCCGTTGTTCCATTTCATCTCGGCGCGACCGCCGAGAAGTGCGGAGTCGGCGGCGGGGCGCGCGCCGCTGACTGTGAAGGCCGCGCCCGGCAGCGTCTGGAAGGCGGCGCTGACGAGGCGGTTGGTGTTGGAATCGTGGGCCCAGGCGAGCCGGCCGCGCAGGGTGAGCACGCCGTCGTTGACCAGGAAGTGCTGGTCGGTGCGGGCGCCGAGCTCGGTGCGGACATTGGTCGTGTCCTGCGCGGTGTAGGACAGCGCGAACTGATTGCTGCCGACGATCGCGGTTTCGCCGTAGCCCGGCAGATGGAAGGTGGTGGCTTGCACGGCCGCGTAAGGGGTGACGCCGAAGGTGGAGGCGGGGATTGGTGCGAAGCGCCAGCCGGTTTCCACGCGGCCCGAGAAGGTGCTCGCCTTGAAGTTGGCGGTGAGCTTGTCGGTGCCAGAGACCGTCACGGTGCGATCGGTGGTGACGTCCTGCCAGCCATAGGCGAGGGCTGCCGAGAGATACGCCGGCCCGAACGAATGGCGGGCATAGAGTCCGGCCTGGAACAGATCGGCGCGGCCGCTGCCGAGACTGTCAGACAGCGCGAAATTGTAGCCGGCGCCGCCGAGCGCAAAGCCGACCAGCGTGTTCGGGGAGACCCGATAGTCGGCGCCGACCACGGTGCCGTAGATGCGGCTGGTGGTGGTGCTCGACCCTGATGCGGCGTTGCCGTTCAACGTGCTGGCGCCGCCATAGCCCGAGGCCCACACGCCCCAGCGCCGGTCGATAACATCGCCGCTTACCTCGCGCGGCGTCACCGCGGCATAGGCCTCGCGCACGCGGGCGTCGCTTGGTGCGATGGAAGCGTAGCCCAGCGTCCCGCCGTCGCCGCCGGTCCCGCCGCGCTCGCCATCCGAGCCGCCGCCACCGAGCGGATCGAGCATGTTGACGAACTGCTGCGTGGCGCTGAACGCCGCCTGCGTGCCTGCGGCGCCGGGCTGGCCGGAGACCTGGCTGAGGCCGCGGTTGAGCGGCGCGCCGCCCATGTTGAGCAGTGCGTCGAAGCCGGAAGGCGGCGTCACGCCGCCCTCGACCGCCTTGTTGATGGCGCCGGCGACGCTGATCTGGTTGGCGCCCGTGCCGGCCGGCAGCACGATCGTGCCGGGATCGAGCACGAGATAGACGTTGTTCAGATCGTAGGTGAGGTGCGGATTGCGGGTGGGGCTGAAGCTGCCGGTGACGCTCAATCCGGCGAACTGCGTTCCACCGAGCCCGCCGCTCGCATTGAGAATGGTGTAGGTCTGGCTGCGGAAGCTGCCGGGCAGCGCCACCGCCTGCACGGTGGCGCCGGTCAGCGTTGCGGTGCCCGAGACATTGGTGCGGTCGGCGGCGGTCGCGGAGACCTCGACCCTGTAGAAGCTGCCCGCACTGAAGGTGAGATTGCCGCTGACGGTGAGGGTGCCCACGGAATTACCCGGCGCGAGCGTACCACCGCTTGCGATCGTCGTGGCGCCGACGACACCGGTGCCGCCGAGCGCGCCGCCGCTGTTCACGGTGAGGCTGCTGGAGGACGCAATCGAGCCGTTCACCGCCAGTGTGCCGCCGTTCACAATCGTGGCGCCGGTGTAGGTGTTTGTGCCCAACAAGGTCAGCGTGCCGGTGCCGACCTTCACCAGGGAACCACCGGTGGCGCTCAGGCCGAACAGGTTCGCGTAGCACGCCGTGCCGCTCGCGCCGCAGTCGCTGATCACACCGCTGACCGTTGTGCTCAGATTGTTGCCGCCGACAGTGAGCTGCCGTGCGCCCAGATAGACAGCGCCGGCTCCCGCGATCGAGCCGATGCTGAGCTTGCCGTCATTGGCGGGGCCGGCGCTGTGCGAGAAATCAACCCTACCGCCGGCGTTGTTGAGGATGCTGGCGCTGTCTCCCGTGCCGTTGACGAAGAATCCGAGGGCGCCGTTATTGGTGATGGTGGCGTTGCCGGCCGTGCTGCTGTCGGCAAACTGCAGGATGGAGTTGTTGACGATGGCGGCGCTGCCGGCCGTGGTGGTGTCGAGGAACGAGACGGCGTAGCCGTTGTTGGTGATGACCGAACTGCCGGCGGCGCTGGTGTTCATGAAAATGATCTCACCGCTGGCAAGGTTGGTGAGGGCGGCACTGCCGGCGGTGCTGGCGTCGAAGAACATCAAGCCATGGTCGGTGGAAATGGCCGCGTTGCCGGCCGCGCTGGTGCCCCGGAAATTGATGATGTTGTGGTTGGTGATGGTCGCTGTGCCGGCGGTGCTGGTGTTGTAGAAATTGAGCTGGGCACTGCTGTTGTTGGTGATGGTTGCGCTGCCGGCCGAGCTGCCGTCGTTGAACGACGTCACGCTGTTGTTTGTGACATTGGCGTTGCCGAGCGTGCCGGCGTTCCAGAGCGCGAGGTTGCCACTATTGACGTTGATGGTGGCGTGGCCGGCCGTGCTGGTGTTGTTGAAAGCCAGCGTACCGGTATTGGTGATAGTAGCATTGCCGGCCGTGCCGGTGTCGTAGAAATTCAGCGCGCCGCCGTTGGTGATGGTCGCATTGCCGGCCGTGCTGGTGTTGTTGAAATACAGCCAACCGCCGTTGTTGTTGGTGATGCTGGCGCTGCCGGCACTGGTGCTGTTGCGGAAATATGTGTACCCGTTGTTCGTGATGGTGGCGTTGCCGGCCGTGCTGGTGTCGTAGAAGTTGAGGTAGACACCGTTGTTATTGATGATGGCACTGCCGGCCGCGCTCGTGTCGTTGAAGGTTAGTTGACCGCTGTTGGTGATTGTGGCGGCCCCGGCGGTGCTCGAGTTGTTGAAGTTGATGCTGCCGGTGGAATTGTTGGTGATCGTGGCGGTCCCAGCCGTGCTCGTGTTGTTGAAGAGCAGAGCGCCGCTGTTGGTGATGGTCGCGCTGCCAGCAGTGCTGGTGTTGCGGAAATTCGTCGTGCCGTTGTTGGTGATGGTAGCGGTACCGGCTGTGCTGGTGTCGTAGAAATTCAGCTGGCCGTTATTGGTGACGCTGGCGCTGCCGGCACTTGTATTGTTGCGAAAATTTGTGTTCCCGCTGTTCGAGATGCTGGTGATGCCGCTCGTGTCGGCGTTGACGACGTCGAATGTGCCCCCACTGCCGACGGTGACTGTCCCCAGGATGGAGCCGGTCGCGCCGCCACTGCCGATCTGGAGCGTACCGCCCGAAATCGTCGTGCCGCCGCTATAGCTGTTATGTGCGGCCAGGATGAGCGTGCCGGCGCCAGCCTTGGTGAGCGACGTGCCGTTCCATCCGGTCGCGGGGTTCGCTGCCTGATCGGTCAGTGCTGCGCCGACCGTGAAGGTGTCGGTGGCGTTGGTCAGCGTGAAGGTGCCATGGGCGAGGTCGTTACCCGCCGTCCAGCTCAGGCCATAGGTGGCGAGGTATTGCAGGTTGTCGGCCGATTTACGAACGGACATCGTGAGGTAGTCCACCGTGCCGCTGAAGCCTCCGATGGTGACGCTGGCGAAGGCGCCGCTGATGCCCGATCGGGTGTCGATCAGCACCTTGTCGAGTTGGCTCGCATCGTTGATGCCGCTGATGTTGAAGGCGACGCCGTTGCCGATCGCGACGCGGTCGGCGGACAGCGTGGGGCTGTTCGTGCCCGCGACGATGGATAATGCGGTGTTGTTGCCGAAGGTTACGGTCTGCGTGACATTCAGGGTGGCCGGCGCCTGAATCGCCAGCGTGCCGCCGGTCACATTGAGGTTGCCGCCCAGATTGTTGCTGCCGCTCGCGCTGCCATCGCCGAACTGCAACCGGCCGCTGGAGACGGTTGTATCGCCGCTATAGGTGTTTGTGCCGGTCAGGATCGTGGTGCCCGAACCGATCTGCTGTACGGAACCGCTGCCTGAAATATTGACGGCCAAGGTAACCGCGTTACTGCGGTTGAAGGCGAGCACGCCGTTGTTGACGATAGTGCCGGCAATCGAGCCGGTCGTGCCGCCATTGCCGATCTGCAAAGTGCCGGCCGCGATCGTGGTGCCGCCGGTGTAGCTGTTGTGTCCGGTCAGGATCGTGGTGCCCGAGCCGATCTGCTTGACGGAACCGCTGCCGGAAATATCGCCGGGCAAGGTGACCGCGTCGCTGCGGTTGATGGTGAGCACGCCGTCGTTGACGACATTTCCATTGATCGAGCCGGTCGTCCCGCCATTGCCGATCTGCAAGGTGCCGGCCGCGATCGTGGTGCCGCCAGTGTAGCTGTTGTTTCCGGTCAGCGTCAGCGTGCCGGTGCCGGTCTTGACCAGCGAACCGCCGGTGCCGCCGGAGGCGCCGCCATCCGCGATGACCCCGCTGACCGTGGTGGAAGCATTGTTGCCGCCGACGGTGAGCTGCTTCGACCCCAGGAAATAATTGCCCGCGCCCTCGATCGAGCTGGCGGTCATCCCGGCCACCGTCAGGCCCGACATGTCGAACGCGCCGCCGGCGTTGGTGATGAAGCGGGCGCTGCCGCCGCTGCTGGAGTCGTGGAACGCTGTCGTTCCGCCAGAATCGGTGGTGACGGTGGCGTTGCCTGCGCTTGTGCCGTTGCGGAAATCCGTGGTTCCAGAATTCCAAATGCTGGTGATTCCGCTGGTGTTGGCGTCAACGAGACTGAACGTGCTGCCGGCGCTGACGGTGACATTACCCTGGATCGCGCCGGTGCTGCCGATGGCGCCGAGCTGCAGCGTGCCGGCGTTGATCGTGGTGCCGCCGGTATAGGTGTTGGCGCCTGTGAGGATCGTCGTCCCGGCGCCGGCTTTGGTCAGGGCGCCGGCGCCGGCGAGCGTCGCGCCGATCGATCCGCCCGAGAGATTGATTGCGGTTGAAGCCGTGATCGTGCCTGTTCCGGTCACGCTGCCGCCATAGACGTTGAGCGTCCCGACGCCGAGATTGTAACCGGCGCCGATGTTGACGATCGCGCTTCCGCTGTTGGTCAGCGTGCCAACTCCGGTCATGTTGCCGCCGGTCAGCGTCAGCACGCCGTTGTTCTGGTTTGTGATGTCGCCTGTGACGGCGACGTTGCCGCCGAGCACTTTGATGTTGCCGTCATTGACGATGCTGTTCGTTCCCGAAGACAGCGTCGCCGTTCCGGTGGGACCGTTAAAATTGATCGTGGCGCCGCCAAGATTGTTCACCGCACCGGCGTCGACAATGGCACCGCCGGCGCCGACATCGATGACCGCGTTGTTGTTGAGCGTGTTGCCGACGCCTTGCAACGTCGCCCCGGCGCCGATGCTGATCGTGCTTCCATTGTTGTTGATCGTCTGGGCGCTCAGCGTGCGGCCGGCGCCGATGGCGATGGCGCCGTAGTTCGTCAGCGTCGTGATGCCGGTTGCGTCATTCGCCGCCGTTGCCCCGGTCACCGACATGGTGACGCCGCCATTGACCTGGACCGTGCTGTTGAAAGCGCCTGCCATTGTCGTGGCGCCGCCGAGTTCGATCGCGCCGATGTTGCTGCCGGCGAGCGCGGTGATGCTGTTGACGCCGCCGGTGATGACGATGGCGGACGAAAGCACGCCGGTCCCACCGCCAAAAGGCGACGTGTTGGCGGCACCCTGCTCACCGCCGGCGATCGTACCGCTGTTCACGATCGTCAGGTTCTGTCCGACGATTCCATAGCCGCCGGCCTGCGGCCTGTAGGAAATATTCACGTTCTGGAAATCTGTGCCGCCGCCACCGCCCTTGATCGAGCCTGAATTGGTGATCGTCAGCCCGGCGGAAGCCGTAGCGGTAACGCCATTGCCGCCGCGCCCGCCGGTGCCATCAGCGGGAGAACTCGGGAAGGGGACGCCCGGACCCATGCCCGCGCCACCGCCGCCGCCATTGCCGCCGGCGATCGTGCCGGTGTTGACGAGATTGCGGCCCGCCGTGGCGATGACGCCCGACCCGCCGCCGCCGCCGCCACCGCCGGCCGCATAGGAGTAGGTCGGGCTGTTGGCCGAACGGCCATAGCCGCCGTTGCCGCCGTTGCCGCCCGTGATCGCGGCGTTGTTCGTCAGGTCCGAGGTTAAGGTCAGCCCGGCGCCGCCTGCACCGCCGCCGCCGCCGCCCGATGCAGCGCTGTAGCCCTGGCCACCCCCGCCGCCCTGATCCGAGCCGCCGCCGGCCCCGGCGGCGCCATTGCCGCCGGGCCCGGTCGCGTTGCCGCCGTTCGTGCCTGTTGTCGAGCCGTCGCCGCCGAGACCCGCCGCGCCACCCCCGCCCGGCGTCGAACTGCCTGGTGCGTTACCGCCAGCCCCACCATTGGCGCCCGTGCTTTGGGCCAGCGCCGGCAGCGTCGATACCAACGCCAAGGCCGTTGACACCAAAAAGAGCGCCCGCAAGCGGTGCTTGCCGCCAAATCGATCCGTTGCCGCTGCCACTGTTGCGTGCCCCCCGCCGCGCGGCGTGGATCAGCCTCGCAGCTCATCCGTGCGCGAACATTCCCGCAGCCCGGAAAGTCGAGTCTGCCGCATCTTCATCTCACCGAGAGGGAAGCGGTGTCCTGATAAGGCGCTGGCGAGTTTCTGAAGATTTCTGATATTTCCGTTTCAGACCCGATTTTCGGTCATTTTCGGCAGACTTCCGCTATACGAGCCGGCTGGGAGAGTTGCTTTGGGGGATCATTTGCTTCGTTTCGCCGGCTTCGTGCTGGACCAGCAGCGCGCGGAGCTGAGCGGAGCCGATGGCACTCCGATCAAGCTCCGGCCCAAGACCTTCGAGATGCTGCGGCTGTTCGCCACCAGCGGCGGCCGGGTCCTGAGCAAGCAGGAGCTGATGGAGGCGGTCTGGCCGAACGTCCATGTCGGCGAGGACAGCCTGTTTCAATGCATCCGCGAGCTTCGCACCGCGCTCGGCGACGAGCGGCGGCAGATGATCAAGCTCGCTTCCGGCGGCGGCTACTTGCTGACGGCGGAGGTCCAGGCTGAGCCGGAGGTCACGGCGCCTGCCGAGACGCCTCCGCTCGCCCAGGCCGTGGTGGCCGGGCCTGCGGCGCCGGCCGAAGGTGTCCCGGCAGAGGCGAGGTCGCAGCGCGCCATCTTCGGTTTCAGCCGGCGGGCCATGGTCGCCGCGATGGCCGGGCTCGGTGTGATCGTCGTGGGGCTTGCGGTGGCCGCGCCGGTTTTGAAGCCGGAGCTCCTGTTCAAGCGCACGCCGCCTCGCATCGCGGTGATGCCGATCGTTGACGCCAGCAACGATTCGCGCGGCGCGGTGATGGCGGCGGAGGTCACCGGCCGTCTCACGGATGGCTTTGCCAAGATCCAGAAGGTCAGCGTGGTTGCGCCGCGCTCGCCCGCGCTGGCGAGTGTCGAAAGCGCCAGCGCGCCGTCCGCGCCGTCCGATTACGAAATCCGAGGCGAGTTGCAGCACAGCGATCAGTCCTGGACACTGCGGGCGCGCCTTATCAAGGCGGGCACTGGCGAGGTTCAGTCGGTGGTCGCTGCTTCGGTCAATGCTGATGAGCCGGATGCGCAGCTCGCGCAGTCCCGGCTCGTTGCGGGCGTCGGCCATGTGCTTGCGCGCCGCCTCAACGAAATCCTCGAGCCGAGTGCGTCGTCATCCACGAGCCGCAGCGCGTCGGCGGGCGGTGACAAGGTCGCGATCGAGCAGGCCATCGCTTCGATCAACCAGACGACGCGCGAGCGTTTTGGCGTGGCGCAGTCGATGTTACAAAAGGCGCTTGACGAAGACCCTGATAATGTCGATCTCGCCGTCGCGCTCTCTTCGCTCCAGATGCGCGGCATCCAGATGGTCTGGTTCAGCCCGGAGGAGGCGGCCGCGGTCGAGGCCAGGGCCAATGCGACGCTCGAGCAGGCGTTGCGGTTGAAGCCGAATTCCATTCCGGTGCTCGAGGCCACTTGCCGCTTCCTCAGCGCGACCAACCATTTCGTGGAAAGTCTCGTCACCTGCGCCAGGGCCTTGAGCTTCGATCCGTGGAACGGGTCGGCGCTCTACCTGATCGGTCTCGGGCAGATCTATCTCGGCCGCTTCGACGATGCGCTCGCGACATTCCAGCAAGCCGACCGCTACGACACGCCGCCGGCCTCGCGCTGGACCTGGTTGCTCGGCGCAGGCATGGCGTATGTCTCGATGGGACGCGACGAAGAGGCGTTGCCGTGGCTGCAGCGTTCGATCGCTGTCACTCCGGGGACCGGCCGCTCGCACTTTCTGCTCGCTGCCGCCTACCAGAGAACGGGCCGGTTCGCGGAGGCGAGGGCGGCGATCGCGGAGGGACTGCGGCTGCGGCCCGGCACGACCAGGCTCAACGTCTCGCCGCCGATGAAGAACGCAAGTCCGGTGTGTATCGCAGCCTGGGATCGCGTCGTTCAGGCCGAGGTCGACGCCGGATTGCCGGAGCGGTGAGGGCTACGTGCAGCCGCGTGCTCGGTCGTCATGCCCGGGCTCGTCCCGGGCATCCACGTCTTTGATCTCGTGGCAGCGCGTGGATGGCCGGGACAAGCCCGGCCATGACGGAGAAAGCTGTGCTGCCTACCGCCACCGCCGGTGCAGCCACAGCCACTGCTCCGGATGCTCGCGCACCCAGCTCTCCACCACGCTGGTGATCGCCTGCGTCGTGCCCTGGATGTCGATCCTGCCGTCGGCATCGCGGACCGGCTTGACCTCTTCGGTGATCTCGCCGGTGAAGCGGCCATCGGGCAGGCGGATGATGCGCACGCCGTGGATGGGGCATTCGACCTGGCGCAAGAGCCGCGCCAGCATCGGGTTGGCGCGGGTCTTGCGGCCGAAGAAGGTGACTTCGACGCCGGCGGTGAGGTACTGGTCGATCAGCATGGCGACGTGCTTGCCGTCCTTCAGCGCCTGCGCAAGGCGAAGCGGTGCGTCGCGCCCCGCAGGGATCAGCGTGCCCATGTTGACCTGGCGCATCTCCTGGATGATGCGGTCGGCGGAGGCGATGTTCGGCCGGCGGTAGAGGATCGCCGCATCCAGCCCATGCGCGACGGCGGCGAGCGCCGGCAATTCCCAGTTGGCGAGATGCGCGGCGAAGATCAGCGCAGGCTTGCCGTCATCCCTGATCTGGTCGAACAGCTCGACGCTGCGTTCGGGCAGCTCGATCCGGCTCTTCTCAGGATGATCTCGGTCATAGTCCCAGACATGGTCGATATGGGCGAACTCGGCGCCGACGCGGCCGAGATTGTCCCAGACCCCCATCAGGATCTGCTCGATCTCCTCCGGCGATTTGTCCGGGAAGGCGGCGGTGAGATTGGCGCGGCCGATGCGGTGCTCGCGCAGGCGCGGACCGATCAGCTTTGTGACGCGCGAGAAGAAGTTCGCGGTCTTGACCGGATCGAAATAGCGCGTGGTGCGCAGCATGCCGACGGTCGCGGCGCCAATCAGGCCGCCGCCGATCGACTTGGCAGCCTCCCGCGCGCGGGCCTTCGTGCTCGCAGGAAGCAGAGCCATGCGTCCGGTCAGGCCGGTTCGCGGGTGAGGATCAGCGAGGCGTTCTGGCCGCCGAAGCCGAACGAGTTCGACATCACCGCGGTGACGCGGGCGTCGCGCGCCTTGTTGCCGACGACGTTGAACAGGATCGTGGGATCCGGATTGTCGTAGTTGATCGTCGGCGGAATCCGCTGATGCTCGAGCGTGAGCAGCGAGAAGATCGCCTCGACCGCGCCCGCCGCCGAGATGGTGTGGCCGACCATCGACTTGTTCGAGGTGACCGGAATCTTCTGCGCGAGCTCGCCGAACACGGCCGATGTCGTGTTGAATTCCATCTTGTCGTTTTCGGGCGTCGCGGTGCCGTGGGCGTTGATGTGGTCGATCTGGCCGGGCTCCATGCCGGCGTCGGCCAGCGTCTTGTTCATGCAGCCGATGATCGGCTTGCCGTCCGGCGAGGAGCGCGTGCGATGGAAGGAATCGGTGAGCTCGCCACAGCCGGCGAGCACGCCGAGAATCTTTGCGCCGCGCGCGGTCGCGGCTTCATAGCTCTCCAGCACCAGCGCGCCGGCGCCTTCAGCCATGACGAAACCGTCGCGGTTCTTGGAGAAGGGGCGGGAGGCCGCCTGCGGCGGGTCGTTCTGGGTCGACAGCGCCGAGAGCAGCGAGAAGCGAACGAGCGCTTCCGGATTCACCGTGCCGTCGGTGGCGACGCAGAGCGCGGCATCGGTTTCGCCGCGGCGGATCGCCTCGACACCGAGCTGGATCGAGGTCGCGCCCGAGGCGCAGGCCGTCGACAGCGAGATCGGCGAGCCCTTGGTGCCGAAGGTCTCGGCGAGGTAGGCGGCGACCGAGCCGAACATGAAGCGGTGATGATAGGCGCCGAACCTGCCGCCGCCGGAGATGCGCAGGAGATCGTCGTAGTTGATGTCGGGCTTGCCGACGGCGTGGCCGAGCTCGAGGCGCTGCGGCCACTCGACCTCGACGGGTGCGACCGCCAGGAACAGCGGGCCCGGGAAATCGCCCTTGGCGCCGATGCCGGCCTGCTCCAGCGCTTCCTCCGTGACGATCTCGGCCATCCGCTCGGACAGGGCGGTGGAGGAGAACGGATCGACGCTGACGAAATCGACCGTGCCGGCCATCGTGGTCTTCAGACCGTCGATCGGAAAGCGCGTGATGGTGCGGATGCCGGATTCGCCGGCGACGAGCTTCGACCAGTTGTCGGCCTTGCCTGTGCCGAGCGAGGTCATGATGCCCATGCCGGTGACGACGACGACGGGACGTCCGAATTTGTCGCGTGGTGCAGTCATGTTTCCCCCGCTAGCTAGAGCATGATCCGGACCCGGAGGGCCGCGTTAGCGCAAAGTCTGGCGCGGTTTTCCGAGAAGATCATGCTCAAACAATAACCGCTAAAGCGCGACGCGCTTTAGCGAACCGCCTCGACCAGCGCCATGCCTTCGCCGCGCCAGTGTCCGGCTCCCACCACCACGATCTGGGTGGGGGCGCCCTGCATGTCAATCTCGGTTCCGGTGGAATCGTTCGGCGGGAACAGCGCGCCGCGCGAGATCGAGAGCGCAGCGAGCGCAATCCCGAGCGGGAATTGCGTTTCCATGGTGTGGCCGAACATCGTGCCGGTCGCGCGCACCGGGAAGTCGGCGTGGCCCTTCAGGAAGCTCCGCTCCTCCGACGTCGCCGGCTCCGCGCCGGTGGCGCCGGAGATGATCGCGCCCTTGCCCTCGCGCTTGGGCAGCTTCGCCCACAGCTTCTCCAGCGTCGCGGCCATGTCGCCCGGCTGCTTGCGCTTGGCGAGGTCGGCGACGACGCTCGTCAACCTTGCATACGGCTTGGCGCCGCGCGCCTCGGCGTGCGCCTTGGACTCCAGCACCAGGAACGCGCCGGCCGAGCCGAGCGCGAAGCCGGCGTGGTCCTTGCGCGCCCACACCGGCGCAAACTTGTCCTTCAAATTGAAGTCGCCGAATTCGTAGAGGACCAGGAGGTCCTTGCGCTCGCCATTATGCGAGCCGCCGACCAGCGCGATGTCGCTCTCGCCCGAGGCGATGCGCGCCAGCGCGATTCGCGCAGCGTCCGCGCCCGCGACCTCTTCACCCATGAAGGTGCGCGAGGTACCGCCAAGGCCATGCACGATGGCGATGTTGCCGGCGAGCAGGTTGGAGAGCTGCGCCAGGAACAGCGTCGGCCTGAGGTCGCTCATCAGGCGTTCGTTGAGGAAGCCCGGCGCATTGGCGCCCTTGGCCTCGGCCGTGAGCACGCCGGAATCGACATTGAGATCGCGCTCGCCGCCGCCGGCCGCCACCACCATGTCGATCTTGGCAAGGATGTCCTTGTTTCCCTTGATCCCGGCGGAATCGAGCGCCAGCCCCGCGGCATAGGTGCCGATGCGCTGCCAGGCTTCCATCTGGCGCTGGTCGCCCTTCTTCGGGATCTGGCCGTCGAAGCTGACCGGCATCAGGGGGTGCACGACGCAGGGCGCAAATCCCTTCTCGTCGACATTGATGCGCCGCTCCTGGAGCGCGGCCCAGTTGGCGTCGAGCCCTTCGCCGAGCGAGGTGGCAAGGCCGATGCCGGTAATCCAGACTTCCGTCTGGCCGGGCTTCGTAGCGGAGTTCTCAGTCATGGCGAAACGGCCTGTTGCGGAAATCCGACGCGCTTGGCGATCGCGTCCATGTGTCCGCGCATATCCGCATTGGGGAAGGGGATCTGCGTGAAGGTGAGCGTCGAATTCGCGCGCAGCTTGCCGCCGACCCGGATCTTGGCTTCGGTCACGGCGTAGCCCGAGCCCTGATGGGTAAGGGTTGCCTCGATGCTCATGAGATCGCCGGGGAAGACCGAGCCGCGCACCTTGGCCTCTTTCACGGCGGCGAGAATCGGCATGCGCTCGAACTTCAGCACGCCGAGCTGCAGCCAGCCCGACGCCTGCGCCATCGATTCGATCAGGAGCACGCCGGGCATCAGGGGATAGCCCGGAAAGTGTCCCTCGAAGATGGTGCTCGCGTTCGGAACCAGGGCTTCGACGACGATCCGCTTCTCGTCGACGTTGAGGTCGACGATGCGATCGATCATGTGGAAGTATTCGAGTTGCATGGCCGCGCGATTAGGCGCTTGCGCCCTTGGCCGCAACCAGTTCGTCGATGCGGGCGCACAGGTTTTTCAGCACGAAATACTGCTCGGTGGTTGCCTTGCCGTCGTTGACCTCCTGGGTCCACTTTTCCAGCGGCAGCTTGATGCCGAACTGCTTGTCGATCGCGAACGCGATGTCCAGGAAATCGAGGCTGTCGATGCCGAGGTCATCGATAGCGTGGCTATCCGGCGTGATCGTGTCGCGCGGGATGTCGCAGGTTTCAGCGATGATCGTAGCGACCTGATCGAATGTGGAGGACATCACTAAGCCTTTGATATATTGCAGGTATTTGTCAGATTTGCCAGAGTGGCATGGTGGGTGGGCATCGCGCCCCAGATGACGCCCTCAAACCCCCCTCTGGCCGGGTCGATTGCCCGTATATCGGAGCGCCGCCCTGAGTTCAATGGAGCCGGACAGGGCCAATGGCCCCCCTGGGGATGCCTGCCAAACGGCTTCAAACGGGGCCCAGGCCGGGACGTGGCCGCCTAGATATGCGGCGTCGTGATCTTGACGCAGTCGCGCCGGCCCATCAGCACGCAATCCTGCGTCCGGCGCAGGTCGGCGATGCTGACCGCGAGCCAGATGCCGATTGCCGTCAGCGCGATCGTGAAGGCGAGCGCCGCAATGTTGGCAAGCATGCGATGGCGGAAGTCGTCCGGCTCCTCGCGGGGCTGCTCGTAGCGCGACAGATCGAGCGGCTCGGGTGTCGCTGCACGCAGCGGCTGGACCGTCCCGTTACCCCGGCGGACCGACGGGGAGGGCGAGTTGCGCGGCCTGAACTGGAGCACCTGGTGCTCCTCGTCCGAGCTTATGGGCCGCTGGGTTTTCATGGCGCGGGGGGATCACTCCGAAGCAGCGATTTTAGATAGCACAGGGACCTCAGGCGTTGCAGAAAATCTTCTCAACGGGCCCGCGCATTTGCGCTTTCGCATTATCGTTCATGGATGCTGCGTGGCATCCGGAACCCACCTCATTCCGGCGTTGCGGATGCACGTTTGCGTTGCAACAACAGGCTCGTGTACATCGGCTTGTGATCTCTGCACAGGCCGAATGCATTTTGCCGCCGCGGGGCTCATGGCATAGTCCGCCGATTCCTGAACTGCCAATTGCAACCAACCAAGGGGCCTTCAATCATGTCCACGCGCGAGCCCAGAGTGCATCCGATACCGATCCTCTCGCTGCGGCCGACGCAGATGACGGTCGGCATGCGCGAGGTGAAGGAGAAGCGCAAGCGCTGGCGCGAGCACGACACGAAGAAGCAGTCCGATATGCTCGGCACCCACATGATCCCGGTGGTGCATGGGCCGGACGATCGCTACTACGTCGTCGACCACCACCATCTCGGCCGCGCGCTGCACGACGAGGGCGTCAAGGACGTGCTGGTCACCGTCATCGGCGATCTCAGGATGGTCGAGCGCGAGGCCTTCTGGGGCGTGATGGACAACAAGCGCTGGGTTTACCCCTACGACGCCAAGGGCGAGCGGCGGCCGTTCAAGGATTTGCCGAAATCGGTCGCCGACCTCAAGGACGATCCCTTCCGCAGCCTTGCCGGCGAGCTTCGCCGCATGGGCGGCTTCGCCAAGGACACCACGCCGTTCTCCGAATTCCTGTGGGCCGACTTCTTGCGCCGACAACTTTCGCGCAAGGCGGTGGACGCCAATTTCGACAAGGCGCTCGAGAAGGCCCTGGCGGCAGCCAAGAGCAAGGACGCGATCTATCTGCCCGGCTGGTGCGGCCCCGCGGACGATGACTAGGGCGCGAAGCTCACGTCAGTCGCGTTGGAAGATCCTGGCGCCGGGGTAGATGCGCCGGGCGTAGGTCACGACAAGCTCGCGGTCCTGGGTTTCCAGGAATGGAGTTCGGATCCGACACGACCCGACGATGAGGTGCCACAGGCCATTGAGCTTCTGAATGGCGACGTTCATTTGAGTGTTCCTCGAAGACTCTGCAGTCCAGCAAGAGCTGCTTGTCGCGGCAGTCTTGCGATTCACGATCGTGGTGCCAGGCGCAAAATTCCCAACGCGGCTCGCGCCTGACGTAAAACAACGCTGACTATTGTTGGTCGCGCTTTTCGAGCGTGAAGTTCGCGCTGCTCATGCGTCGCTTTGGACTAGTCCGCGCGCACAAGAGTCTCCCGCTGTCGCTCAATCGCACGAGCCTGGGCGGTGGGCATTGGAAGGGATGAGCGAGTCTACGAGGGTGCGCCAACCTCGTTGCGGCAGGTGGCCTCACGTACCGAAACCTCATCACGGTCTCTTGAGCGAAATCATTTTCCGCCCCCCACGAAAAGGTCCTGAAACAAAGCCGTTCCATCCTCGTCCGCAATCCAGCCCACACAGGAGGCAGGAATGCGTCGTCTGGTTTTCGCCGCTGCCATGCTCGCGGTCGCCTCAGCAGGGATTTACACTTTCGTCTCGGCCGCGTTTGCCGCAGCTCACCACGCCAGGACGTTGACGTTCTCCGAGCGCTTTGCCCCAGCGCTCGAGTTGATGGACAAGCGCTAGCGGCATAGTGCTTCGCAGCCGCAAGCAACGCAGCGGTGGCACGCCCGGAACGATCCTCCCGGCTCCAGGCCGCTCTCATCGACTGGACCAATCACATCGCCATTGTCGAGGGCATTCTTGCCCTCGGGTTCCCGGTCGCCTTGTGTTGTTTTGCTCGAGGGGCGTTGACGAACGCAGTGCTTGCAATCTGCGGCGATGGCGCCGCGATTGGCTCACGGCAACACCGTTGACAGGATCTCCCGAAGCGGCTGCGGGGCCAGCCCGAGAGACGCTCGTGACGACATTGAAGTCGCCGCGACGACAGCGGATTGCAGGCGGCGGCTCGGAAGAAGAGCCGATGGGCGCTGGCGCCCATCGGCTGAGCTTGAAGGATCGAGCGGCCCGTTTCAGCGCAGGATTTCGCGCAGCACTTCGCCGTCGACCTGATGTGGCTTGACGCCGAGGATCCGCATGATGGTCGGCGCCACGTCGACGTTGCGCATGCGCCGGAGCGTCGTTTTCTCGATCTGCGGGCCGGCGGCGATGAAAGTCGCGCTCATCACCGGCAGCTCGGGATCGTGGCCGTGGGCGCCGTAGAAGTTCGGCATCGACAGCATGGTCGTCGTCGCATTGAACGGAGCGTCGCCGAGGCGGGCGACGCCGGGATTCTGGATGCCGTCGAAATTGTAGCCCGGAGCCATCAGCGCGAACACATCGCCGAAATCCTGGCCGATGGTCTTGCTGATGCACAGCCCGGTTCCGGCCTCGCATTGCAGCGGCCGGGTTTCGACGACTGTAAAGATGTGCCCGCTATTGAGCGAGAAGTTGAACTTCGGGTTCGGATCGACCGCGTTCTTCACCGCGTCGCTGATCTGGGCAAGCAGCGCCTTGTAGGTCGCCGGATCGACGGTGCCGCCCGCTTCGCGGTTCTGCAGGTTGATGTAGATGTTGGCCGCCGGACCCGAGGTGCGGATTGCCACCTTGCTGGTGTCGATGCCGGCATTTTTCAGGATGTTGGCCATGCTGACCGAGGTGTGGAACGGCGCAAAGCCGTGGTCCGACACCACGATGACGTTGCTGTCCGGCTCGGCGGCATCGGCGATCCGCTTCACCGCCTTGTCGGCGGTCTGATAGGCGAAGCGGATGTACGAGGCGTAGCGCGCGACCTTGGCGGGATCCTGGTTGGCGCCGATCGAGTTCGGGTCCTTCGGGTTGGTGCCCTGGCGGGGATCGGTGAGCAGGAATTGATGCTCGGAGCCGTCGGGCTGCTCAATATAGATCATGACCAGGTCGGCATCGGGATTGGTCTCGATCGCACGCACGCCGATTTTGGCCTGGTAGCGCACGAAGGTCTTGACCATGTCCTCGAACATCGTCTCGATCTCGACGTCGGGGAAGTTGGTGAAGCCCGGGCTCAGCCGCTCCGGAATGCGGAAATCGGCCTGCGGACGCCAGAACCCGATATTGTTGTTGATGTCGTCGACGTCGGCCAGCACCGGCGTGTTGCGCGGGATGAAGTTGGCGCCATAGCGGGCGAAGCGCACGACCGAGAGGTCGGGCGAAAGCTGCGAGACGAAGTAGGCGGCACCGACCTTGGCGCCGCTGCCTTCGAAGAAGAACGGCGCGTTCTCGCCGCCGAACTTGGCATAGGCAGGTCCGGTCGACGGCGCATGGAACGGTCCCGGCGTGATGCCGTGCGCGGCATCGAAGAACACCAGCGTATCGTAGTTCACCTGGTTGTCATTGGTGGTATCGAGTGCTGCGACGCGGATCGCGTACTTGACGTCGAGCGTCGACGCGCTGGTGCAGGTCGCGGTCGACGCCGAGGAGCAGGAGAAGGTCTCGATCGGCGTCGTCGTCGCCAGCACCGGGCTGAACGAGAAGTGGCCGGCCGCCTGGAGCCCTGCGACCACCGCCGGATCGGGCGCGAAGTCGGACTGGGACAGCGAAAAGCCCTGGGCTCCGATGCCGCCGAACGCTCCGAACGGCACGGTGTAGTTGGTGACGCGGGTCGGCTGAGCCGGTTGCACCACCGTGTTGTTGATGGAGATGTCGGCGCCGTCGCCGCCCGGCCAGGTCGCGGTGGCCACCTTCTTGCCCTGCTGGCGCAGCTGCACCCACAGCGGTGCCGCGGTCGGGTACGGCGTAGGCCCGAGCGGGCTCTCTTGATAGCCGCCGATCGGAGCTGCGAAACCGCTGAGGCTCGATGAGATCGGTCCGATGATCGCCTGGAATGTGTTCGACGGGATGTCGTTGTGGACCGCGGTCGAGCCGGTTGCGATCTCGATGTGCGACACCGCGGTGAGCGACGGAGAAGCCGTCACGTTTTGCAGCGCCACCGCGCCGTGGCGGCTCAGCCGCGCCAGGCCGCCGTCGCGCGGCAGCACGCCTTCCTCGATGAATTGCTGGATGAGATCGGGCTTGGCCCCGTCAAGCGAGATCAGCACGACTTGCCGCGACTTGCGGCCATGATGGCCACCGTGGTCTTGATTGCGGGAGTTGCCGAAGCCCTGGTCGCGATCATTGTCGTCGGCGCGGGCAGGCGGTGCCACGCTGGCCAGCGATGTGGCGAGCGACATCGCCGATATCAAGTAGAAAAAAGTCTTCTTGTTCATGTGGATGCCCCAATGCTCGCTGCGCGATTCCAGCGTGGATGTGGTTTGAAAAGCCGGAGCGATTATCGAGCGTGGCCGACGACGCGCATGTGACGCCCTGGCGACACCTGTACGTCGCAGCGACTAGGCTGCGTGTGATCGCTGGCGCATCTTGCGGAGGAGGATGTGGCGGTCTTTCGAAAAGTTCACAGTCAAACAACAACCTAACGCGCGACAGTGTGGCACTCCTCGAGTGTGGCACGCTTGGGCTTGACGTATCGCAAATTCACATTGCTACAGGCCGCTATGGTCCGGCGGCATGATCGTAGAACCAGCGTTGCGCCCGGCGTCGAGGTGCTAGTGGGCTCCAGGTCATGCTGACCTGGAGAGTGACCATGAGCGTGATCCTTCGCATTCTCTTTCTGCTCGCAGGCGCCATCACCGCGCTGTTCGTCGCGCGCGATGCCCTGAACTTCGGCATCATTCAGACCTTCGTGGCCGTTCTGCTCGTGACGGCTGTCCTGGGCGCCGGAAGTCTCTGGAGCCTGCGGCGGAAGACGTGAGCAGCGAAGCGCAGTTACAGCTTCGCTCCTAGCTCACATTCGGGCCGGGCGTTTTCGGCGGCGTTTCTGGCTCATGCGCCTCGTCCTCGCCGCCAAACCGGCGGTGCAGCCAACGCTCGACGGGCCGGCCGATCGTGAGCAGCACGAGGGCGAGGGCCACCGCGATCGCGACGATCCGCCATTGTCCCACGCCGCAGGCGATGCCGAGGCACGCGGCGAGAAAGGCGCAGGCCGCGCTCGTCAGTCCGTGGACGCGGAGACGGTGGCCTTGCACGATGACGCCGGCGCCGAGGAAGCCGATGCCGGTGAGCACACCCTGGATGACACGGCTCGCCGCATCGGAGATCTTGCCCGGCTCGGCGAACTGGACAGCGAGCACGACGACGGTGGCGGTGGAGAGGCTGACGATGCCGAGCGTTTTCGGCCCGATCGGCTTGCCGTGGAAGTCGCGGTCCAGTCCGATCGCACCGCCGGCAAGCGTGGCAACGGCGAGGCGCAGGAGGATGTCGGACCAGTCGAGCTCGTTCATTGTTTGGGCAGGCGTCCCATCAGGTAGAATTCGTCGTTCGGCCGCATGCCGGTGAAATTGGCCAGCCGGTTCGACAGCGCGAAGAAGGCGGAGATCGCGGCGATGTCCCAGATGTCGTCGTCGCTGAAGCCGTGGGGCCCCAAGGCGGCGAAATCATCCTCGGAGATCCGCTGCGCGTCGGCGGAAACTTTCATCGCAAAGTCGAGCATCACCTTCTGCCGCGGCGTGATGTCCGCCTTGCGGTAGTTCACCGCGACCTGGTCGGCGATGAGCGGGTTCTTGGCGCGGATGCGCAGGATCGCGCCATGTGCGATCACGCAGTATTGGCACTGGTTGGCCGCCGACGTCGCCACCACGATCATCTCTCGCTCGGCCTTGGTGAGACCGGAGTCCTTCTCCATCAACGCGTCGTGATAGGCGAAGAACGCGCGGAACTCGTCGGGGCGATAGGCCAGGGTCAGGAACACGTTCGGCACGAAGCCGCTCTTCTCCTGCACGGCAAGGAGGCGCGTGCGGATGTCCTCGGGCAGCGTGTCGAGCGCGGGAGCGGGAAAGCGTGGGGGCTTTGTCATTGGCATGGTTTCCGGATCGGGTCGGCAAAAGATAGTCGATGCGGGCGCCGCGCTCAACGTGCCCTGCGATTGGGTTGGGCTCCCAATACCGAGATTGGGGAACGCGCGTGCCACGGGTCGCGCGCTCGTGCCGCGGACGCAGCGCAGCGCCCTTCAGCGGTGCGCTGCAGAGGCGGGCCCATGTTTCCGAGGGTCGTATGTGTGGCCTGGGTCCCGGCTCTGCGCCGCAACGCCATAAGCGCGTTCACGCGCGTCTTCGACGCGCTATGCGCGTTGCAGCGCGTCCGGGACACGAGAACTCGCCGCTTACCGCAGCGGCTTCTTCAGCAGCGAGAAGCGGTCCGGATCGAGCCCCATCGAGGGTTGCAGCATCGGGGCATCTAAGCTGGAGAACGATTTCGCGGGCGGGGCCGCGAACACCGGGTCATTCGGCACGTCGCGCTGCGAGGTGGCGCCGCGCCAGCGTTCGAGCACGGCGCTGACGAAATGCATGTCGTGCCCGGAGGTGACCGAAGGCACGCTGCTGATGGTGGCTTCGCCGCGCGGCAGCTGGTGCGGCGGCACCTCCTTGAAGCGCAGCCGCGTCGGCAGCGCGACGCCTTCGCCGAACGCCAGCACCTCGCGGGTGCCGAGCGAGGGCACGAAGGAGAGCAGGTTGGCGGCCGCATCGGAGACCGCGGCGCGCAGCAGCGCCTGGTCGCGGTCGTTGGCAAGACGCATCGTGAACAGCGTGTTGCACTGGGAGATGATGGTGGCGTCGAGCTCGGCGGGACGCTGGGTGATGAGGCCGAGATAGACGCCGTATTTGCGGCCTTCCTTGGCGATGCGCGACACCGCCTTGCGCGTCGGCCCGAAGCCGACATTGCGATCGGCGGACGCGTAGCGGTGCGCTTCCTCGCAGACGAACAGCAGCGGCGAGACGCCGTCGCTCCACAGGCCGAAGTCGAAGGCCATGCGGCAGAGAACCGAGACGACGGAATCGATGACTTCCGCCGGGAAGCCGGCGAGCTGCATCACCGTCATCGGCTTGCCGTTGGCGGGCAGGCGGAACAGATGGCTGATCACCTCGGCCATGGTGTCGCCGCCGACATTGGCGTTGTCGAACATGAAGGCGTAGCGGGGGTCGTTGCGCACCGCCTCGATGCGCGAGATCAGCTTGTGATAGACGATGCGCGAGGAGCGGTTCTCGAGCTTGCCCATGCGCTCGTCGATCAGCGAGATCAGGTCAACCAGGCGGTAGGGCACCGGCGTATCAGCGGTGTAGCCGACCTGCTTGGGATCGATGCGCTTCAAACCGATGCGGTCGGCGTTCTGGTACTGGGTGTAGACGCCCTTGGCGACCGGAATGACCTCGGCGAGGATGTCGAGCTCCTCGGGCACGCCGGGGCGGCCCGCAAACAGCACGTCGACGATTTCCTCGAAGTTGAACAGCCAGAACGGCAGCTTCAGGTTTCGCGGGTTGAGCACCAGCGCGCGGTCGCCGAAGCAGCGGCCATATTCGTTGTGCACGTCGAGCAGGAAGATGCGCAGGTTCGGGCGGGACTTAAGGATCTCGTTGAGCAGGAGCGACACGCCGGTCGATTTGCCGACGCCGGTCGATCCCAGCACCGCGAAGTGCTTGGACAGCATCTCCTCGACGTCGACATAGGCGACGACGGAGCGGTCCTGCTGCAGGAAGCCGACATTGATCTGGTCCGAGCCGGTCGGCGCGTAGATCGTGCGCAGCTCCTGGCTGGTGATCAGGTCGACGGCATCGCCGATGGTCGGATAGTTGGTGACGCCGCGCTGGAATTTCGCCTTGTCGTTGGCGTTGAGGATTTCTCCGAGGAGGTCGACCGAGGCGATCGCGATATAATTGTCGGTGCTCGACAGATTTTCGCAGGAGACCTCGGTGATCATGGCGACGATGACCGAGCTGGCGCAGCGGATGCTGACGAAACGGCCGACGGTCGCCCGAACCTCCGAGATCGGCAGCCGGCTTTCCGCCAACAGCCCGACCCGGGCGAGCGATCCGCGAACCGAAATCACGCGTCCAAAGGATGTCACGATAGATGAACCTGGCAAGCACGAGGGATTTCTCCCGACTATGCGGGCCGTCACTGGACAAACGGTTAAACGGCAGGCGCGGGCGCTTCGTTAAATCCACGACAATTCGGCCGAGACGTTTGTTCCCAATGCAGATTTGTGCGCGGAATCAGCGGGAAAATGCTGCATTTCCAGGCTGGGGCGACCCGACGGCGATTAAGGAAGATTTTACCATCCGGGCACTCGGCCCGTGGCCCCAACGGAACAAAGCCGGCTCCCCCGACCGGTTCCCTGGGGGCGTTCTATTTGTTGACGGGACCTAATCATTTGTACATTAGTACAAATGAACCCGGCGGCCCTCAGGGCTGCCCCGCGCTTTGCCGCTGCGCGCTGCGCCCGATTGCGCGATCCGATCAAGCGGATTGCACGTCTTGCCTTGGAGGAAACCATGCAGCCCGAACCGATTTTCGATCTCGCTCATCTCGGTCACATGGAACTCTTGACACCCAAGCCCGACGAGAGCCTGAAGTTCTTCGTCGACGTCATGGGCATGACGGTCAGCGGACGACAAGGCGAGTCGGTCTACCTGCGCGGCTGGGACGATTATGAGCGCTATTCGCTGAAGCTCACGGCGTCGAAGACGTCGGGCATGGGCCACATGGCGCTGCGCGCGCGCAGCCAGCAGGCGCTCGAGCGCCGCGTTGCTGCGCTCAAGGGTTCAGGTTTCGACATCGGCTGGATCGACGGCGACATGGGGCAGGGGCCGACGTTCCGCTGCCGCGATCCCGACGGCCACATCGTCGAGCTCTATTACGAGACCGAATGGTACCAGGCTCCGCCCGAACTCAAGCCGGCGCTGAAGAACCAGGCGCAGCGTTTTCCGGCGCGCGGCGTCAACGTCCGCCGTCTCGATCATCTCAACTGCCTCGCCGTCGACATCAAGGCGAACCGCGAGTTCTTCGAGAACTATCTCGGCTGCCGGCTCACCGAGCAGATCGTGCTCAATGACGGGCGCGAGGCTGCGATGTGGCTGACGATGTCGAACAAGAGCTACGATTTCGCCTATTCACTCGACCATTCCGGCGTGCCCGGCCGCTTCCACCACGTCACCTACGCGCTCGACAGCCGCGAGGAGATATTGCGCGCCGCGGACATCTTCCTCGAGAACGGCATCTACATCGAGACCGGCCCGCACAAGCACGCGATCCAGCAGACCTTCTTCCTCTATGTCTATGAGCCCGGCGGCAATCGCGTCGAAGTCGCCAATGCTGGCGCGCGCCTGATCCTCGCGCCCGACTGGAAGCCGATCGTGTGGACGGAGGAGGAGCGCAAGAAGGGGCAGGCCTGGGGCCTGAAGACGATCGAGTCCTTCCATACCCACGGCACGCCGCCGGTGGAGGTCAAGAAGCACGCTTAGTTTAGTTGATGGACGATCGCACGCGCGCGATCGTCTCCTTCACGCCGGTCCACGCCGGCTTGTCCGGCGCGAACTGCTGGCGCAGAAATGTGACGAGTTCCTCGACCTGCGCGTCGCTCATGCTGTTCTTGAAGGCGGGCATGTAGCCGAGATCGCCTGATGCGGGCTCGGCGATGCCGTGCAGGATGACCTGCACGAGATTGTCCGGTGTCGTGCTGTGCAGATTGCTGTTGAGCGCGAGCGAGGGCCGGCTGCCGAACAGCGGCAGGCCGCCGACCTCGTGGCAGACGGCGCAGGCGCCCTGATAAAGCCGCGCGCCGGTGGACGCGGCGACGGTGACCTGCGTCGCGCTCTCGAGCTTGGCGGCGAGCGCGTCCGGCGTCTGACCATTGGTTGGGGTGTCGTTGAACGAGTTGAGATAGACGGCCATCGCCCGGATGTCCTGATCGGGCAGCGCGGCAAGATCCCTCACGATCGGCGCCATCGGGCCGGCGGCCACGCCGTGATAGCGCGACTGGCCGGTGCGCAAATAAGTGTAGAGCTCGGCTTCGCTCCACGGGATCGGGGCATGCGAGAGCGATGTCAGCGACGGCGCTTCCCAGCCCTCGGCAAAGCCGCCGGCGAGATAGGCCTCGCGCTGCTCGGCGCCGAGCGCATTGCGCGGCGAATGGCAGGCGCTGCAATGGCCGAGGCCTTCGACGAGATAGGCGCCGCGATTCCACAGCTCGGATTTTGCCGGATCGGGCTTGAGCCCGCGCGTCTGATGGAACAGTGCGTTCCATCCCGCCAGCAGCGGCCGGAGGTTGAACGGGAAGGCGAGCGTGTTCGCAGGCTGCGTCGCGCGGACCGCGGGCTGCGCCATCAGGTAGGCGTAGAGCGCCTGAAGGTCGGCGTCGCTCGTCCTCGAAAAGTGCGTGTAGGGAAAGGCGGGGTAGAGCTGGCGCCCGTCGCGATGAAGCCCGTCGCGCATCGCGCGCTCGAAGGCGGAGTAGGACCAGGCGCCGATGCCGGTCTCGACATCGGGCGTGATGTTGGTGCTGTAGATCGTGCCGAACGGCGTCTCCAGCGCGCGGCCGCCGGCATTCAGCACACCGCCGATCGTCGTGTGGCACTCCGCGCAATTGCCGAGCGCCGCTAGTTGCTGGCCGCGGGCGATCGTTGCCGCCGAATAGACCGAGGCATCGGGCCGGGCGATCGGCGCGATGGCGCGCCCCGGAAGAAACGCCGCGCCGACGCCGATCGCAGCAGTGCAGACTGCCGCAATCGTTGCGAAGATGCCTGCGCGCTTGGCGAACGGATTTTGCCAGATGCGTGATGGAGGCGCGGCGGCAGGGGCCGGCAAGGCTTGCGGCGCGGCCGCCGCATCGCCGTGCAATCCCCTCAGGATGCGCTCCGGCGTGAACGGCGGCTCGCGAAAGCGCACGCCGGTGGCATCGAAGATCGCATTCGCGATCGCCGCTGCGCTCGGCACGGACGCGGACTCGCCGACGCCGAGCGGCGGCTGATCCGGTCGCGGCAGCATCAAGACGTCGATCTTCGGCACGTCGGGAAAGGGGATGATCGGATAGGCGCCCCATTCGCGCGCCGCCACCGCGCCGCGCTCGAACGAGACCTCTTCCATCAGCGTGCGGCTGGTGGACTGGATGACGTTGCCCTGGATCTGGTGGCGCACGCCGTCCGGATTGATCATCAACCCGGAGTCCTGGCCTGCGACCACGCGGGTGACGCTGACATCGCCGGTGGTCTTGTTCACCGCGACGTCGGCGATCCAGGCGGACCACGCCGCGCCATAGCCGGGAAACTTGCTGTGGACATAGAGTGCGTAGGCAAAGCCGCGCCCGTGCACGACCTCGCCATCCTTCTCCTGCCGTACCGGCCGCGGCGTCCAGCCCGCGCGTTCGGCGACCGCATTGACGAGATCGACGGCGCGCTGGTCCTTCAGATAGCGCAGGCGATATTCGATCGGGTCGACGCCGGCCTCGGTCGCGAGCTCGTCGATATAGGATTCGTGCGCAAAGGTGTTCGGCAGCGCCGAGACGCCGCGAAACCAGGAGGCGCGCACGATCGGCGGCATGTCGTGAGCGACGACGCGCATGTGGTCGTAGTCGTAGGGCGGGATCGCGGTGCGATCGCCCATTTGCAGCACGGCCGGCTCGGGCGAGATCCGCCCCGTAAGCAGCAGCGCCAACGTCGGCGCGGCATTCGAAGGATAGCGCGTGGCGAGGTCGTAACCGGCAACGCCGCCGTCGGCGTTCAGCCCGCCATTGACGTCGATGAGCTGTGCGGTGCCCTTGGGTTCCCAGGCGTGCTCCTGCTCGCGCGAGAGCTGCACGCGCACGGGCCGGCCGACGGCGCGCGACAGCAGCAGCGCGTCCGCCGTGACGTCGTCGGCGCAGTTGCGGCCGTAGCAGCCGGCCGCTTCAAGCCGGATCACCTCGATCTCGCTCTCGGGCCGCTCGATCAGCAGCGCGAGGTCGCTGCGCAGCAGATGCGGATTTTGCGTGCCCGACCAGACCCGGATGTTACCATGCTGGAAGTCGGCGACCGCGCAGGACGGACCGATCGAGGCATGCATCTGGTAGGGCCAGACATAACTGCGCTGGATCGGCTTCGCTGCGCCCGCAATCGCCGCGTTGACGTCGCCCTTGTCGATCAGCGTGCGCGGCGTCGACGGATTGGCGCGTAGCGCCGTTTCGACATCTGCGAGATCTGGCAGGGTGGGCGTCGGCTTCCAGCTCACCTCGAGCTGCGCGGCAGCTCGAATCGCATTCTCCTCGCGCTCGGCGACCAGGCCGACGAAGTCACCAATGTGCACGACGGCGACGAGACCGGGGATGTCTCGGACCGAGGATTCGTCGACCGCGATCAGGCTGGTGCCGACGAACGGGCCGGCGTCGACGCCGGCATAGGGCGGACGCACCACGCGCCCGTGCAGCATGCGGGGCACGCGGATGTCGTGCACGAAGGTCAGCTCGCCCGTGGCCTTGGCCGGCAGATCGACGCGGGGAACGGATTGACCGACGATGGCATAGTCGCCGACCGGTTTGACGTCTACGTCGTCGGCGAGCTCGAGACTGATCGTCTCGCCGTCGATCAGCTCGCCATAGCTGACGCTGCGGTTGTGCCCGCGCACGAGGCCGTCTTCGACGCTCAGCTCGGCGGCCGGCAGCTCCAGCCGCTCGGCTGCACGCGCAATCAGAAAATGCCGCGCCTGTGCCGCGGCCTTGCGCAAAGGCACCGCGGTGATCTGGATGGTTTCGCTCGCGATCGTCGCGCCCTGGTTCGGCACATCAGCGGTATCGCCGAGCACGACGACGACGCGCGCAAAGGACACGTCGAGCTCCTCGGCGACGATCTGGCCGAGTGCGGTGCGGATGCCGGTGCCGAGATCGACATGACCGTTATAGGCCGAGACCGAACCGTCCGCGGTGATGCGGATGAAGGTCTCAGATGTGCACTCGTCCACCGTGCGGACGACGACGAGCGAGCCGGAATGTCGCTCAGCTCCGTTCGAGACAGGGGAGGCCATCAATCAGCGGCCTCAGTGAGCTGGCCCGATGCGCGCATCACCGCCCGCAGGATTTCGACATGCGTGCCGCAGCGGCAGAGATTGTAGCGCAGCGCCGCCAGCGCTTCCTGCTCGGTGGGCCGCGGATTGATCGCGAGCAGCGCCTTGGTGGTCATGATCATGCCGTTGAGGCAATAGCCGCACTGCGCCGCCTGCTCGTCGATGAAGGCCTGCTGCACGGGATCGGGTTGATCGCGCGTACCGAGCCCTTCGAGCGTCACGATGTCGCGCCCTACACAGCCGCTGATCGGGATGACGCAGGAGCGCGCGGCGCTGCCGTCGATCAGGACAGTACAGGTGCCGCATTCGCCAAGCCCGCAACCATATTTCGGACCGTTGAGCGCGAGATCGTTGCGCAGCACGTAGAGCAGCGGCGTCTCTCGCGCCGCAGCGATGTCGTGGATCCTGCCGTTGACGGTGAGGCGGATCGGTGTCTGCGTCATCCTCGTTCCCAAGCCTTGCGACCACGCGACGGCAAAAAATCTACGTCGCGACGATACCGTTTGTACACAAACGTGCAAGCGGCGCATGCCGCAGTGCAGCGTGACTGCCCGCTTTGTGGACAGGGGCAGGAGGCAAATGAGCTTTTATTCGGTAGCGTCGCCTTTTCGCTCGCCCCGCCGCTTGACAGCTCTCGAAGGCGCGCGCAACATCGTTCGTATACGAATGATAACCCGTCGTGATCCGCTGGCTTTGACATGGTGACTGAAACGACGAGCGCCGTCTCCGACAAGATCCGCTGCGATGCCTGTCCGGTGATGTGCTACATCAAGCCGGGCGCGGCGGGAGCCTGCGACCGCTATGCCAATCAGGACGGCAAGCTGGTCCGCGTCGATCCGCACATCATCCTCGAACGCACGGTCTCGCAGGGCGGCAAGCTGGTGCCGTTCAGCCGCACGGAAGATTGGGACGGCAAGATCGTCCACGAGCCCTCGACCTTCGTGACTGCGATCGGCGCCGGCACCACGTATCCCGACTACAAGCCGGCGCCGTTCATCGTCTCCGCCGAGGTCGACGGCGTCGACATGGTGACCGTGGTCACCGAGGGCATCTTCTCCTACTGCGGCATCAAGGTGAAGATCGACACCGATCGCTATCTCGGGCCCGAGACCGCGACCGTCCGCGCGCAGGGCGAAGCGGTCGGTCATGTCACCACCAGCGAATACGGCTCACAGATGCTTTCGCTCGGCGGTGTGCATCATCTGACCGGCGGCTCCAAGAAAGAGGGCCGCGTCACCTGCGACACGCTGATGGACCTCGCCAATTGCAAGGCGGTCGAACTCACCATCGACGGCGGCGCGAGCGTGGTGGTGCAGGCCGGCCAGCCGCCGATCGTCAACGGCGTCAGGGAAGAGCGGATGCGCGTCGGCTGCGGCTCGGCGACGATCGGCATGTTCGCAAAGCAGTGGCACGGCAAGGTCGATGAAGTCGTGGTCGTCGACGATCACATCACTGGCGTGCTGAGCGAGCACCAGGCCGGTAAGCTGCTCGACATCGCCGATACCGGCATCAAGATGAAGGGTCGCCGCTCGACGCCCGGCCGGTATTTCCAGGTCGCCGATCCCGGCACGGGCTGGGGCGGCACCAGCATCTCCGATCCCTTGGCGATTCTTGGTGCCTTCGATGCGAAGGAAGCCAAGCCCGGTCTGACCATGCTCATGGTTTCCACGACGGGCGAGCATTCATCTTATTACGTGCTCGACGAGACCTTGAAGCCGGTCGAAACGGAAATGCCGGCCGATCTGAAGTTTTCGGTCGAGCGCATCCAGGAAAATTGCGAGCCGGCGCTGTGCACGGTGCTGTTCATGGCCGGTGCCGGCGGCTCGCTGCGTGCGGGCGTGACCGATAATCCGGTGCGGCTGACGCGCTCGGTGAAGGACGCGCTGACCCGCGTCACCAGCGGCGGCGCGCCGGTCTATGTCTGGCCGGGCGGCGGCATCACCTACATGGTTGATGTGACCCAGATGCCCGCCGGCGCGTTCGGCTACGTGCCGACCCCGGCGCTGGTCGCGCCGATCGAGTTCACCATGAGACTATCTGACTATGCTGCGCTCGGCGGACACATGGATTACGTGAAGCCGCTGTCCGAGGTGCAGAATGGTGACGATGTCCGCCAATTGCCCTGGCAGAATCCCATCCCGGGAAGGCGCGCATGAGGCTCCCGCAAATTGCATTGCTGTCTGATGGCCGGCGGCTGCATTTGCAGGATGGACCGATTGATCTGATCGTCGAGGCGAGGGGAGGGGCGCGTGCGGTGCGCGCGGCCTATGAAGCGGCGGCGCGGCGGTTCACTGGCCTGCTCGACGAGCTCTGCGCCGAGCTGACGGAATTGCGCATGGCTGCCGATCCGGCGCGAACCTCGCTGAAAGGCGTCGTCGCACGTCGCATGCATGCCGCCGTCGCGCCCCATGCGGCCGATTGCTTCATCACGCCGATGGCTGCGGTCGCAGGCAGCGTAGCGGAAGAAATCCTGGGCGCGATGCTGAACGCTGCGTCGCTCGATCGTGCCTACGTCAATAACGGCGGCGATATCGCGTTGCATCTGGGCGAGGGAGAGCATTTTTCGATCGGCCTGATGGACCGGCCCGACGGCGATGGCGCGATGCGGACGATGACGATTGATGCGGACGATCCCGCGCGAGGGATCGCGACCAGCGGTCGCCATGGCCGCAGCTTTTCGCTTGGCGTCGCCGATGCCGTGACGGTGCTGGCTGCCACGGCGTCGAAGGCCGATGCGGCCGCGACTGTCATCGCCAATGCGGTGGATTTGCCGGGTCATCCCGCCATCACCCGGCAACCCGCCAATGAGCTTCAGCCAGACAGCGATCTCGGCGCACGCCTCGTCACCCGCGATGTCGGTCGATTGTCGCAGGCCGAGATTGCGACGGCGCTCGAATCTGGCGCGGAATGTGCACGGCAATTGTTCGATCGCGGATTGATCGAGGGGGCTGTGCTGCGGCTTTGTGGTGATATGCTTGTCATCGGAACCAGGGATATAGAACAGCAACGATCGCGCCCGCTGGTGCTGGAGAACGCGGTCCATGCCTCAACAGGGACGTGAAACATGAGCGCGATCATCCGCAAGATCGTCACCGTGGTCGAAGAGACCCAGATGGAGATGGGCCGGCGGGTGTCGCCGCCGACCCGCCGCGCCGCGGCGATTGCCGTGATCGAAAATCCCTTTGCCGGAAAGTATGTCGAGGACCTCTCGCCGCTGATCGCGATCGGCGAGGAGCTCGGCGATCTCCTGTCCAAGCGCGCGGTCGCGGCGCTCGGCATCGATGGTTCCAAGGCGCAGAGCTATGGCAAGGCGGCCGCCGTCGGCGAGAACGGCGAGCTGGAACACGCAGCCGCAATCCTTCACCCGAAGATGGGCGCTCCAGTGCGGAAAGTGCTGAGCAAGGGCGCTGCTCTGATTCCGTCCTCGAAGAAGCGCAGCGGTCCGGGCACGACGCTCGACATTCCCCTCGGCCACAAGGATGCGGCCTTCGTACGCAGCCATTTCGATGGGATGGAAGTGCAGATCAACGACGCGCCGCGGGCCAACGAGATCATGGTCGCAGTGGCCGTCACCGACAGCGGCCGTCCGCTGCCTCGCGTCGGCGGGCTGACGGTTGCGGAGATCAAGGGCGAAGACGGCCTGCGTTAGAGCGTGATCCGAAAGAGTGGGAGCCGGTTTTTCGATCGGGTCATGCTCAATAAATAGAGTTTAACAGTGGAGGTTGGGATGCGAGCTAAGAATTTCTTTGTTGGCGCGGCGTTCGGGCTGCTGGCAAGTGGCATGGCCAGCTCGGCGATGGCGCAGGCCGAGATCAAGATCGGCGAGATCAACAGCTATTCGCTGCTGCCGGCCTTCACCGAACCCTACCGCAAGGGCTGGCAGCTCGCGGTGGAAGAGATCAACGCGGGCGGCGGCATCAACGGCAAGAAGCTCGTCGTCATCTCCAAGGACGACGGCGGCAAGCCGGCGGACGCGCAGACCGCGGCCAACGAACTCGTCTCGAGCGAGGGCGTTGCAATGCTCACCGGCACGTTCCTGTCCAACATCGGCCTTGCGGTCAGCGACTTCGCCAATCAGAAGAAGGTGTTCTTCCTCGCGGCCGAGCCGCTGACGGACGCCGTCACCTGGTCGAAGGGCAACAAGTACACCTTCCGCCTGCGCCCCTCCAACTACATGCAGGCGGCGATGCTGGTGGAAGCAGCCAGCAAACTGCCGGCCAAGCGCTGGGCGACGATCGCGCCGAACTATGAATACGGCCAGTCGGCGGTTGCGGTGTTCAAGAAGCTGATGTCGGAGAAGCGTCCCGACATCCAGTGGGTCGACGAGCAGTGGCCGCCGCAGGGCAAGATCGACGCGGGCCCGGTGGTGCAGGCGGTGGCGCAAGCCAATCCGGAAGCGATCCTCAACGTCACCTTCGGCGCCGATCTCGTGAAGCTCGTGCGTGAAGGCAACACGCGTGGCCTGTTCAAGGGCCGCGAGGTCGTCTCCTTCCTGACAGGCGAGCCCGAATATCTCGATCCGCTCAAGGACGAGACGCCGGAGGGTTGGATCGTCACCGGCTATCCCTGGTACTCGATCAAGACGCCGGAGCATGATGCGTTCCTGAAGGCCTACCAGGCCAAGTACAACGACTATCCGCGGCTCGGCTCGATCGTCGGCTACCAGACCATGAAGTCGGCGGCGGCTATCCTTGCCAAGGCGGGCTCGACCGATCCGGAGAAGCTGATCACGGCAGCAGAAGGCCTGTCGGTCGGCTCGCCCTTCGGCGAGATCACCTTCCGCAAGATCGACCACCAGTCGACCCTTGGTGCCTATGTCGGCAAGACCTCGGTCAAGGACGGCAAGGGCATCATGGTGGACTCGTCCTACAAGAAGGGCTCGGACTATCTGCCGAGCGATGCCGAAGTCGAGAAGCTGCGGCCGAAGGATTGATTCTGCCGCGCTCGCCGCTGCCGTGGGGTGGGTTAGCCGATTGCATTCGCCGTAGCTTCCACAAGCGAAGGCGGAAGGCGTAACCCACCACCTTCGGTGCCGCGCGAGAAGAGGTGGGTTACGCCTAGCGAACTGCGCGCTTCGCGCAGTCGCAAGGCTAACCCACCCTACGAAAGCCTACGAAGCTCTCGCTCCCCGCGCTGGGAGCGCACCGAAACCCAACCCGGACCGCCGATGGCCTTTTATGTCGTACAGTTTCTGACCGGTCTCGCCAGCGCAGCGTCGCTGTTCCTGGTGGCCTCGGGCCTGTCGATCATCTTCGGCGTGACGCGGATCGTGAATTTCGCGCATGGCGCCTTCTACATGATCGGCGCCTACATCGCCTTCACGCTGACGGACCGCTTCGCCGGCGCGTTCGGCTTCTGGGGCGGAATTGTCGCCGCTGCGCTCACGGTGGCGCTGATCGGCGTCCTGGTCGAGATGGTGCTGCTCCGGCGCATCTATCACGCGCCCGAGTTGTTCCAGCTGCTGGCGACCTTCGGCCTGACGCTGATGGTCGAGGACCTCGTCGTCCTGATCTGGGGCCCCGATGATCTCCTCGGCCGCCGCGCGCCGGGCTTCAAGGGTGCGGTCGATTTCTTCGGCCAGAACATCCCGAGCTATGACTTGTTCCTGATCGTGCTAGGGCCGGTCGTGCTCGGTATTCTCTGGCTGCTATTCCAGCGCACGCGCTGGGGCGTGCTGGTGCGTGCGGCGACGCAGGACCGCGACATGGTTGCGGCGCTCGGCGTCAATCAGAAATGGCTGTTCACCAGCGTGTTTGCAGTCGGCGTGTTCCTCGCCGCGCTCGGCGGCGCGCTCCAGATCCCGCGCGATGCCGTGCATCACGCCATGGATTTGCGCATCATCGTCGAAGTTTTCGTCGTGGTCGTGATCGGCGGCCTCGGCAGCATCGTCGGCGCCTTCGTCGCGGCGGTGCTGGTCTCCGAGCTCAACGCCTTCGGCATCCTGATCTTCCCGAAGATCTCGATCATCCTCGTCTTTCTGGTGATGGCGGCGGTGCTGATCGTGCGGCCATGGGGCCTGTTTGGAAAGCCCGAGGCGCCGGCGCGCAAGACGCCCGGTCTCACCGTCAATCCCTGGCGGCCGCTGACGTCGAATGAGCGGCTTGCCGCGCTCGCAGCGCTCGTCGTCGCGGCAATGCTGCCGCTGTTGGCCGGCAACTACGCGCTGACCGTCGGCTCGGAGATCGCGATCTTCGTGATCTTCGCCGTCAGCCTGCACTTCCTGATGTCGGTCGGCGGGCTCGCGTCCTTCGGCCACGCCGCCTATTTCGGCCTTGGCGCCTACGGCGTCGCCTTCCTGGCCAAGATGGCGGGGCTGCCGATGATCGTCTGCCTCCTGCTCGGGCCGCTGCTCGGCTGCTTAGGCGCCGCCGTATTCGGATTCTTCGCGGTGCAGCTCTCCGGGGTTTACTTCGCGATGCTGACACTCGCCTTCGCGCAGATCGTGTGGTCGATCGCGTTCCAGTGGGTGAGCGTGACCGGCGGTGATAACGGCATTCTAAGCATCTGGCCCGAGAAATGGGCGGCGAGCCCGTCGCATTTCTACTGGCTGGCGCTCGGCGTCGCGGCAATCGTCACGGTTGCCCTGCGGATCGCGGTGTTCTCGCCGTTCGGCTACGCGCTTCGGGCCACGCGCGACTCCGCCCTGCGCAGCGAGGCGATCGGCATCAACGCCAAGCGCATCCAGTGGACCGCCTTCGTGATCGCGGGGACCACCGCCGGCATCGGCGGCGCATTGTTCGCGTATCTCAAGGGCAGCGTCTTCCCCGACAATCTCGGCATCTCGCTCTCGGTCGATGCCCTGGTCATGGTGCTGCTCGGCGGCGTCGAGACGGTCTCTGGCGCCGTGATCGGCGCAATCGTCTACAAGGCGCTCAACATCTGGCTGGTCAGCCAGACCGATCTGTCGAAGCTGGTGCTCGGAGGCTTCATCGTTCTGATCGTGGTCGTCTTCCCCAAGGGCATCGTCGGGATGCTGGAGATGCTCGCGCAGCGGCGCAGGAACGCGTCACCGCCGGGATCAGCCCTGCTTGCCAAGCCGATCGAGTCCGCCGAATGAGCGTCGCCCCCCCACTTCTTGCGGTCGAAGGCCTGACCAAGTCCTATGGCGGCATCCATGCGGTGCGCGGCGTCTCGTTCTCGCTGCGCGCCGGCGAAATCCTGGCGCTGATCGGACCGAACGGCGCAGGCAAGAGCACCTGCTTCGACATGCTCAACGGCCAGAACAAGCCGGATTCGGGGCACGTTCGTCTCAACGGTGAGGACGTCACCGGCAACAAGCCGCGCGAGATCTGGCGGCTCGGCGTTGGGCGTACCTTCCAGATCACGGCGACCTTCGCGACCATGACCGTACGTGAGAACGTGCAGGTCGCGCTGATCTCGCATCAGAAGCAGTTGTTCAACCTCTGGGGCTCGGCGCCGCGCTTCGATCGCGACGAGGCCGGCCGTTTGCTTGAGCTGGTCGGCATGGGCGGCTATGCGGACCGGCCCTGCGGCGAGCTCGCCTATGGCGACCTCAAGCGGCTCGAGCTTGCCGTGGCGCTCGCCAACCAGCCAAAGCTGCTGCTCATGGACGAGCCGACCGCCGGCATGGCGCCGCGCGAGCGCGTCGACCTGATGCGGCTCACGGCAAACATCGCGCGGGAGAAATCCATCGGCGTGCTCTTCACTGAACACGACATGGACGTGGTGTTCGAGCATGCCGACCGTATCATCGTGCTCAACCGCGGCACGCTGATCGCCGAGGGCTCGCCGGACGAGGTGCGCGGCAATCCGCAGGTGCAGGCGGTCTATCTCGGCGAGGGCCTCGTCTACGACGCCCGCCACCGCGAGGGAGCGTCCACATGAAGCTCACGGTGCAGGACCTCAACAGCCATTACGGCCCCGCGCACATCCTGTTCGACATCGGCTTCGAGGTCGGCGAGGGCGAGGTGGTGGCGCTGCTCGGGCGCAACGGCGCCGGCAAGTCGACGACGTTCCGCTCGATCGTTGGCCTGGTGGCGCAGCGCTCCGGCCGCATCATGTTCGAGGGCAAGGACGTCACGGCGCGGCCGACGCATGAGATCGTGCGCGGCGGGCTCGGCTATGTGCCGGAAGAGCGGCGCATCTTCACCGATCTGACGGTCGAGGAGAATCTCGCGGTCGGCCGTCAGCCGAAGCGGGCGAATGCGCCATACTGGACGCGCGAAAAACTGTTCGCGCTGTTCCCGAATTTGAGCGAGATGCGCAACCGTCCGGGCGGGCGCATGAGCGGCGGCGAGCAGCAGATGCTGACGATCGCGCGCACGCTGATGGGCAATCCGACGCTGGTGCTCTTGGACGAGCCGTCCGAAGGCCTGTCACCGAAGATCGTCGAGCAGATGGTCGATGCGATCCTGACCATGAAGAAGGAGGGCGTCAGCATCGTCGTCTCCGAGCAGAATTTGCACTTTGCGCGGCTGATTTCGGATCGCGCCTACATCATCGAGCGCGGCAGGATCTGCTTTGGCGGCACGATGGCCGAGCTCGACGCGCGTCCGGACATCCGCGACGCGCATCTGTCGTTGTGAGGGGCGGGGGGCAATGGCGAGAAGCGTCGCGGTCAAGAAGAACGTCAAGCCGGCAAAATCGTCTTACGTGCTCGACGAGCAGGTGGGCTTCATCCTGCGCCAGGTCTGGCAGCGCCACAGCGCGATCTTCGCGCGCGACATCGGCACCAACCTGACGCCGACGCAATGGGCGGCGCTGTCGAAGCTCGCCGAGACCGGTCCGTGCTCGCAGAACCAGCTCGGCCGCCTCACGGCGATGGACGTCGCGACCATCAAGGGCGTGATCGACCGGCTCAGTGCGCGCGGCTTGACGGAGACGAGCCAGGATCCCGAGGACGGACGGCGGCTGGTGGTCAGCCTGACGCGCGCGGGTCAACAGCTCGCGGAGAAGGTTGCGCCGAATGCGCTCGCGATCACCCGCGAGACGCTGGCGCCGCTCGATGCCAAGGAGCGCGAGACTCTGATGGCGCTGCTGAACAAGCTGCGGTGACGCCGGTGTCGTAGGGTAGGCAAAGGCGCGTTAGCGCCGTGCCCACCACTTCCGGAGTATGGTGGCGATGGTGGGCACGCTTCGCTTTGCCCACCCTACGATACTGCGGTGAATTCTGCTCTCTCACCACCCTGAGGTGGCCGCTTCTTCAGCGGCCCTCGAAGGGCGACGGCCCGGCTGCATCTCGGCTGCCCATCCTTCGAGGCCAGCCTTGCTTTGCAAGGCGAGCGCCTCAGGATCACGGTCTCAAGCTTACGCCCGGTCTACTTCCCCACCACCTCGGGCACCTTGCCTGCCGGCGGCGTGTTGCGGCTGCGCTGGGTTCGCACGATGCCGTCGATGATGGTCATGCCGATGCCGGGGAGGTCGCCGAGCTGCACGCTCTCGAGGATGTTCTTGCCGGGCGAATGCTGCGCCTTGTCCATGATGACGAAGTCGGCGGAGCGGCCGACCTCGATCAGGCCGCAGTCGAGCTCGCGCATCCGCGCGGTGTTGCCGGTGGCAAGGCAGAAGGCGATCTCGGCCGGCAGTTCGCCCAGCGAAGACAGCATCGAGACCATGCGCAAGATGCCGAGCGGCTGCACGCCGGAGCCGGCCGGCGCGTCGGTGCCGAGGATGACGCGGTGCAGATCGCCCATCTCGCGCGCGGTGCGCAGCGTGAACAGGGCCGAGCGCTCGTTGCCGTTGTGCACGAGCTCGAGCCCGCGCTTGCAGCCCTCGCAGATACAGCGGATCTGGTCGTCGGGCAGCGCCGTGTGGCCGCCGTTGATGTGACCGACGACGTCAGTGTCGGCCTCCAGCACCACGTCCTTGTCGATCAGGCCGGAGCCGGGGATCGAGGGGCCGCCGGTGTGAATCGTGCTCTGGATGCCGTATTTGCGTGCCCAGCCGACCATTTTCCGCGCGGTTGGGCCGTCTTTCACGCCGCCAAGGCCGACCTCGCCGAGCAGTTTCACGCCGTTGGCGGCCATCTCCTTGAAGTCCTCCTCGACCATCTCGCATTCGATGACGGGCGCGCCGGCGTGAACCTTCACGCCGCCGGGCCGCAGTGTCCAGAACGCGCGCTGCGCGAACACCGCCATGGCCTTGAGACCAACGACGTCGCGGGGACGGCCGGGCATGTGCACTTCGCCGGCCGAGATCATGGTGGTGACGCCGCCATGGAGGTAGCTGTCGATCCAGTTGATCTGGTTTTGCCGCGGCGTCCAGTCGCCGGCGACGGGGTGGACGTGGCTGTCGATCAGGCCCGGCGCGACCGTGGTGCCGTTGGCGTCGACGATGGTGGTCGCGCCCTCGATGTTGCAGTCTTTGAAGCGGCCGATCGCGGTGATCTTGCCGTTCTCGGCGACGATGGTGTCGCCATCGAGGATCGGCTTTTCCAGCGCGCCGGACAGGATCAGGCCGATATTGCGGATCACCAGCTTCGAAGGTCCGGTGGCCTGGGGTGCGTCATGCGCCATGGAAGGGCTCCTCATTCCTAACTGCAACGCTTTCGATCTTGGGCAGCCTTGACCGCGGGATCAAGCAGGATTATTCATTAGTATACGAATGATCGTGTACAAACGACGCATAGCTGCCCGCCTCGGAACCGCATGGAAGCGACAGGGAAGGTGAGATGAGCAATTTCAACCAGGAAAGCGTTTTGAGCGTCCATCACTGGACCGACACGCTGTTCAGCTTCAAGACCACCCGCAGCCCGACCTTCCGCTTCCGCAACGGCGAATTCACCATGATCGGGCTCAAGGTCGGCGAGAAGCCGCTGCTGCGGGCCTACAGCGTTGCCAGCGCCAATTACGAGGACACGCTCGAATTCTTCTCGATCAAGGTGCCGGATGGTCCACTGACCTCGCGCCTCCAGCACCTGAAGGAGGGCGATGAGATCATCGTCAGCCGCAAGGCCACCGGCACGCTGGTGATCGACAACCTGGAAGAGGGCCGCAACCTCTATTTGATCGGCACCGGCACAGGGCTCGCGCCGTTCCTCAGCGTCATCAAGGATCCCGAGACCTATGAGCGCTTCGAGAAGGTGGTGCTGCTGCACGGCTGCCGCCACGTCAGGGAGCTCGCCTATGGCGAGATGATCACCGAGAAGCTGCCGAACGACGAGCTGCTCGGCGACTACATCCGCGCCCAACTCATCTACTATCCGACCGTGACCCGCGATCCATTCCGCAACCGCGGCCGCATCACCGACCTCATCACCTCGGGTAAGCTGTTCGCTGATATCGGCCTGCCGCCGCTGGAAGCGGCGCATGACCGCGTCATGATCTGCGGCAGTCCGGCGCTGGTCGCCGACACCCGTGTGCTCCTGACCGAGCGCGGCTTCGTCGAGGGCAATCACGGCGAGCCGGCCCAGTTCGTGGTCGAAAAGGCCTTCGCCGAACGCTGATTCGCGGGGGTTCTGCGCAATAAGGCCGCATTTTCGCCGCTTGGCGCCCGTTGCGGCGCCGAATCGGGGCACGATACTATGTGGGAACGAATCAGCGGAGTTCCCACATGGTTGCGGACAGCGACAGCAACATCGCCTGGCACCGGGTTCAGTTAAGGAAGAATCGCGCCGAGTTGAAGGCGCTCGAGACTGCGCGCTTCACGATGGGCGAGATCGCGACCTCGAAGCGAAGCGGGCAGACCCAGAACGAGATCACGGAACTCCAGCGCAAGATCGCGCAGTCCGAGCGCTTGATCGCCGACCACGAGAAACGCACGCGCCGCCCGCTCGCCACCGATCTGCAAAGCCTGAGCAATGGCAGCTGGAGCCATTGGGACGCCTACACCAACCAGCAGCAGCGCAAGACCGGCCCGCGCTCGACGGGACGGGGATAGTTCCGGCCCCTTGCGCCGGCAGCGCCGCGCACCATCTGGGTGAGGCGCCACCAACCAGTCCGGTGATCCCATGGCACCGCGCCTCGATTTCACCAGCGAGGCTTTCTTCCGCGATCCGCCCCAGGCGATCGCGGATTTGCGAGCGTCCGGCCCCGTGGTCGCGACGCGATTTCCTCTCGTTGGTGAGGTCTGGATCACCACGACCCACGACGCCACCGCGCAGGTGCTGAAGGACAGCACGACCTTCACGCTGCGGAAGGAGGATGGCGACGTCGCGGGTTTACGCTGGTGGATGCCGAGACTCGTCAGGACCATCGCCAACAACATGCTGACCATGGACGAGCCGGACCACACCCGGCTGCGCAGCATCGTCGACGAAGCTTTCCGCCGCCGCGCGATCGTCGCGATGGAGCCGCGCATTCGCGCCATCGCGGATGGTCTCGCTGACGAGCTGTTCGCGCAAGGAAGCCCGGCCGATCTGGTCCAGCGCTATGCGCGCATCCTGCCGCTCTCAGTGATCTCCGAGCTGCTCGGCCTGCCGCAGGCCGACCGTCCGCGCTTCATTGCCTGGGCCAATGCGATGTCGTCGCTGACGAACGTCGTCAGCTTCTTTCGGCTGCTGTTCGCCTTCCGCAAGATGCGGGGCTACCTCGAGGAACAGTTGCGGCTCGCGCGCAAGCAGGGCGGCGAGGGCCTGATCGCCGAGCTGGTCCAGGTCGAACGCGAGGGCGGCCAGATCACGCCGGACGAAATGGTGTCGATGGTGTTTCTGCTGCTCGCGGCCGGCTCCGAGACGACCACCCATCTCATCAGCGGCTCGGTTTACGAGCTTCTCAGGAACCCCGGCCTCCGGGATTGGCTGGAACAGGACTGGAGCCGCGCCGGGCTTGCGGTCGAGGAGTTCCTGCGCTTCGTCTCGCCGGTGCAGTTCTCCAAGCCACGCTATATTCGTCGCGATGTCGAGCTCGCTGGCGTGCGTCTGAAGAAGGGCGATCGCGTCATGGTGATGCTCGCGGCGGCGAACATGGATCCGGCGGTGCACGATGATCCCGAGAAACTTGATCTCGAACGCAAGCCGAACCGCCACATCTCGTTCGGCACGGGAATCCATTTCTGCCTCGGCCATCAGCTCGCGCGTATCGAGGCTGCTTGCGCGCTTGAGGCGTTGTTCGTGCGATGGCCGCGGCTTGGCCTCGCGGTCGAGCCCACGCAGGTTCATTGGCGGAAACGGCCGGGCCTCCGCGCGATCGCGAAATTGCCCGTCGTTGCCGATTCTGGCGGAAGCCGCCAGGCAGACGCCACCGCGACCAAAGTCGAGTCATTGCTCGCCAGTTGATAGCGATCCTGCGGATCGCAGGGAACCGCGATCCAGCGTTCCGCCATGCATCCGCGAAACAATCTCCGTTGCGCGGGCGTTGATCCAATGCCGACAACAGACAATGGAGCAATCCATGCCCAACGGAGGCAAGACGCATATCGGAGCGGGGACACACGGCAAGGGCGCGGGGAACGGTGCCTTCACGGACATCCCGAAGGACAAGATCGGCGACAACATGATCCTGTCGAACCGCGACAAGGCGCAGCATTCCGACATTCGCGGCTTGGACGGAAAATTCATCCAGACCGAACAATATCAGGACCATTCGGCCAACCGGCTCACCGACGACGAGGAGGCCGAAGAGTAGGCGATCGTTCTGAACGGTTTCCTCAGGAGCCTGTCGACTTTTTCGAAGCGACGAGATCGCGCTCCCAGCCGAATACGGACCGGCCGTCGAGGTCGGGTGAGGCTGCGCGCTCCCCGGCGATGTAGGCTTCGACCGACGGCCCGCGGGCGGTCCGCTCGAGCCGTCGCGCCTGATCGTCGAGGCGCTTGATCGCCTGCATCTCCTCCTCGCGCCCGAGCTTGGCGTTCTGGATCGCGCCCTTCAGAACGCGGATGGTCTCGTCATAGACCTTGATCGGGACCGGGTAGGGGTGGCGGTCCTTGCCGCCATGGGCGAGCGAGAAGCGCGCGGGATCCGTGAAGCGGAAGGGCGCGCCGTGCACGACCTCGGCGACCATCGCGAGCGAGCGCACGGTGCGCGCGCCGACGCCGGGCGTCAGCAACAGTTCGGGGAAATCGACCGGGCCGCGCTCGGCCGCCGCAGCAAGCGTGCCGTGCAGGCGCCGCGCGAACACGTCCTTCGGCCTGACATCGTGATGCGCCGGCATGATCAGATGCGGCAGCATGCCCTGCGCCGGCGCCGGTTCGGTGCCGTTGATCCGCTCGAACTCCGAGACGAGACGGTCGGGGCCGAGATCCGTCAACAGTTCGAGTTGGGCGGTGCGGGAGAGTTCGGCGCGATGGTCGGTGAGGTTGACGATCTCGCCCTGCTCGGGGCCGTCGATCGCGCTGTGCGGCGTGTCGACAAAGCTCTTCAACGCCTCGGAGTGCCAGTGATAGCGCCGGGCCTGGCGCTTGTCGCCGTTCATGCCCTGCTGCACCACGGTCCACTTGCCGTCGGCTGTGACGAAGAAGCCGTGGAGATAGAGGTCGAACCCGTCCTGGACCGCCGCGCTGTCGACCTTCGCCACCAGGCGGCTGGCGCGGGTGAGCTTCGCGCCATCGAATCCGACGCGGTCGCCGAGCAGCAGCAGCTCGTCCGGCGTCTTGCGCGAATGCTGCCCGCGGCCGCCGCAGACATAGATGCCGAGCTCATCCTGGATCGGTCCGAGCCCGCGCTTCAGCGCGCCGATCACGGAAGTGGTGATGCCGGAGGAGTGCCAGTCCATCCCCATCACGGCGCCGAACGACTGGAACCAGAACGGATGCGAGAGCCGCTGCAGGAATGCATCGCGCCCGTAATGATGCACGATCGCCTGCGTGACGACCGCGCCGAGCGAGGCCATGCGGGTCGCAAGCCACGGCGGAACCCGTCCGCTGTGCAAGGGAAGATCGGCGCTGCCGGTACGTCGAGTCATGATTGCTTCAAATTAGCGCAGTTCGGCGACGGTTGCACCGAGGGAATACTGCATTGCACCGGGCGGGGGAGCGAAGCCGGCGGGAACGCGTTGAGCGCAAGTGCGAATGGCAATGCGGGGACAGGGATGAATCGGCAGGTTTTGATGGCTGACATCGAGAAGATGCTTGGCTGGGTACCCTCATGGATCATCGGTCTCGGACTGATCGTCGGTGCGACCCTGCTGGCCCTGTCTGCCTATCGGGTCGCGGTGTGGCTCCTCAATCGCACGTTCGGCGTCCGCTTCCCGCTCATGCACGTGTTCGTCGAGCGCACGGCCGGGCCAGTTCGCATGGCGCTGTGTCTTGCCGCAGTGGCGCTGGTCCTGCCGCTCGCACCGCTCGACGATTCGATCCGCACGCCGCTGACGCGGCTGTTCGTCGTCGCCTTCATCGCCCTGATCGGATGGATCTCGATCAGGATCGTCGACATGAGCGCGGCGCGCTATCTCCAGAATTTTCGCGATGTCACCGAGAACTTCATCGCCCGCAAGCACGTCACGCAAGTTCGCGTGTTCAAGCGCGTGACCGATACGATCATCATTATCATCACGGTGTCCACCGCTCTGATGACGTTCGACTCTGTGAAACAGTACGGTGTCAGCCTGTTCGCCTCCGCCGGCGCCGCCGGCATCATCGTTGGTCTTGCCGCACGGCCATTGCTCAGCAATTTGATCGCCGGCGTGCAGATCGCGATCACCCAGCCGATCCGGATCGAGGATGCCGTGATCATCGAGAACGAGTGGGGTTGGGTCGAGGACATCGCCTCGACCTATGTCGTGATCCGGCTCTGGGACTGGCGCCGTATGGTGGTGCCGCTGTCCTACTTCATCGAAAAGCCATTCCAGAACTGGACGCGCGACACCGCGTCCCTGATCGGCGTGATCGCGCTGCATGTCGATTACCGCGCCGACGTGACGCGCATCCGGCGCTGGCTCGAGGAGGCGGTGAAGGGCTCCAGGCTATGGGATGGCGCGGTGGTCAATCTTCAGGTGATCGATGCAGATTCGCGCACCATCGAGCTGCGGGCGCTGGTCAGCGCCAGAAACGCGCCGCAATCCTGGGACCTGCGCTGCGAGATGAGGGAGAAGCTCATCGCCTTCATTCGCGACGAGATGCCGGAAGCCCTGCCGCGCGAGCGTGCGATCCTGATCCCGTCGGGCGGTGACGACAATGAATTCCTGCGCCCCGCCGTTGCGCCGGAGGAGGAGATGCGGGCGCACGCGCACAATTGAATGCGGCGGGCCTCGGCCCGACTAGGCGGCTGGCGCGACGGCGGCGCCGGCTTGTCCGCTGCGGCGCGATCGCGGTTTGCGCAGTTTTCGCCGCGCCCAGATCACGAGGCCGGTCGACAGCAGCGTCAGAAGCGCGATCGAGATCACGACGTTCAAGGGCGACGCGATCATGGCCGACCAGTTTCCCTCATGGATCAGGCGAGGCCAGTTGCGGGGAAGCGCCGTGACACCGGCCGGGCCGATCGCATAGGCGCGCAGCTCGCCGTCCTCATAGATGCGCGCCATCATGCGTCCGCCGCGCGCGCCGATGGAAATCACATGCGACAGTTCGTGAGAGGCGGCGACCATGCGAACGGCGTCGGGCAGGGTGACCGTACGTCCGCCGCCCGCGGGAGCAGGCCCGACTTGAAAGGTCAGGCCGAACGCCATGCACAGGCCGGTCAGCGGGCTCAAGAGGATCAGTGGCAGCGTGAACCATGCCGTTCCCTTGTGCCATCCGGAAAGCGTGTTGCGCAGGCGTGGCAGTCCCATGAGGATGCCGAGCAGCATGATTGCGACCATGGCGATCGTCGATGTGGTCACCAGCCAGGCCTGACCCAACAGGCGCTCATGCGTGAAGCGCGCCCACAGGAAGATATCGGAGAGCGATGATCCGGTGGTCGCCGGTTGGCCGGTCGCGAGGTCGATCGCCGAGGCGCCGGCGCCTTGCAGCGTCAGTCGCTGGGCGCCCGCGTCGATCGAAAGGCCGCGCGCCTTGCCGTCAGGATCGTGCCGCTGCACCAGTTCGACGAGGCGCGCAGCCTCGATTGCCGAACCGCCGACGCTGCTGGCTTGTACCATCGGCTCAAAGGACAGGATCAGGCCGGTGGCGATGATCGTGAGCAGGGGAAGGGCAAAGACCAGCGTGATCCAGCGATGGAGTGTCAACATTGCGGGCTTGCTCATTCGTCATCTCCGGCATGCTGCAGTCTTGCTCGCGCAGCACGGTGGAAAAGACAAATGACGCTTTGTCCATGTCGATGCGTTGATCTGCAGCAATCGGCATCAAAGTTCAGCGCGATCGCCGCGCACCAGGTGCATCGCGCGAGTGCAACTCATTCGCGCCTGGCCGTGCTCGCGCCGCGCAACCCGGCCTGTTGCTGGATTGTGTCCAGCGCGCCGGATGACTGCTCCTCTGCGACGAAGCGGTTGAGCAGGGGAAGCGCATCCTCGCGTCCCCTGGGGATCGCGATCGCCATGTGCTCCAGGCCCCAATTGCCGTTGAGAATCCGCGCGCCCGGCATCTGGTCGGACATCTCGAACAGCGTCGGCTTATTGGTCGCGTAGAGATCGATCTCGCCGCGGCCGAACATCGCAATCGCGACCTTGACGCTTTCGGCAGGGACGATGGTTGCGTTGCTGAATTTCGCAGGCAGCGTGCGCTCGGAGGTCGAGCCCTTGGTGACGCCGATCTTCACGCCGGGCCGGTCGATATCCTCGACCTTGCCGATCGGCGAGTTCGCTGGAACGAGATAGCCGAGCTCGATCGCCAGCACGGGCTGGCTGAAGCTGACCTCCTTGGCGCGGGCAGGCGTGGCGTTGGTCACGGTGAAATCGACCTGGCCGTCATGGATCGCGCTGACGATGTCGGCCACACGCTGAAACCTGACGTAATCGACGGCAACGCCGAGCCGCTTTGCCAGCTCGCCGCCGAGATCGTAGCTCAGGCCGTGCGGCGTTCCGCTGGCATCAGTCACCATCGAGGTCGGGCTGCCCGGATAGATGCCGACGCGCAACGTGCCGCTCGGCGCTAGGATTTTTGCTTCCTCATCGGCCCTGGCGGTCGCGCCGAACAGCCCGACAAATGCGAGTGCGAGGAGGACTGCGCCTGCAAGGCGCCGCGGATGAGATAAGGTCATTGTGTGAAGAGCTCGGCTCATTGCGCGCGGATGTCGGCGGCCTTCAGCACCGGCTCCCACTTGGTCGCTTCAGTGTGCATGTAGGCGTCAAAATCCTTGGCGGAGGAGCCGACCGGGGCGGCGCCGATCTTGCCGAGTGTCGACAGCACGCTTGGATCCTGCAGCGCCGCCTTCAAATCGGTCTCCAGCTTCGCCACGATCTCCGGCGGCATTTTTGCCGGGCCAAGAACACCCCACCAGACCGACACGTCGTAGCCGGGGACACCGGACTCAGCGATGGTCGGTACGTCCGGCAGCGCCTTGGAGCGCTCCGCCGAGGTCACTGCGAGCGCGCGCACCGGACCGCCTTCGAGCTGGCCGATGGCTTCCGCGAGCGGATTGATGCTGAGCGGAATCTCGCCGGCGATCACTGCGGTCAGCGCCGGCGCGCCGCCCTTGTAGGGGATCGCGACGATCTTGGTGCCGGACATGTGTTTGAGAAGCTCGCCGGCGAGGTGCGCCGAGGTGCCGTTGCCGGACATGCCGTAGGAGAGCTTGTCCGGCTCTTTCCTGGCGGCGGCGAGGAGATCGCCGAGCGTCTTGTACGGGCTGTCCTTCGCCACCACGATCGCAAGCGGCGAGGACGCCACTTCGGTGATCGCGGTGAAGTCCTTGAACGTGTCGTAGGGCACGCTCGGATAGATGAACTGGTTGAGCGGATGGCCGCTTGCGACCAGGATCAGCGTGTATCCGTCGGGGGTGGCTTGCGTCAGCGCCTGCGAGGCGACGATGCCGCCGGCGCCGGGACGGTTGTCGATCACGGGCTGCTGGCCCCAGGTCTTCGCGAGCGCCTGGCCGAGCGTGCGCGCGAGCACGTCGACCGCGCCGCCGGCCGCGTAGGGCACGAGGATGTGGACCGGCTTGCTCGGATAATTCTCCGCCTGCGCGCTGACGCTTCCCAGCAGCAGCCCGGCACCGAGCAGCAGACCGCCGATCTTCTTGTTCAAACCCAGCATTTTCCCAGCACTCCGTAAGGGCATTCGCTTCCCCGCGGCGGTCTTTCCGAGCCGCCCCGGACGTTGCCCATGGTTTTTGTTGACGAGACCTGATCTTTTGTACGATAGTACAAATCACATGGTACGCAAGCCCACCAGCAAGGAAACGGCACGCAAGCCGAACATGCGCGAGGCGATCCTCGCGGCGGCCGAGGAGCTGTTCGCCACCAACGGCTTCAACGCCGTGTCGGTGCGCGACATCGCGCAGGCCGCCGGGGCCAATCCCGGCAGCGTGACCTATCATTTCAAGACCAAGGACGGCCTGCTGCTGGAGATCTACCGGCGTCATTGCGGGCCGATGAATCTGCGCCGTTCCGAGCTGCTCGCCGCCGCCAAGCGCGTGCGTGATCTGCAGGATCGGCTGGAAGCGATCGTGCGGGCCTATGTCGTGCCGGCCTTCACCTCGGGTAGCGACCTTGCCGGGGGCGGGGCGCGTTTCACGCGGCTGCGTGCCGTGATGTCGGCCGAGGGCAACGAGGTCGCGCGGCGGATCATCGCGCAGACCTTCGACGACACCAGCCACGCCTTCATCGACGCGATCCACGAAAGCCTGCCGCACATACCGCGCACCGAGATCGTCTGGCGCAGCCACTTCCTGCTCGGCGCACTCTATTACTCGCTGGTGACGCCGGAGCGCGTCTCGCGCCTGTCGCGCGGCGAGGCCGACGGCAGCGATGCCGCCAGTGCCATCGAGCAGCTCGTGCAGGCCACAGTCGCCGCGTTCCAGGCGCCGGCGCTCGATCAGACGGCGCCCGCGCGACGGCGCACGGTCGCAAGCAGCAAGACTTGAAAGAAACCGTCGAGCGGACGCGGTTAGCGTTTCTGCTCGCAAGCGGACGACTTGAGTGGATGTTGATGGCATGAACAGGCGGGAGTGCTTGCAGCTATTGCCCGGCATCGCCAGACAGCAGAAGCTGCTGGTCGACAATCCGGCGCGGCTGTTCAAATTCACCTGATGATGACGATGAAGTACACGCCGACCATTCCGCCGCCCGATCCGAACACGCGCACGCCGAAGTTCAAGCTGCCAAAGCTGTCCTGCGACGCGCATTGCCACATCTTCGGGCCCGGGGCGAAATACCCCTATGCGCCGGACCGTTCCTACACACCGCCCGATGCGCCGCTTGAGGATTTCCGGGCGCTGCATGCCAAGCTTGGCGTGGAGCGCGCCGTCATCGTCAATGCCAGCGTTCACGGCACCGACAACACGGTCGCGCTCGATGCCATCGCACAGAGCAACGGGGCCTATCGCGCGGTCGCCAATATCGACGACACCATTACCGAGCGGGACCTGCGCGAGCTGCACGAGGGCGGCTTCCGCGGCTGCCGCTTCAATTTCGTCCGCCATCTCGGCGGCGTTCCCGACAAGCGGGTGTTCGACCGCGTCATCGCGATGGTCGCGCCGCTCGGCTGGCACATCGACCTGCATTTCGATGCAATCGATCTGCCCGAATATGCGGACATGCTGGCCAAGCTGCCGCTGAGCTACACCGTCGACCACATGGGCCGGGTGAAAGCTTCCGACGGGCTCGACCAGCTTCCGTTTAAGATCCTGATCGAGCTGATGCAGCGCGACGAGAAGTGCTGGGTCAAGATCTGCGGCTCGGAGCGGGTGTCCTCGGCCGGACCGCCCTTTACGGACGCCATGCCCTTCGCGCGAAAGATCGTCGAGACGGCGGTGGACCGCGTCATCTGGGGCACCGACTGGCCGCATCCGAACGTCAAGGTGATGCCAAATGACGGCGACCTCGTCGACCTGATCCCGCTGTTCGCGCCGGAGGCAGAATTCCAGGAGAAGATCCTGGTCGGTAATCCGGCGCGCCTGTTCGGGTTCGACGCATGACGGCGCTCGCGATCGACAAGCCGCGCGGCCGCGCCTGGTGGAAGGAGCTCTGGATCCAGGTGCTCATCGCCATGGCGGCCGACGGAGAGGAACCCGTGGCCGCCGCGGCTTGCGGACTTGCTGCCTGCATGAAGCCGGCAACCTATGATGCTTACGAATGAAAGAGGGGAGTTTGTCCCATGAAAACAGGTCTCGTGATCACTGCCCATCCGGGCGACTTCGTCTGGCGGGCCGGCGGCGCCATCGCGCTGCATGCGAAGAAGGGTTTTCGTATGAAGATCGTCTGCATGTCCTTTGGCGAGCGCGGCGAAAGCCAGTTCGCCTGGAAGGAGAAGGGCGCGACGCTGGAGTCGGTGAAGGCCGGCCGCAAGGACGAGGCGGAGCGGGCGGCTAAGCTGCTCGGCGCCGAGATCGAGTTCTTCGACTGCGGCGACTATCCGCTGAAGCTGACCGAGGCGCATTTCGACCGCATGGTCGACATCTACCGTGAGCTCAATCCGAGCTTCGTGCTGACGCACGCGCTGGAAGACCCCTACAATTTCGATCATCCGAACGCGGCGCATTTCGCCCAGGAGACCCGCGTCGTGGCGCAGGCGATGGGCCACAAGCCCGGCGCGCAGTACAAATATTCCGCGCCCCCCGTGTTCCTGTTCGAGCCGCATCAGCCGGAGATGTGCAACTTCAAGCCGAACCTGATCCTCAAGATCGATGAGGTCTGGAAGGAGAAGTACGAGGCGTTCCAGATTCTCGCTGCGCAAAAGCATCTCTGGGGCTATTACGAGCGCGTCGCGCTCAATCGCGGCATCCAGGGCAGCCGCAACACCGGCGTGCCCATGACCTATGGCGAGGCGTATCAGCGTCTGTTCCCGACGGTCGAGGAGGTCTTGGCATGAAGCCGGTCGTCGTTCGCAACATCAGGCGCGCCGATCCCGCCGGGATGGCGGAATACGGCGTTTCGACCGTGCACGAGGCCTATGGCCGCGTCGGCCTCATGAAGCCGTACTTGCGGCCGGTCTGGCCGGGCACGGCGATTGCCGGTCCCGCCGTCACCGTGCTGGCGCAGCCCGGCGACAACTGGATGATTCATGTCGCGGTCGAGCAGTGCAGGAAGGGCGACATTCTCGTTGTCGGTTGCACCACGGACAATACCGACGGCATGTTCGGCGAGCTGCTCGCGACCTCGCTCCAGGCCCGCGGCGTGCAGGGGCTGATCATCGATGCCGGCTGCCGCGACGTCAAAGCGCTGCACGAGATGAAGTTTCCGGTGTGGTCGCGCGCGGTCTCCGCCAAGGGAACCGTCAAGGCGACGCTCGGCTCGGTCAACGTCCCCGTGGTCTGTGCCGGGGTCAACGTCGATCCTGGTGACATCATCGTGGCCGATGACGACGGCGTGGTGGTGGTGCCGAAGCGCTACGCCGCTGAAGTCGCCGAGAAGGCGAAGAAGCGCAACGCGGACGAGGGCGGCAAGCGCACGCGCCTTGCCTCGGGCGAGCTCGGGCTCGACATGTACAACATGCGCGAGGCGCTGGCCAAAGCCGGGCTTGTCTATGTCGACAATCCCGAGGACGTCTGAGCGGCGAAGCAAGAGAAGCGGAGTGATCGGATGGATCGTCTCAAGCTGCGGGCCGTGCTCGGCAGTCACCCCCATGTCCAGGCGGTGAAGAGCGGTGAGCTCCGCTCCGACCGCTTTGATCTCGACTTCATCGAGTACACGCCGACCAACACGGCATTCAAGCCGATGGTGCGGGAGCAGGCGTTCGACATCTGCGAGATGGCGATCGTGACCTATCTGATGGCGAAAGCGCATGGCAAGCCGCTGGTGCTGCTCCCGGCAACCATGCTCGCGCGCTTCCAGCATTCGTATGCGCTGTACAATCCCGAGCGCGGAACGCTCGGGCCTTCCGATCTCGAAGGCAAGCGCGTCGGCATCCGCTCGTTCACGACGACGACGGGCGCCTGGATCAGGGGCATTCTCGCCAACGACTACGGCGTCAATCTCGACAATATCCGCTGGGTGACGTTCGAGGATCCGCACGTCGCCGAATATGTCGACACGACCGAGCGCGCGCCGAAGGACAAGAAGATCCAGCAGATGCTGCTCGATGGCGAGCTCGACGCCGTTCTCGGCGAGACCTCGAACGATCCGCGACTGAAGCCGCTATTCCGTGATCCGGCCGCGGAAGCCGCGAAATGGTACGCCCGGCGCGGCGCCGTTCCGGTCAATCATCTCGTGGTCGTGACCGAGCGGCTCGCGAAATCGCACGCGGACGTCGTTGCGGGCGTCTATGATCTTCTCAAGCAGAACAAGACGCAGATGGGCGCTGCTACGACGCCCGACCTCCTGCCGTTCGGGGTCGAGGCCAATCGCAAGCCGCTGGAGCTGATCATCGACTACGCCTTTCAGCAGGCGCTGATCCCGCGACGTTTCAGCGTCAACGAGCTGTTTGACGATACCACCAGAAGGTTGAACTGATGTCGGATCCGAGGCGTTGGCAGATAGGGCTCGTCGGCTACGGCGAGGTCGGCAGGATTTTGGCCGAGGATTTGCGCCTGCAGGACATCAGGGTTGCCGCCTGTGACATCAAGCTGGCAGACGAGCAGGGCGCGCCGCTGAAGGAGCATGCGGCGAAATTCGGCGTCGCGCTCGCAGGCTCCCATGCCGAGCTGACCGCCAAATCCGACTTCATCGTCTCCGCGGTCACCGCCAGCCAGGCGGTGCCGGTGGCGAAAGCCTGTGCGGCATCGGTCAACCAGGGCACCTGGTTCCTCGATTTCAACTCGGCTTCGCCCGGTGCCAAGCAGCGTGCCGCCGCGCTGATCGATGCGGCCGGTGGGCGCTATGTCGAAGGCGCGGTGATGACCTCGGTGCCGCCTTATCGTATCAAGGTGCCGCTTCTGCTCGGCGGCCCCGGCGCGAAGGAGCTGGAGCCGCTGCTGAACGCGATCGGCTTTGCGGCCAAGGTCGCCAGCGACAAGCTCGGCGTTTCATCGGCGGTCAAGATGTGCCGCAGCATCATGATCAAGGGCCTCGAGGCCATGGTCATCGAGAGTTTTACGACCGCGCGCGCCTATGGCGTCGAGGATTCGGTTCTGGCGTCGCTGGCCGAAACCTTTCCCGGCATCAATTGGGAGAAGCAGGGCGCCTATTTCTTCCAGCGCGTGATCGAGCACGGCCGCCGCCGCGCAGAAGAGGTCCGCGAAGTTGCCGAGACCGTGCGCGAGGCGGGGCTGACGCCATGGTCGGCGCAGGGCACCGCCGAGCGGCAGGCATGGGTCGCCGATCTCGCCGATGAGAGCCTGTTCGGCACGAAGGGGACGAAGGAGTTCGCCCGCAGCGCCGATTGGCGCACCGAGGCGGACCGCATCCTGGCGAGGATCAATCGAAAGACGAGCCGTTAGCTCGGCACCGTGCCGCCGCGATGGCCCGTGACTTCGTCGGCGCGAGACCGTCACTTGCGCTTCCCGACAATCTTGCCATTCGATGCGACGAGCTTGCCGTCCTTGTAGACTGAGCGCGCCGCCGGGCAAGCGACGACCGCTTCGGGCACATGCTCCGCATTCAGCGTCACGAAATCGGCCTTTGCGCCGACCTTAAGGCCGTAACCCTCGAGCCGAAGCGCCTTCGCGCCGGCCTCGGTGACGACATCGAAAGCGACGCGCAGCTCTTCGTCGACGTTGAAGCCCGAGCGGTAGCCGATGGTCGTCGCACGGCGCAGCATGTCACCGTCACCATAAGGCCACCAGGAGTCGCGAATGTTGTCGTTGCCGCTGAAGACGGTCACGCCGGCATTGCGTAAGGCGAGGACCGGCGGGAAGGGGCGGGCGCCGGGCGCGTTGGTCATGATGGCGACGCCGGAGCGGGCGAGGATGTCGGCGATACCTTTGAGATGATCGAGCGTGATGTCGCCGAGCCCGTAAGCGTGGCTGATCGCGACATGGCCTTCCATGCCGAGCGCGCGCGTGCGCGCCGCGATCTGCTCGATCTCGAAAGCGCCGAGCGTGCCGGCGTCGTGCAGATGAATATCGACATCGACGCCGTGCCTGCCGGCCACGCCGAAGACGACGTCGAGATGCTTCTCGACCTCGCGATCGAAGCTCGCGGGATCGAGTCCGCCGACGACGTTGGCGCCGAGCCTGATGGCCTCGTCCAGCAATTGCGGCGTGCCGGGGCTTGCCAGAATGCCGCTCTGCGGAAAGGCGACGAGCTGGATGTCGATCAGGCGCCTGTATTCCTCCCGCACGCGCAGGATCGTCTCGAGCGATTTCAGGCCGACCGAACCGTCGACCATGACATGGCTGCGCATCTGCGTGGAGCCATGTCCGATGCAGAGATCGAGCTGGTTGCGCGCGCGAACATCCATCGGAGCGGCCTCGGCCATGTTCTGGGCCTGGAAGGCGACGCGCTCGCGCACGTCGAAGCCGTTGGTGCATGGTTTGTGCGGCCGCCAGGCGTCGCCATAGAAGCTGGTGTCGAGATGGATATGACCCTCGACAAAGCCGGGAACGACGAGGGCGTTGCCGAGGTCGATCGTCTCTGTCGCGGCGGGGTGTTCGTCAGCGGTCGTGATTGCGGCGAAGCGGCCGTCCTTGACCGCGATGTGATGTGCGGAACCGTCGTCGAAGCGGGCATTCAGGAAGATCGTGTCGAAGGTCATCCCGCTCATCCTCTTTTGTCTTGTCTTGGCTGCATAGTTGCGCAGCTCTGGTTGCTGCACAATACGCGCAAAAATCAGGCGCGCGCGCCGCTCGGCCGCGAGGGGTGAAAGAGCGCCGGCCGTTGCCGCTCAAACGTCTTCCGACCGTTCTTGAAGCCCATCACGATGTCCGGAAGCTCGGCGATGGCGAAGCGGCTGTCCTGCGTGTCGAGCGCGACGAGGTCGGCAGGGTTCCCGACCTTGATGCCGTAGTCCGTCAGGTTCATCAGGCGCGCCGGTAGCTCGGTGACGAGATCGAGGCAGGTGTCGAAATCGGCGACCGAGGCATGTGCGACATTGGCGTAGAAATTCGCCATCCGCAGCAGCGAGGCATCGCCGAACGGCGTGAAGGGATTGAGCACATTGTTGGTTGCGACCGAGCACACGACGTCGTCGGCCGCGAGCTTGTGGGCGAGCGTCAGTCCGCGCGGGGCATTGTGGGTGGCTTCGCGTCCCATCAGATAGAGATCGGTGGCGGGCAGCACGGTGACGGCGATGCCGGCTCTTGCCAATTGTGACGTGACGGATTTCAGGCGCTCCGGCGGCAGCGCCGAGAGCTTTGTGGCGTGGCCGATGGCTACGCGGCCTCCATAGTTGCGCCGCTCGGTCAGCCGGCAGACTTCATCGAGATGCGACCAGGACGGATCGAGATCGAAATCGAGATGGAGATCGACGTCGACATCGAACTCCTGCGCGAGATCGAAGATGCGTTCGAGATGCGCGTGCGGGTCGGTATCCGTATAGGGGCAGCCGCCGATCACCTCGCCGCCGTCGCGCAGCGCCTGGACGAGCAGCTCCTCGCTGCCGGGATCGTTGGTCAGGCCTTCCTGCGGAAAGACGCAGAGAGAGAGATCGAGCGCCCAGGCATAGTCGCGCTTGAGCGCCTTCACGGCCTCGAAACTGCGCAAACCGATGCGCGGGTCGATCTCGACATGCGTACGCATGCGCGTCGTGCCATGAACGATCGCCCGTTCGATCACCCGGGCGCCGCGCGCATAGACGTCCTCCACGGTGAAGTCGCGCTTCATCGCCGATACGGCGCGGATGGCATCGCCGAGGCTGCCGTGATCGTGGTCGCAGCGGCCCAGCAGGCAGGCCTTGTCGAGATGGATGTGGGTGTCGACGAAGCCGGGCAGGGCCAGTCGGCCGCCGATATCGATTTCGATGGCCTCGCAGGAAAGTGTGGGCTCGATCGCGGCGATCCGCCCGCCCTTCACGCCGATATCTACGGGTGTGGCGGATGATCGCAATAGCGCGTTACGGAAGATCAGGTCGTAGGCGGTCTGGGTGGTCATGGCGTCGGATTTCAGGTGAGCTAGCCTAGCGAAAGCTGCGGGTAGAGGCAGCACTAAATTGTGGGCAGTCGCGCCACTGCGGAAGCGATTTTCGCGCGAATTGCTGCCGCCGCGCGCTGAGCGGGAGCCGGCATATATACTGCTAGTTGATTCTGAGGCGCGCGCAGGCCTCGTTCGCCATAATCCATAGAAAAGCGCGATAGCTGGTAGACGCAGCCTGGTCTGGCGATTGTTCCGCTGCTGGGCTATCACCTGCGCGACTGCGCTTCGCTATGAAGGCGCAGGTGATGATCCCTTAGGAGCACCCGATGCGTCTACCGACCGTTCTCTTGGCCGTCACCTGTCTTGCGAGTGCCGCCTCGGCCGAAGATCTCTCGGGGACGCTCCAGAAGGTCAAGGAGACGAAGAAGATCACGCTGGGCTATCAGGAGGCTTCCGTTCCCTTCAGCTATCTGGACGGAGATCAGAAGCCGGTCGGCTTCGCCATGGATATCTGCCTCAAGATCGTGGATGCCGTGAAGAAAAACCTGGGCATGCCCGACATCGCCGTGGACTACCTTGCGGTGACGTCGTCGAATCGCATTCCGCTGATGGTCAACGGCACCCTCGATCTGCACTGCTCGGCGACGACCAACAATGCCGATCGCCAGAAGCAGGTCGCCTTCACCAATACGCATTTCCTCAGCGCAACGCGGTTCGCCGCCAAGAAGGCCGCAAAGATCAACACGATCGACGACCTCAAGGGCAAGGCGGTCACGGCGGTGGCGGGATCGGTCAATCTGACGCAACTCGCCAAGGTCAACACCGAGCGTAATCTCGGCATCAAAGTGATGCCGGCCCAGGACCAGGCAGAGGCCTTCCTGTTGCTGGAGACCGACCGTGCACAGGCCTACGCGCTGGACGACGTGCAGCTTGCAGTCGCCATCGCGCGATCGAAGGAGCCGTCGCTGTTCATGATCAGCGAGGAGACCTTCTCGAAGCCCGAGCCCTACGGGATCATGCTGCGGCGGGAGGATGCCCCGTTCAAGGCGCTCGCCGACCGCGCGACCGCGGAACTCTATGCGAGCCCGGAGATCGAGGTGCTCTACAAGAAGTGGCTGCAATCGCCGACGCCGCCGAACGGCCTCAACTACAATGTCCCGATGTCGGCGGCTCTGCGCAATGCCTTCAAGAAGCCGAACTCGAGCTTCGACCCGGACGTCTACGTGGTGAACTAAAGGCGAGGGCGCTAGCGCGTCCGCGGGGTGTCGAGCAACTGCCGCGCCAGCGCCGCGCCGATGGCCGCGATCACAGCCATCACCAGCGCCCAGGCGACGAACAGCCGATGGCCGATCAGCGCGCCGCTGACGAGCGGGGCGCTGATGTTCGCCCCGGACATCAGCGATTGATTGAGGCCCATGATCATGCCCTGGCGGTTGATCGCGGTACTGCGCGACAGCTCCGCCGTCAGCGTGCTGCGGGCGAACATGGTGCCGACGATGATCAGCGTCAGCTCGATCGCGAGCAGGCCGATGCTGCTCCCAGCCGCAAGCCCGGCAAATCCCAGCCCCATGCAGGCGAACGCCGCCACGACGATGCTCCGGTCGGACGCGATCAGGTTCGCGCGGGTGATCAGAAGGCCCTGGACGATCATGTTGATGAAGCCGGCATAGGCGAACATCCAGCCGAGCTCGCGTGCGCCGAAAGGATGTCCGTCCCAGGAAAACCGTGCCGACAGGAACAGCCCGATCTGCGACAGGAACATCGAGTTGACGAAGAAGAACACGATGAGCAGGCCGAGCAGCCGCCAGGCGTAGCGCATGCCTAGCACCGAGCGGGTCAGTGTCGGCTCGGGCACGCGGTGCTGGTACAGCGGTTCGGACGCCGGATGGTCGGGCGGGAGCAGGGCGATCGTCGCAAGGATGCTGATCAACGAGAGCGCGGCCGCGGCCCACACCGGCGCGGTTTCGCCGTAGCGGACAAGAAGGCTCGACAGCGCTGGGCCGACCAGCAGTCCCGTTCCGATCGCCCCGCTGGTCATGCCGAGCGCCTGCTTGCGCGTCGCGGGCGCGCTGTGCTCGGCGGCATAGGCGTGCGCGACCGAGATGTTGCCTGAGGTCAGGCCGTCGATGATGCGCGCCAAAAACACCAGCGTCAGGTTGCCGGCGAGCGCAAGCAGCACGAATCCGACGAAAGTCCCGATCTGGCTCACAACCAGAACTTTTCGGCGGCCATAGCGGTCCGAGAGCATGCCGACCACAGGACCCGCGATGAGCTGGCAGACGGCATAGGCCGAGATCAGCGCGCCGATCAGGAACGGAGAGGCGCCGAGCCGCTGCGAATAGAACGGCAGAAGCGGCAGGATGATGCCCATTCCGGTGGCATCCACGGCCACGACGACGAAGGTCGGCACCAGCGTCAGCGCGCTTTCGCTCGCAATCGCCTCCCGTGCCTCTGCCGTGGAACCCATATCGCGCGGTCCTCGCTCGCTTTCTCGTGATCGCTCGGTCTGTATCCGGGGTATATAGTTGCAAGCTAATAGTTCGTGTCCTATCTAATTTGCATGGCTCCATCGCAGGCTCATATCCATGCCGAGATCGGCCGGCTCATCACGCGCCTCGGCCGCATCTGGCGACGCGAGTCGGATCAGGCACTGTCCGAGCACGGCCTGTCCTATGCGACCGCGATTCCGCTTCTGGTGCTGTCGCGCCAAGGGGAAAATGTCCGCCAGGGCGTGCTCGCCGATGAATTGGGGATCGAGGGGCCGTCGCTGGTCCGGCTGATCGACCTGCTCGAGGCCGAGGGCCTGGTGGAACGCCGCGAGGATCCGACCGACCGGCGTGCCAAAACGCTACATCTCACGAAAGCGGGCGAGGCCAAGGTCGAGGAGACCAACCGGGTGCTGCGCCGGGTGCGGGCAAGCCTGCTCAAGGATATCGGGCCCGAGGAACTTGCGATAACCTTCGAGACGCTCCAGCGCATCGAACAGCGGGCCAGCCGCCTGCATGACGCGAAGTTTCTTCCAGAGGCGAAGTAGCCATGCGCGCGGAAGAGCCGTTCCTGGTCCGCCACGCGGACCTCATTTTCGCTTTGAAGACGTTTTGCGCGTCGATGCTCGCGCTCGTCATCGCGCTGGCGATGGACCTGCCGCGGCCCTATTGGGCGATGGCGACCGTCTACATCACCTCGCAGCCGCTGGCGGGCGCGACCAGCTCGAAAGCCTTTTTTCGCGTGATGGGCACGCTGATCGGAGCGACGATGACGGTGGCGCTGGTGCCCAACCTCATCAACGCGCCGGAACTGCTGTGCCTCGCGATCGCGCTCTGGGTCGGGCTCTGCCTCTATCTGTCGCTGCTCGACGGCACGCCGCGCAGCTACGTCTTCATGCTGGCCGGATATACCGTCGCGCTGATCGGCTTTCCCTCCGTGTCCGAGCCCGGCAACATCTTCGACACGGCGGTGGCGAGGCTCGAGGAAATCTCCCTCGGCATCATCTGCGCCAGCCTCGTCTCCACCATCATATTCCCCCGCAGCGTCGCGCCTGCGGTGGCGGGTCGCGTCGATAGCTGGCTGTTGGATGCACGCCGCCTCAGCCAGGTCGTGCTGCTGCGCGAGGGCACGAAAGAAACGCGCCGCGCCAAGCGCGTCAAGCTCGCGACCGACATCGTCGAGATCGACACGCTCTCCACCCATCTCGCCTATGACCGGCTGAGCGACAGCAATGCCGTGCGTGGCCTCGGCGAGATCCGCCTGCGCATGCTGATGCTGCTGCCGGTGATCGCCTCGCTCGAGGACCGGCTGGCCGCGCTCGGCGAGGAAGCCTTGCGTCGGCATCCCGAATTGAAGCAGCTTCTTGGGGACCTCGCGCAATGGATCACTAGCGACGTCGGCGCACGGCAGCCGGCTGACCGGATCAGCGCGCAGATCGCCGAGCGGCAGGCGGTCCTCGATGACAGCGCATCCTGGGAGCGGATCATCACCACCAGCCTGTTGTCGCGGCTGCGGGAGCTCGTCGATCTCTCGCGCGACTGCCGTACGCTGAGCGAGGCGATTGCCGATAGCCGCAACATATCGACGCTCGATCTGGCCTTTCATTCCGAGGCCGGCGCGGCACCCGTGCGCCACCGGGATCGCGGCCTTGCTCTTTGGTCCGCGGCAGGCGCGGCCATCGCCATCCTGATCTGCTGCGCGTTCTGGATCGGGACCGGTTGGCCGGACGGGGCGTCGGCGCCGATGATGGCGGCGGTGGCCTGTTCGTTCTTCGCCGCGCAGGACGAACCCGCACGCTTCATCCGCAGCTTTGGCCTGTGGTCGCTGGTCGCGATCGTGGTCGTCGCGGTCTACCTGTTCGCGCTGGTGCCCGCGATCTCCCACATCGAGGTCCTTGTCGTCGCGCTGGCGCCGACCTTCCTGCTCTACGGTTTCCTGATCGCACGGCCGGCGACAGCTGGAACCGGCATGGCGCTCGCGGCCAATACGGCGACGCTGCTCGCGCTGCAGTCGACCTACAGCGCGGATTTTGCGTCTTACGCCAATTCCGCGGTCGCTTTCTTCGTCGGTGTCGTCATCGCCGAGCTCGTGACTCGGATCGCGCGCGGCGTGGGTGCGGAATGGATCGCCAATCGTCTGGTGTCGTCGAGCTGGAAGACGCTTGCGGTCGCCGCCGAACGTCGCGGCAAGCGCGACCGCGCGGAGTTTGCGGGCCTGATGTTGCACCGGCTCGGACTGCTGGTGCAGCGTATCGCCTTCCTGTCCGAGAGCGATCGCCGCGATGCCGACAGCCTGGCCCAGCTCCGCATCGGGATCAACATCATCGACCTCCGTCGCGCCCGCTATGGGCTTGCGGCATCGACCATTCACGTCATCGACGACATGCTCGACCAACTCGCCACGGCCTGCCGCAGCTATTCGGGTGGCGGCATGCCGTCGGAGCTGCTGACGAGCGTCGATCGGGCGCTGGCCCGGGCCGTCAAGGACCCCAATGACCAGGCGCGCGAAGACGCCCTGATCGGCCTCGTCGGCATCCGGCGCGGCCTGTTTCCGGATGCGCCGGCCTATCGGCCGCGCTCAGGGGAGAGTGTTGCGGCATGAGATATCAGATCGACATCTACGGTGTGCTCGTGCCGGCGCTGCTCCTGTGGATCATCGTCGCCTATGTGCTGAGCGCCTTCCTTCGCCGGCTGATGCTGCGCTTCGACCTCTACCGGCTGGTCTGGCACCGCGCGCTGTTCGATTTCGCGCTGTTCGTCTGCCTGTTGGGCGGCGTCGTCTATCTCTCGGAGTTTCTGCCATGAAAGCGAATCTTGGCTGGCTCGGCCGCCTTGCGCTGACCGTTATTGTCGTCGTCGCGGCGCTTTTCGTCGGCCGCGAGCTTTGGGTCTACTACATGGACTCGCCGTGGACGCGTGATGGCCGCGTGCGCGCCGACGTGGTCCAGGTCGCGCCCGACGTGTCCGGCTTCGTCACGGAGGTGCTGGTCAAGGACAACCAGAAAGTCCGTCGAGGCGATGTGCTGTTCCGGATCGATCGCGAACGTTTCGCCCTGGCGTTGCGGCAGGCCGACGCCGCTGTCGCAGGTCACCAGGCGACCCTCGATCAGGCCAATTCAGACCTGAAGCGCTACAGCGCGCTGACGACCGATGCGGTGTCACAGCAGAAGCAGGAGCAGGTTCTGGCCACTCAGCTCCAGGCCAAGGCAGCCTTTGATCAGGCCGTCGCCGATCGCGCGGTGGCCCAGCTCAATCTCGACCGCAGCGAGGTCCGCGCCTCCGTCAACGGCGTGATCACCAACATGGATTTGCGCCCCGGCGCTTACGTCACGGCCGGCAAGGGCGTGATGGCGCTGGTCGACACCGACACGCTGCATGTCGAGGGCTATTTCGAAGAGACAAAACTCGCGCGCATCCGCGTCGGCGACAAGGTGCAGGTACGCCTGATGGGCGAGAAGGTCACGCTCACCGGTCACGTCGAGAGCATCGCGGCCGGCATCGAGGACCGCGACCGCGCCGAGGGCGCGAACCTGCTCGCGAACGTCAACCCGACGTTCAGCTGGGTGCGCCTCGCCCAGCGCGTTCCCGTGCGCATCGCGCTGGACAATGTCCCCGACAACATGTCGCTCGTCGCCGGCCGCTCGGCGACGGTGGAGGTATTGGACTAACGCAACGATTGCACGGCAGCGCGTTTGGGTTGGGGAAAAATTGGCAACAAAGGTTTCAATGCCAAATGGCAGGGCTAATCCTGACGCACGTGTGTGAGTCGGGGGAGCTCTATTGAGCGTTTTGCTTTTATTCCTCGCGGCCTGCGTGGTTGGCGCGTTGCTCCTTTTGGCATTCTGCCGATAGGGCCGACAGCGGATGCACTTGTTGCCGCGAAGCATCAGCGAGCCGCTGAATTGCGGTTCCAGACCGATGGTTTTTGACTGTGCATGGATGAGCGCGTTCACTCCCGGCGTTGGAGGCGGACGTGAGTTGGGTGTTTGTGTTTCTCATTGCCGCGAGCGCAATGGTTTTGATCGCTCATGCGATCGACGCGATGCGTTCCTGATACTCGCCGTGGTCCGTTCTCGTCGGTAGTCGGATAAGTGACGAGAATGTTCCAGGGCTCGCGCGTGTCAATTTCAGGAACTCGGCTCTGCAGGCCGAGGTTGTCACAGCAGGAGGAATGCGATCATGCTTATGTTTTATCTGCCGTTCATCATCTTTGGAGCGATGCTCGACGCAATGTCGAAGCAGAGTGTGTCAGCAACGTTCGACGAGCCGCCAAGCTTCGATTAGCCCCCCAGGCCGATGCGTTGGCTTCGTTGTTTGCCGACGAGCCAACGCCGGTTCAGGCATTCGAATATTTCTTCAGCTCCAGCCGCGCGATCTGGTTTCGGTGGACCTCGTCCGGCCCGTCCGCGAGGCGGAGCAGGCGGGCCGTAGCGTAGGCCTGCGTCAGGCCAAAATCGTTCGACGTGCCGCCGCCGCCATGGGCCTGGATCGCCCAGTCGATGATCTGGCAGGCCATGTTGGGCACGGCGACCTTGATCATCGCGATCTCGGCCTTCGCCACCTTGTTGCCGACCGTGTCCATCGCGTAGGCGGCGTTCAGCGTCAGCAGCCGCGCCTGCTCGATCATGATGCGGGCCTCGGCGATCCGCTCCTGAGTCACGGTCTGTTCGGAGACCGGCTTGCCGAAGGCGACGCGGCTGCGCACGCGGCGGCACATCTTCTCCAGCGTGCGTTCGGCAAGGCCTATCAGCCGCATGCAGTGGTGGATGCGGCCGGGGCCGAGGCGGCCCTGCGCGATCTCAAAGCCGCGGCCTTCGCCCAGCAGCATGTTCTCCTTCGGCACGCGCACATTGGTGAAGACGACCTCCGAGGCGCGATCGGGCACGCCGTAGAAGCCGAACACGGGCAGGGGACGTTTCACCTCGATGCCCGGCGTATCCATCGGTACCAGGATCATGGACTGCTGCTTGTGGCGGTCCGGATTGTCCGGATCGGTCTTGCCCATGAAGATGCAGATCTTGCAGCGCGGGTCGGTCGCATTGGTCGTGTACCATTTGCGGCCGTTGATGACGTAGTGGTCGCCGTCGCGCACGATCGAGCTCTCGATGTTGGTCGCGTCCGACGAGGCGACCGCTGGCTCGGTCATGGCGAAGCAGGAGCGGATTTCACCAGCGAGGAGCGGCTTCAGCCAGCGCTCCTTGTCCTTCTCCGTGCCGTAGCGCTCCAGCACCTCCATGTTGCCGGTATCCGGCGCCGAGCAGTTGAACACCTCGGGCGCGAGATGCGAGCGGCCCATCACCTCGCAGAGCGGGGCATATTCGAGATTGGTGAGTCCTGCGCCATGATGGGAGTCTGGCAGGAACAGGTTCCAGAGGCCCTCGGCGCGTGCGAGCGGCTTGAGCTCCTCGACGACGGGATAGACCTTCCAGGGCCCGAGTTCCTCTGCCTCGCGATAGAACCGCTCCTCGTTCGGATAGATGTGCCGATCCATGAAACCTTCGAGCTTGCGCTTGAGCTCGACGACTTTTGGCGACATCGGGTAGAGCATCTTTCGTCTCCTTGATCGATGAGCGGCGGTTTAGCCGATTTCGAGATAGTCCGGATCAGGCAGCTTTGGGAACGGCACCGTCGGCAGCGTCTGGTACCAGAACGCGACCGAGGCGATGTCGTCCTGCAGTGGAAGATATTTGGGCTCCTTGGTGCCGGGCAGCCAGCCTAGCGCCTGGATGGTCACACGCAGATCGGAGCGGAAGCGGATCGGATCCGGGATGTGCCAGCGGTACATGCCGAAGCGCTGCTGCGACTTGTAGACGCCGTCGGGGCGGATCACCTGCGGCAGGCCGGCATAGGGCGTCGTGAATTCCTGGTAGCGCGATTGCTGCGCGGGGCCCTGGCCGGAATGGGCGACATAGGGATCGAAATTATAGGCGCCGCAAAAGTAGTCCTCCGTGCCGGTGCCGCAGATCGTCGGAAATTCGCCGTCGTCATCGATGAAGAACTTGATCTCGCCTTCGCCCCACCAGCCGTTGTTGTGAACGCCCCAGGCCATGTAGGTGCCGACATAGTGGCCCGCCCCCGCCACGCCGTCGAGGATGGTGTAGACCTCCCTGTACGGCAGCGGATTGGTGCGGCGGAACTGCGCGTGGAAATAGGCGCAGTCTTCGGGCACGTCGGTCAGCGTGTAGTTGATCTGGTAGTAGACGGTGAGCGGCTCCTCGCTGCGGTTCTCCAGCGTGAAGCGCGCGCGCTTGCGGAACGGCATTTCCCAATAGCAATTGAAGGCGCGCCCGGGATTGACGCAGACCGCGAGCGAGGACACTTGCGCGAACTCCTCCCATCCGCAGGCGAAGAAATCGCCGGCCGGGCATTCGACGCTCGGCTGCTCCTGGTCGTCCCAGTAGATCCGCAGGATCGAATGGCGCAGGCGCCCGCGCGCCAGCGTCATCCAGATCTGCTGGATCGCGCCCTGGCCCGAGATGTCCGCAAGCGTGAAAGTCGTGCCCGGTTCGATGACGACATAGGGCGAGACCTTCCAGCCTTGGCCCAGGTCGCGTGCCTGGCGCGCCGCGGGGCCGTCGACGGACATGCCGCCCTTGCCTTTGTCGCCGGTAAAATTCTCGGGGCTGATCGAACGCGTCAGCGCATTCGACAGCCGCGACAGATTGCCGAGATGCATGCCCAATCCGGAAAACGCCATGGTGTCCTCGATCCAGCGTTAGCGATGCCTCGATATATCGCCGGCGAATCTACCAAAAGGTGAAGACGATCGCGGACAGAGACGGCCCGCGACGCGATCGTGCGGCGGCCTATCCGACGCGGTACTCCCTGAACTGCTCGCGCAGCGCCGACTTCAGCACCTTGCCGGTGCCGGTCATCGGAAACTGGTCCATGAATTCGACGGCGTCCGGCATCCACCAACTCGCGACCCTCGGGCGCATATGGTCGAGCAGCGTCTTGCCGTCGAGCGTCGAGCCTTGCTTGCGGACGACGAGGAGCAAAGGACGTTCCTGCCATTTCTCGTGTGTGATCGCGACCACGGCGGCTTGCAGCACCTCGGGATGAGAGAGCGCGATGTCCTCGAGCTGGATCGAGGAGATCCATTCGCCGCCGGACTTGATCACGTCCTTGGAGCGGTCGGTCAGCGTGACGTGGCCCTGGGCATCGATCACGGCCATGTCGCCGGTGACCAGCCAGCCGTCGCGGTCGAGGCCTGCGTCGAGCTTCATGTAGCCTGAGGCGACCCACGGCCCACGAGCACGCAAATGCCCGACCGTCTTGCCGTCGCGGGGCAGCTCGTTGCCGCCGTCATCGACGATGCGCAAGCTCGTGCCGAAGCAGGCGCGGCCCGACACCACGCGCCGGTCGAACTTCTCTTTGTCGCTGAGATGCTCCGAGCCCGGCCGCAAGCCCGGCATCGAGCAGCCCAGGGCCTCGGTCATGCCCCAGGCCTGGATGTAATCGACATCGTACTCGCGCTTGAGCTTCTCGACCATCGCGCGCGGCGGCGCCGAGCCCGACGACAGCGTTGCACGCAAGTTCGTGAACCTGTTGCCGGTGCGCCCCAGCCAGTCGAGCAGGATCAGCCAGAAGCTCGGCACGCCCGCCGACAGCGTCACCTTCTCGCCCTCGAGCAGTTCATAGAGCTTGTCTGGCTCGTAGTTGCGGCCGGGCAGCACCAGCTTCGAGCCGGTGTAGGGCGCGGTGAACGGCATGTTCCAGCCATTGCCGTGGAAGAGGGGCGCCATCGGCATCATTACCTCGCGCACGCCTTCGATATGTCCCGGCAGGAAGTCGAAATTGCAGCAGGTCATGGCCTGCAGGATCGCGGCGCGGTGCGAATAGATCACGCCCTTGGGATTGCCCGTCGTACCCGAGGTGTAGCAGATGGTGGAGGCGGATTTTTCGTCGAACAGCGGCCAGGCGAAGCCGGCGTCGTTCTCCTTCTCCAGCAGTTCCTCGTAGCAATGCACGTTCGCAAGCGTTGTTTCCGGCATGCGCTCGCGCGAGGTCATCACGACATAGGCTTCGATCGTGTTGAGCTGCGGCGCGATCGCCTCGACGATCGGCAGCGTGGCGCGGTCGATGAACAGCAGCCGGTCTTCGGCATGGTTGATGATGTAGATGAGCTGCTCGGGAAACAGTCGCGGATTGACGGTATGCAGCACGTAGCCCATGCCGGGCGCGGCGTAGAACATTTCGAAATGACGGTGGGTATTCCAGGCGAGCGTGCCGACGCGGTCGCCGGGATTCATGCCAAGCCGCTTCAAGGCCAACGCCATGCGCTTGATGCGCGGATGGGCGTCCGCATAGGTGTAGCGATGGATGTCGCCCTCGATCTCGCGCGCGACGATCTCCGCTTCGCCGTGATAGTCGGCCGCATACTGGATCAAGCCGCTGATCAGGAGCGGCATGTCCATCATCAATCCCTGCATCATCTCCTCCAGATCGCCACGTCGTTACGCGGCGCGCTTGTAGATTTCCGTGCAAGCTAGCGGAACGTCGCGCCGCCTTCACGCAAAAAACGAGCGATGTGATTGCGTGCGTCACTTTTTCAGGGCTAATTGATGCGAGCTGCCGGCGAAGCAGCGTTCGCCCGTGGAGGACAGGGATGTCAGCGGAAAAACACAAGACCGGCGCAGCCGGCACGTCTACGATCGACATCGCAACCTTGCGTGCGCGCTATCGGGACGAGCGCGACCTTCGCCTGCGCGCTGAAGGCAAGGCGCAATATGTCGAGGTGACCGGCGGCTTTGCCCGCTATCTCGACGATCCCTGGGCCGATGCGGAATTTAAGCGCGAGGCCTTCAGCGAAGAGACCGAAGTGGTCATCGTCGGCGGTGGCTTCGGCGGTCTCTTGTGCGGTGCGCGCCTGCGCGAAGCCGGCATTGATGATTTCCGGATCGTGGAAAAGGCCGCCGACTTCGGCGGCACCTGGTACTGGAATCGCTATCCGGGTGCGGCCTGTGATACCGAGAGCTACATCTATCTGCCGCTCTTGGAAGAGACCGGCTACATGCCTGTGCGCAAATATGCGCGCGCGCCCGAGATCTACGAACATTCGCGCCGCATCGGCCGCCACTTCGGCCTCTACGAGCGCGCGCTGTTTCAGACCATCATCTCGCGGATGGAATGGCGGGAAGACGACGCACGCTGGCTGGTCGAGACCGATCGCGGCGATCGCATCCGCGCGCGCTTCGTCATTCTCGCCGGCGGCCCGCTGAGCCGGCCGAAGCTACCGGGGATTCCCGGCATCGAGACCTTCAAGGGCCACAGCTTCCACACCAGCCGCTGGGATTATGCCTACACCGGCGGCAACGCCGAGGGCGGTCTCTCCAACCTTGCCGACAAGCGCGTCGGCATCATCGGAACGGGCGCCACCGCGGTGCAGTGCGTGCCGCATCTCGGCCGTTCCGCGAAGGAGCTCTACGTCTTCCAGCGCACGCCGTCCGCAATCGGCGTGCGCGACGATCGGCCGACGGACGAGGTCTGGGCGAAGAGCCTGACGCCGGGCTGGCAGCGCGAGCGCATGGACAATTTCACGGCGGTGATCTCCGGCGAGCCGTTCGAACAGGATCTGGTGCAGGACGGCTGGACCGGCCTGCTCGGCGAGATTCTGCTAGCGCCGCGCCGCCAGCCGCAGCCGGTGACCTCGATGGAGGAAGCGCTGAAGGTGATCGAACAGGCCGACTACCGCAAGATGGAGGAGATCCGCATCCGCGTCGATCGGGTGGTGAAGGACGAGGCGACGGCGGCGGCGCTAAAGCCCTGGTACAAGGCGTTCTGCAAGCGGCCGTGCTTTCACGACGAATATCTCGACACGTTCAACCGTCCCAACGTGCATCTCGTGGACACCAAAGGCAGGGGCGTCGAACGCATCACCGGAAATGCCGTCATCGTCGACGGCAAGGCCCATGAGCTCGACTGCCTGATCTATGCCAGCGGCTTCGAGGTCGGCACCGACTACGCCCGCCGCATGGGTTTTGAGGTCCATGGCCGCGGCGGCATGAGCCTGAGCGATCGCTGGCGCGACGGCGTCAAGACGCTGCACGGCTTCTACAGCCGCGGCTTTCCCAACTGCTTCCTGATCGTCACGGTTCAGGCCGGCCAGAGCGCCAACTTCCCGCACATCATCGACGAGCAGTCGCAGCACATTGCCTATGTGATCGCAGAGGCGCGCAAGCGCAAAGCCCGCACGCTGGAGCCAACACTCGAGGCGGAAAACGCCTGGGTCGACGAAGTTGTCAAGGCAGCGGTCGGGCGCCAGACCTATCTCGCCGAATGCACGCCCGGCTATTACAACAATGAAGGCGTGTTCGATCCGATCGCGGCGAGAAACAGCCAATATTGGCGCGGGCCGGTGGCGTTCCTGCGGCTGCTGGAACGGTGGCGGAAGGAGGGCCGGCTGGACGGATTGGAGTTGACCCATGAGGCGGCAGCGGCCGGCAGCTCTCCGGCCCTGGCTTGATCGGCATGACCCCAACACTCAGCGGCGCGACACGGCTCTACGTCATCGTCGGCGATCCCATTGCGCAGGTGCGCTCGCCCGCGGGCGTGACGGCCGCCTTCGCCGCGCGTGGCCATGATGGCATCCTCGCGCCCGTTCAGGTCGCGCCCCACGATCTGCCAGATTTCCTCTCGGTTGCGGTGCGGTTGAAGAACCTCGACGGCATCGTCGTGACCATTCCGCACAAATTCGCCTGTTACCAGGCCTGCGCCAGCGCGACGGAGCGTGCACATTTCCTGCGCACGGTGAACCTGATGCGCCGGCGCGCCGATGGCGCCTGGCATGGCGACATGGTGGATGGCCTCGGCTTCGTCGGCGCCGCGCGGGCGAAGGGGATCGATCCCAGGGGCATGCGCGCGCCGCTGGTCGGCGCCGGTGGCGCCGGATCGGCCATCGCGCTGGCACTGGTCGAGGCGGGTGTCAGCGAGATCGCCGTTCACGACAGCGCGGCCGAGCGCCGCGACGCGCTGATCGACCAGCTCAACCGGCTTGGCAGGGCGCCCGCCCGGCTCGGGAGCGTGGATCCCGCCGGCTTCGACTTTGTCGCCAATGCGACGCCGGCAGGGATGAAAGAGGGCGACCCGCTGCCGGTCGATGTCACGCGGCTCGTGCCAACAGCCTATTGCGGTTGCGTAATCACCAAGCCTGAGGTCTCGCCGTTCATTGCGGCGGCCCGCAAGATCGGCTGCATCACCGCGACCGGCGCCGACATGTACCGGCAGCACCAGGGCATTATGGTGGATTTCCTGCTCGGCCACGACGGTGACGGAAATTAGGAGATCGGCGGGGTGTCAAGGGCCTGACCGGCGCTGATTACGTTCGCCGGGGCTTGAGCAGGGGCTATTGACGTAGGATCATGCGCCCGCGCGAGCCGGTCGCGCATAGCTAGAGAGAGGAAGGCGGAATGACCAAGGGCAGGACAGTTGCGACGGCGATGATCGGCGCTACCGCGCTGCTTCTCTCTTTGATGCAAGCGGCCGATGCCGCGCAATGCGGCAGCTCGCCGGCCGGCTTCGAGGCCTGGAAGCGTGAGTTCAGCGAGGAAGCCCGAGCCAAGGGCATCGGACAGACCGCCATCTCGGCGCTGATGCAGGCCCATTACGCCAGCGCCACCATTGCGGCGGACCGCGGCCAGCGCAGCTTTTCGCTGTCGCTCGACCAGTTTCTCGCCAAGCGCGGCGCCACCACCATTGTGGCGCGGGGCCGATCGCTGAAGCAGTCGCAGGCCGCACTGTTTGCCTCGATCCAGCAGCGCTATGGCGTACCACCGGGGCCGCTGATCGCGATCTGGGGCATGGAGACCGGTTTCGGCAGCCAGCGCGGCAACCAGAACATGCTGTCGTCGATCGCAACGCTTGCCTATGATTGCCGCCGCCCCGAATTCTTCACCGACCAGCTCTATGCGGCGCTGAAGCTGATCGACCGCGGCGCGCTGTCGGGCGCGACCCGTGGCTCCATGCACGGCGAGGTCGGCCAGACCCAGTTCATGCCCAAGAACATCCTGGCCTATGGCACCGGCAATCTCGACGTCGCTGCCAACGCTCTGAACTCGACCGCGAATTTCCTCAAGGCCCATGGTTGGCGCGCAGGCGCCGGCTACCAGCCGGGAGAACCGAATTTCGCCGCCATCGAGGCCTGGAATGCCGCGGGCGTCTATCAGAAGGCGATCGCGTTGATGGGACGGCAGATCGATGAGGGAGGCGGAGCGTCGGCAGCCCGCTGAGGCGCTTCACGAGGAAGTGCCTGGGTCGCGCGTGAGAAAGTTGCTGTCGCAGAAGGAACCGACGGTGTAAGCTTTGCTTTGATCGGGGACAGGGGCTGGCACGAGGAGAGCTCAACATGGCAACCCAGATCGTGATGGATCATACCGGCGATACGCGCCACGAGTTTGATCCCGAGAATGCGGAAGCGGTGGCGCGGGCCGAACGACGCTTTCGCGAGCTGACCGGCTTGGGCTTCACTGCCGCCGTGAGAACGGCGCCCGGTGAAGTGTCCCGTATCCGGTCATTCGACCCGACCGCGCACGAAACGCTGTTCTATCCCCGCCTCGTCGGCGGCTGATCCGAACAGCTCATGATCGCGGTGTTCAGGCTCGGCGCGCCGGCGCGGGCGCGCCTGCATGCGCTGCGGGAGCTGTACCGGCGCTTCTTCGGAGAGAACACGCCGGACGCCCGCGGACGCCGGCTGCTGTCCGAATGGCTGACGCCGGCGCAGCTCGCACAGTTCGAGCAGCACCGGTATTTCGATGTGGTCGGGTGCGACACCGGCAAGCGGTACCGCATTCACTACGGCACGGCCGCGAACGTCCATGAGATCAACGAAGCCGGAATTGCGACGATGGGATGGTGCTTCGTCCCGTCAGGCTTCTTGGTGCCCGGCGACGTGATGCTGGCGCAGAAGATCGCCCTCGAGACGAACGAACGGGGAGCTTTGGCGCTCGCCAACCGATTTCCACCGGCGACGCATTCAGAGCATTTCTATCGGCGGCCGTTCTAGTTTGTGACCGGCTGGAGCGTGATCCGGACAAGTGTGTAGAAGATCATGCTCAAACAACAACCTTAAGCGCGATGACGATTCATCCTCATCTCATCGCGCTTCAGGCGTGCCTCAGTAGTGCGACGTCCGATAGGCGTCGAGCGCATGCGCCGCGAACACGCCGATGCTGCAAAGGGCAAGCAGCCCCGAAATCAGCTCGATCATAGCTCATCCTCCCGTAGCGGCAGGGCGACGAGATGTTGGCAGCAGGAATAATCCCGGATCAGGTCGAGGAAGAATTGCATCGTGGCCGTCCCTGTAGGCTTTTGACAACTACATAACCGGCCATCTGTTTCAGGGGTGTTTCGTCGACCTGGGAAAGGGGTTTCGTGGGGAACCCTGGGCTGGCTTGTGAGCCGTGGGCCCGCTAAAATCCACAATTGGTCCATCCTTTTAGCCGCGCAGCTTCCCTCCGGCGGCCTATCCATTGCGAGGCGAAATAATGGTGCCAGTTGAATGGTTTGACGATCTCACCGTCGGAATGCGTTTCAAATCTCCGGAGATCCAGGTCACCGAAGCCGACATCAAGCGCTTTGCCGCCGAGTTCGATCCACAACCGATGCACCTGGATCACGAGGCCGCCAAGGCGACGCTGTTCAAGGGCCTTGCTGCGTCAGGATGGCACACTGCGGCCATCGCCATGAACCTCGCCATCCAGGCCCGTCCGTTTGGCCCGCATCCATTGATCGGCGCCGGCGTCGACGGCCTGCGCTGGACGGTGCCCGTGCGGCCCAATGACCGCCTCCACCTCGAAGGCGAGGTCATGAGCCTGACGCCATCGAAATCGAAGCCGCAGGGCATCGCGCTGGTGAAATGGACCATGTTCAATCAGAACGGAGAGGAGGTTTACACCTTCACCCCGATCGCGATCGTGCCGCGGCGCGGGTAGGCCACCGTCCGCCATTGGTTGTGTCGCATCACTGGAAGCCCTTGCGGCTCTCCCGCTGAGGTGGTCAGCTTGCCACGGGGAACAGGCTGGAGGCTCACATGAAAGGATTCCTTCTTGCTGCCGGGCTGCTCGCGGGTGTCGTGGGCGGGCCTGCGCTCGCGCAACAAAGCAAGGTGGGCGACTGGACCATCGAGAAGCGCACCCAGGACACGCATTGCAATGCGAGCCGCGGCTACAAGGACAAGGAGGACGAGAACCGCGACTACGTGATCGTGATCACCTATTCCGACAAGGCCATCGTCATCGTGATGATTTACGACGGCTGGGAATGGGACAAGGTCGGCGAGATATTGCGAGCGGATTTCAGCACGGATGACGCCGACATCATGAAGAAGGCGAAGTGGGAGGTCATGGACAAGACCACCGTGCGCGGCATCTTCGAATTCGATCAATCGATCATGGACCGGCTGTCGAAGGCCAAGCGCCTGGCGCTCGATTTCGAGGATGATGACGACGACAGTATCGAGATGCAGGTTCCCCGCGCCGGCGAAGCGCTCGCCGCGCTGAAGTTCTGCGAGGAGAACAGGAAGTAAAGACACGAGGCAGGTGGCCGGGGCCGCGGGTTCAGGCATCAGGCCCGTGCGAGCGGGCGCGGTCCTTGGGCACACAGCCCGCTTGCAGTTCGCATTTCTCCTAGTCTTTGGCGAAAACGTCCAAGCAGCTTCCCTTGGTTGACGTTACCCAAGGACGATGTTCGAGATTCCAGCGTTTGGCTGCATCGTTCTCTCAGCGCTGAAGGCGACAGTTTCCCGGCCGGTCTTCTTCGGCTCGCTCCGAAGCGGGAGCGTTCGCATTTTTCATCGGGGCAACCCGCAGATTGCGTCCGTCGACCAATGACCATCCCGGAGGCCAATCGGTTCTCGTCGCTGGTCGGCGGGATCTATGATGCAGCAGCCGATCCTTCGCTGCGCGCCGCAGTGCTGGAGCGGATTGCAAATTTCGTCGGCGGATCGGCCGCAACCATTCTGTCGAGGGATGCGGCCAGGCTCTCGATCGAGATCCACCAGCACTTTGGAACGGACGCTCACTTCCGGCAGCTCTATCGTGACAGGTATGTGGAGCTCGATCCTCTGCTCGATTTTCATCTCGACCTCGCCAGCGAACAGGCGATCAGCGTGGCGGATGTGATGCCCCATGCCGACTTCCTCGCGACGAGCTTCCATCGGGAGTGGGTGGAGCCGCAGAGTGCCGTGGACCTCGCGACGATCACGCTCGAGAGATCGGGCGCGCGCACGACGATCTTGCAGGTAATGCGTCATCAGTCCCGCGGTCTCGTCGACGATGCGATGCGCGAGCGGATGCGGCTCGTGGCTCCGCACATCCAGCGGTCGCGGATCATGGGGCGGCACATGAGAGCCCGCTCCCACACGGTCACCGATCTTGCCGATGTCCTCGACGGACTGACGACGGCAATATGCCTGCTCGACGCAGAGGGGAGGCTCATGCACGCCAACGCGGCATGCCGGCAGCTATTTGCTGACGCCAATCTGTTTGCGATGGTCGGCGACCGGATCGTGGCCCGTACCAGCCAGGCGGACAGGATCGTCCGCGGCCTGTTCGAGGCCGTCGATGGTGTTGCGAGCTCGGCCGGCCGTCGTCAGATCGAGCCGGTGAGATCGGTCGATGGCTCCCACTATCTGGTCCACGCCCTCCGGTTGAAGCGCGAACGCGGCCGGCCGGAGCAGCTGGCGGATTCCGCAGCCGCCGTGCTCTTCGTGCAAAGAGCGTCCCTGACGCCGACGATCGCCGTCGATGCGATCGCTGAGGCTTTCAGGCTGACGCCATCCGAGCTGCGTGTTTTGACGGCCATCGTCGAGATCGGCGGCGTCCCCGATATCGCGGCCAAGCTCGGTATCGCCGAGACCACGGTGAAGACACATCTCGGTCGCCTCTTTGAAAAGACGGGCGCCGGTAGGCAGGCCGATCTCGTGAAGATCGCCGCCGGATTTACCGCGCCCTTCGCGCGAAGCGCGGACACTAACACCGGCACCTGTGAGTTATTTCGCCACCGGGCCCTAAATCCATTGTGATGAGCAGGGCGGTCGGGTCCTCCGAACGTAGGACGCCTTTCGCCTGATACTTTCGTATATCGCGCCTCCTGAAGGGCAGTGCGCGCCAAAAAACAAAACCGCCAGGACTCAATAGCGCGTGGCCTGCTCGTCGATTGGAGGGATTGGAGTGAGCGGCAAGGACGATTTTTCCATTTTCTACGTTTCAACGAACGAGGTTCCCGAAAGCGAGCGCGTCCCATTGCTGCGCGAATTCTATTGCCGGGGCCTGGCCAAGGCCGAAGTCGACGCCAATGAAGGAGAGCCGTTCGCGGCGAACTTCACAGCCCTTGCGCTGCCGGAAGCCCAGTTGATGACCGGCGGGCTGTTTGGCGCGCGGATCATCCGTACGAAGCAACAGGTCATTGATGGCAATGACAGCCTGGCCCTGGTCGTGAATCGATCCGGCATCATCGGAATATCCGCGCGAGGACATGATCTGCGGCTTCATCCCGGAGACGCAGTGTTGACGAGTGCGGAGGATGTAGCGACTTTGGAGCGATTTGCGCCGGGGGGCTGCTTTTCGCTGCGCGTGCCGCGGCGTGCGCTGGCGACAAAGATCGTGGACATCGACGATGCGGTGATGCGCGTCATGGCGGCCGACACGACCGGACTTCGGCTGCTTGTCGACTACGCCATAGCTCTTATGCGGGGGGAGGCGCTTGCAACGCCTGCGTTGCGCCAGCTTGGCGTTGCGCATCTGCATGATCTTCTGGCGCTTGTCCTCGGCGCGACGGGCGAGGTTCGGGAGCTGGCAGGACGGCAAGGCGTCAAGGCCGCGCGGCTGCGGAGGACGAAGCACTTCATCGCCGACAATTGCGGGCAGCCGGATCTGTCGGTTACGACCGTCGCCCAGGAGCTCGGCGTGACGCCGCGCTATCTCCAGCGCTTGTTCGAGGCGGACGGCAAGACTTTTTCTTCCTTTCTGATCGAGCAGCGCCTCAAGCGCGCCCATCGCATGCTGCGGAAGCCGGAATTTGCCGAACGTCCGGTGAGCTCGATCGCCTACGACGTCGGATTCGGTGACTTGTCCTATTTCAACCGCTGTTTCCGGCGGACCTTTGGCGCCACGCCAAGCGATGTCCGGAGCGGCATGGTGGAGTGATCGGCCTCCGCAGGCTTTCAGTGAACTGTTGATTGCAACCAAGAGGAAGGGATTTGGACATGCCCCTTGATCGTGGAGTCATGGCTGTTGTTCGGCTGCTGAGCGGCAGTGTTGCTCTCTTTATCCTTTATGCAGGTGCGGCGCTCGCAGGCATGCCCGACGAGATCAGGGTGCCCGGCGAGATACCGGGCATCGCGCTCCATGCAGAGGGCGCGCAGATCTATGAATGCCAGCCGACGCCGCGAACCAGCTTGTTTGGCAGGCGCGCGAGCCGGCCGCGACGCTCATGGACGGCGACAATTCGGTCGGCCGCCATTACGCGGCACTGCATTGGGAATCCGTCGACGCCGGCACGCTGGTGTGGGAGCACAAGGACGGCAGCTCCGTGAAGGCCAAGGTCGCCGCCCGCGTCGCGGGCCGGACCGCTGACGATATGCCGTGGCTGAAATTCACCGTCGTCACCCAGACCGGCAACGGCCTGTTCTATGGCGTCACCCACGTGCAGCGCATCAACACGCAGGGTGGCATGGTCAAAGGTCCCTGCGATCAGGCCGGGATCTTTCGCAGCGTGCCGTATTCGGCCGACTACGTGTTCTGGCGCGCGGAATAGGTCATGACCGGGCGTCGCCTGCGACGCCCGCTGGAGTTTTGGAATGCGTCGTTTCTTTTTCGATCTTCTGGTCGGCAATGTCGTGATGATCGACCCGGGCGGCATGGTCTTCGAACGCGCCGAGGCCACTTTTTCGGCGGCCGACGACATGGCCAGGCATCTGTTCGTGTGGCGTGACGATCTGCGCGACCGCGATGCGTGCATCCGTGTGAGGGATGCGAGCGGACGCGAAGTTTATCGCGCCGCGGTCTGGGCGGAGCATGCGGACAAGCAGGGCTGGGATCTGGCCTAAGCCGCGTGCGCGGTGTCGCATCTCTGCACCAGTCCCGAGTGAACAGCCTTCGGTTCGTTCTAAGCCGAGACGCGGTCGTTTCCGTCCAAGTCGGATGACTAGCCTCCTTCTACCTTGGCGTTCAGCGATTCAGTTGTCGCAACAGCCGGCCTCCTCCGATCGGAGGAGGCCGGTCGCAACATGCCTGTGCGCTCATAAGGGCCAACGGCGTCGACCGTGGAATGAAAATGAAACGAAGGCTTCTTTCGACCGTCAACCGCGGCCTGCTGCGGATTCCCGCGTCCGCGTTCCTGCTGGCGCCATGGATCATGGTTGAACCCGCGGGGGCCGCGTGCACGCCACCGTCGCCGGTCAATGATGCGGTCGTGACCTGTACCGGAACAACGACCAATGCGAACGGCACGATCGGTTATGGATCGGCAACCGATACCGGCAACACCTTCAACCTGGTGTCCGGCGCGACCGTGTTCGGAACGACCTCCGGCATCACGCTCAATCAGGGCACGATCACCAACGGCGGCTTTATCGTGGCGGGCACTGGGGCCTCGAACGGCGCGACCGGAATTGCCGCCATGGGGGACCTGAACCTGACGAACAATCCCACCGGAACTGCTGGCGTGATCGGCATTCGGGTGTTCGGTAGCAACGCCATCGCCGTCAGCAGCCTCGGTACGATCAACGTGGAAAATGAGTCGGATATCCTGGTGACCGCTGCGGGCGGGTTCGCGATCAAGGGCAGTGCGGTCAATCTGACGGCCAACAGCGGCCAGATCCTCGGGGTGCGCTACGGAGTCTATGCGTCGAGCGATGCCACAATCACCAACGGGACAGGCTCGATCCTTGCCGCCGGAAACAACGGCACCGCCGTCTTTGCCGGCGGCAACCTTGTCATCAAAAATTCCGGCACGATCGCCGCAAGCGCCGATGGCAGTTCCGCAATTCGCACCAGCAATGTGACGGTTGCGAGCAACACCGGCAGAATCGAAGGTAACGCGATCGGCATCTTCGCCTTCACGGCTACGATCAACAACAACGGTGGCGGCGTGATCGACGCGGGGGCCGACAATGGCATCGCCATTTCCGGCAGGGACTCGGCGACGGTCGCCAACACAGGCACGATCAGCGGGGAGGCGACCGGAAGCTGGGCCATTGAGGCGAGGACCGTTGTCGTGTCCTCGAATTCAGGCACGATCTCAGGCGGATCGGCGGCCGTGATCGGCGATAGCGTAACCGTCGCGAATAGCGCTGGCGGCACGATCTCGGTGTTCGACGCCAGCGCCTCCGCCATCAACGCGCTGGTCGCGAATGTCTCCAACGCTGGACAGATCGTTGCAACGGGCGCCGACAGCTTTGGGATCGTTGCGGAAACGGTGAATGTAACGGCCAACACCGGCACGATCTCGGGCGACGCCAGTGCGATCCGATCGCCGACAGGTTCGGTCACGGTCAACAACAACGGCGGCACGATCTTATCCACGAACGCCAGTTCTACAGCGATTTTTGCCGAAACAAACGCGACCGTCGTCAATGCCGGTACGATCAAAGGGGGCGCGGGCAGTGGCACAGGAATCCGCGCCAACGGCGCGGCGGCGATCGAGAATGCGTCCGGCGGACTCATCTCCGGTGCGACCGGTCTGCAGGTGTTGGGCGGAGCCAATATCACGAACGGCGGCGCGATCACCGGCACCGGCGGGACCGCGATCAAGCTGTCCAGCAATGCCGATACTTTGACGCTCTTGCCGGGCTCGAAGATCAACGGCGTGGTCGATTTCGGCTTCGGTGCCGACGTGGTCAACATTAATCTCTCGCCGATCAGCAGCAGGGTGTCGTCGCTGACGACGATCAATCTGCCGACCTTTGTCAACTTCGAAGGTGTCATCAACACAAACGTTTCGAACGGCGGCTTCAACGGCCCGTCAGTCGTCTCCGGCACCACGCTCGCAACACTCGATCCCACCGCGCTGGCGCAGACCGATCGCACGCTGATGGATTTCACCGGCGGAGTGTCCTCGCTGGTGCAGGGCCGCCTGAACGGCACTGGCGCAGCCGGCAGCAACATGATGGCGATGGCCTATGCGCCGGAGACGGCGCAAGCCGGTCCCTTCACCAAGGCGCCACGAAGCCTCTGGACCGATCCGGCGCCGATCACGGTCTGGGCCAACAGCTTTGGCGGCCAGCGTATCCAGGACGAGACCGCCGCGACCCTGCGCGCGACTTCCACGGCCTGGGCCGGGGCGATCGGCATCGACCGCAAGGTGCAGCCGAACTGGCTGGTCGGTGCCTTCCTCGGCGGCGGGCAGGGCGGCCTCTCGGTCGATCTCAACTCGCAATCGGTCGACACCAACTACGTGTTTGCCGGGGCCTATGGTCGCTTCGAATGGGCTGCGCAGTTCTTCGATTTCACCGTCCAGGGCGGCAACGCCGACAACAAGTCGCGCCGCCTGGTGCTCAACAACGCCGCGGTGGGCGGCATGGAGACGGCGAGGGCGAATTACAGTGGCTGGTACGTCAGCCCGGAGATCGCCTATGGCTACAGGCTCGAGATCGGCAATGGCTATCTGCTCACGCCGACCGCGCGGCTGCGCTACGTCGCGGGCCGGTTCGATGGCTATAGCGAGACCGGCTCGGCGCAGGGGCTCTCGGTCGGCGGCCGCACGCTGCAGGATTTTGAAGAGCGCGGCGAGGTCGATCTCTCGCGGGTAACGAGCCTTGGCGGCGGCGAGCTCAAGGCCAACATCCATGGCGGCGTGATCGCGCTCCAGCGCGTCGGCGACACCACTATCAACGCGGTGCTGATTGGGCAGAACCTGGCCTTCGTCACGCCCGGCAGCCGCAGCGCCGTCGGCGCGGTGGCCGGCTTCGGCCTCGACTACCGCACCAGCCGGAACGTGTCGGTGTTCGGAGCGGTCGAAGGCATGATGATGTCCGACCAGAGCCGCACCGGCACCGCCAAGGGCGGGGTACGCGTCGCGTTCTGAGCCGGCACCAGCCCTGGCGGTTCAAACGCGACGTCCGCCGGCCGGGCCCCATCCGCCCGGCCGGCGGCATCCTCCAATCGGAGGATGCCGCATGCTGTGGTTGTGCTATGCTACCGCAGTTCGTTTCATTGCATCCAGCCGATCTCGTCGGGCTCGCGGCGGGATTCTCCATTCCACCTGTCAACTGATCCGTAAATCACTGTCGGAGTTGAACCTTTTGCTCCCGTGTTAGACTCACAGAAGCCGCCGGGCATGAAGAACATTTCGCCATCTCAATGTTTGACCATTGGCTCTTTCGATGCCCCGACCTCCAAAACATTCCGAATTGATCGAGAGAATATATGACGCTGGCCTCCACCCCGAGCTGTGGAGCGAGGTCGTCGTCTCGCTCAATGCATTCATCGGCAGCCAGGCCTGCGGCTTGATCTCGAAGGACCCGGTCAGCAAGTCCGGCGCGACGCACTACTATTGCGGGGTCGATCCTCACTACATTCAGCTCTATGCCGAAACCTACGCCCGGTACGATCCGCTCGCCAGGCTCCCGAGATACGGTGAGGTACGCAACATCCCCGATCTCGTGAATTTCGACGAGTATCGCCGTGGACGTTTTTATCAGGAATGGCTGCGTCCCCAGGGCTGTGTCGATGTGGCGAACGTGGTGCTGGAGCGGTCGAAGTCGCCTTGTCCGATGTTGCTGACCGTTATCCCCGGCAAGGAAATGCTTGACGCGGAGAAGCGGGCACGGATGCAGCTTCTGGTCCCGCATGCGAGCCGGGCGCTGTTGATCAATCAGGCCGTCGAGCGGAAGCAGCAGCGGGCGATCGCGCTTGCTGAAGTCGTGGACAGGCTGAATGCCGGCGTGATCTTGCTTGATGCAGCCTGCCTTATCGTTCACAGCAATCCGGCCGCCGAGACGATCCTGGCCGCCGATGATTTCCTGCGGTCAGTCAGCGGGCGGCTCGTCGCAAGATCCTCCGAGGCGAATCTGGCCCTGCGCGATATCTTCCGTGACGCGGGAGAGGTGTCCGTGGCGGCGGCTGCCGGCCGGAAAATTCCGCTGATGTCGCATGACGGTTCCTACCACGTCGCACATGTCATCGCGCTGCCGTCGCTGCTGCGCGATGGTGCAGCGGAGCGAACCTCAGCGGTCGGAGCGTTGTTCATCTGGAAGGCAGAGCTCGATGCCCGCTCCTGTGCTGGCCTCATTGACCGTGCGTTCGAGTTGACCTCTTCGGAGCTGCGGGTTCTGCAATCGATCGTTGAGGTCGGCGGCGTGCCGGAAACAGCGGCCGCGCTCGGCATCGCAGAGACCACCGTGAAGACGCATCTGCATCGTGTGTTCGCCAAGACGGGCGTTTCTCGTCAGGCCGATCTCGTTAAGCTCGTGGCGGGATTTTCCAACCCGCTCGTTCACTGACGCGCTTTCGCGGCACAGGCTGGTCGATGCGACCCGCCAATTGGTTCAAGCAGAAACATCATTAGAAAGTTATCGCGCGTCATTCGATTGGATGACGCGAATTGCGGCGTTCTCCCCTAAGAGACCGTACACACGATTTCTTGTGCTGTCGTTTCGAGATCTGTGTGAAGCGATTCACAGTCAGCGCGGGTCAACGCCTTCAATCTCTCACGCCAGTTGAAAGGAGATTGTCATGCGAACACCGTCGAATGTTCTTCGCAAGCTGCGCAGAATCGTCGGTCGCGCAATCGCGGCGTTGCACCAACAGCGATCGATCGAGGCAGGACGCATGCTGCGGAGATACCGCCATCTGCTCGAGCCGCCGCATGACGCATCGCTTTTGATTGAAATCATTCCGGTCTGCCATGAAGAGGAAATTTCAGGAAATGCCCACGGATTTGATGCGCGTGAGCGCGCGGACAAGCGCCAGACCTTCGAGCGCGCGTAACGCCAATATCGTCGCAATGGTGCTGACAGCGGCGCTCGTCATTCTGCAGCTGGCGGGTCTGGCGATGCTGGAGCGCTCTCGCGCACAGCCGACGCCTCCATCGTCAGCGAATCTGCACAATGCGCCGATCTGCACCGAGAGCACCGACGTCCCGGTGCCGCAGACGTACTACGACTGAGCGGAGGACGTCGTCGTGCCCGATTTCTCAACCAACATTCTGCTCAGCATTGCCGTGTTCGCCGGAGCGTTCGTCTCCGGGCTCTCGGGTTTCGCGTTCTCGGCCGTGGCGGGCGCGATCCTGCTGCGCGTGTTCCAGCCGCTCGAAGCGGTGCCGCTGATGATGGCATGCAGCATCGGCGTGCAGGCCACCAATCTGTGGGCGCTCCGCCGCAGCATCCGCTGGGAGGGCAGCCTGCTGCTTATCGTCGGCGGTCTGATCGGCGTTCCCATCGCGGTCTCGCTGCTGCAGACGACGGATACGCATCTGCTCAGGCGCGGTTTTGGCATCGTGGTCGCGCTTTATGCAGCCTACATGCTGCTGCGGCCGACGCTGGTGACGGCCGGTGAAGCCGTCGGCCGGCACTGGGTCGCGCTGATCGGGTTCGGAGGCGGGCTGATCGGTGGGCTGACGGCCATGCCCGGGGCCATCCCGACGATCTGGTGCGATATGCGCGGCATGCCAAAGAGCGAGCAGCGCGGTCTGGTGCAGCCGTTCATCGCTGCGATGCAGCTCTTCGCGATCGTCCTGCTGGTCGGACACCAGGATCTGTCGTCGAAGGTGTTCGTCGACCTCGCGATCAGTCTGCCTGCGCTCTTTGCCGGCTCGGCGCTTGGCGTGATCGCCTTTCACCGGGTCAACGAGACGGTCTTTCGCAAGACCGTGCTCGTTTTATTGTTGGTATCCGGGATATCGCTGATCTAGTGGCCGAGCCCCTGGACCGGCGCCGCGCTGGTGTCGCTGGTGTGATGCACCAGCGGCTTCATGCCGGTGACGGTGCGGAGCAGCACATAGAACACAGGCGTCAGGAACAGGCCAAATACGGTGACGCCGATCATGCCGGAGAACACCGCCACGCCCATGGCGCGGCGCATCTCGGAACCGGCGCCGGTCGAGAGCACCAGCGGCAAGACGCCCATGATGAACGCCATCGACGTCATCAGGATCGGACGCAGCCGCAGCCGGCTCGCCTCGATCGCGGCCCGGATCGGCGAGCGTCCCGCGAATTCGAGCTCGCGCGCGAATTCGACGATCAGGATCGCGTTCTTGGCCGAAAGACCAACGAGCACGATCAGACCGATCTGGGTGAAGACGTTGTTGTCGCCCTTCGAGATCCAGACGCCGAACATGGCGGCCAGCAATCCCATCGGCACGATCATGATGATCGAGAGCGGCAGCGTCAGGCTCTCATAGAGCGCGGCGAGCACGAGGAACACGAGCAGGATAGCCAGCGGAAACACCCAGATGCCGGAATTGCCGGCGATGAACTCCTGATAGGTCAGGTCGGTCCATTCGAAGGCAAAGCCGGGCGGCAGCACTTCCGCCGCGATCCGCGTTGCCGCTTCCTGTGCCTGGCCGGAGGAATAGCCGGGCGCCGCGGCGGCGTTGATGTCGGACGACAGGAAGCCGTTGTAGCGGATCGCACGCTCCGGCCCCGCGCTCTGGCGAATCTTCAGCAGCGCTGACAGCGGCACCATGTCGCCGGAGGACGAGCGCACCTTCAATTGCCTGATGTCGTCGGCACGCGCGCGGAACGGTGCATCGGCCTGGACATAGACCGAGTAGGTGCGGCCGAATTTGTTGAAGTCGTTGACGTAGTAGGAGCCGAGATAGATCTGCAGCGTGTTGAACACCTCTGTCACAGGGACGCCAAGCTGCAGCGCCTTGGTGCGGTCGATGTCGGCGAAGAGCTGGGGAACGTTGACCTGGAAGCTCGAGAACACGCCGGCGATCTCCGGTGCCTTCTGCATCGCCGCCATGAACGCCTTGGTCGCATCGTTCAGCGCCTCATAGCCGAGACCGGCCCGGTCCTCGATCTGGAGCTTGAAGCCGCCGATGGTGCCGAGGCCATTGACCGGCGGCGGCGGGAACATGGCGATGAAGGCTTCCTGGATGCCGGCATATTTCTTGTTCAACTCGGCGGCGATCGCCGGGCCACTCAGCGAAGGATCCTTGCGCTCATCGAACGGCTTCAGCGTCGAGAACACGATGCCGGCATTGGAGGAGTTGGTGAAGCCGGAGATCGACAGGCCTGGGAATGCGACCGAGCTCTCGACGCCGGGCTGGGTCAGCGCGATGTCGCTCATCTTGCGGATCACCTCTTCGGTGCGGTCGAGCGTCGCGCCGTCGGGCAGGCGCGCGAAGCCGACGAGATACTGCTTGTCCTGCCCCGGCACGAAGCCGCTCGGCACCTGCTGGAACAGCAGGGCGGTCAGGCCGACCAGGACGACATAGAGGCCCATGACCGCGGCCTTGCCGAAGATCACCTTGGTCACGGTGCCGCTGTAGTTCTCCGACGAGCGCGTGAAGGCGCGGTTGAAGCCGCGGAAGAACCAGCCAAGGGCCTTTTCGAGGACGAGCGTCAGCCGGTCCTTCGGCTCGTTGTGCCCCTTGAGCAGCAAGGCCGACAGTGCCGGCGAGAGCGTCAGCGAGTTGACGGCGGAGATCACGGTCGAGATCGCGATCGTCAGCGCGAACTGCTTGTAGAACTGGCCGGTGAGGCCGGAGATGAAGGCGAGCGGCACGAACACCGCGATCAGCACCAGCGCGATCGCGATGATCGGACCGGAGACCTCGCGCATCGCCTGATAGGTGGCGTCGCGCGGCGACAGCCCGGTCTCGATGTTGCGCTCGACGTTCTCGACCACGACAATGGCGTCGTCGACGACGATGCCGATCGCGAGCACCAGGCCGAACAGGCTGAGCGCGTTGATGGAGAAGCCGAAGACATGCATCACGGCGAAGGTGCCGACGATCGATACAGGCACCGCCAGCAGCGGAATGATCGAGGCGCGCCAGGTCTGCAGGAACAGGATCACGACCAGAACCACCAGCGCGATCGCTTCGAGCAGCGTATGGATCACCGCCTCGATCGACGAGCGCACGAACTGGGTGGGGTCGTAGACGATCTGGTAGGTCACGCCCTCCGGCATGTTCTTCTTGATCTCGGCCATGGTGGCGCGGACGTGGTCCGAGATCTGCAGTGCGTTGGAGCCCGGCGCCTGGAAGATCGGGATCGCCACCGCCTGCTTGTTGTCGAGCAGCGAGCGCAGGCCGTATTCGGAGGCGCCAAGCTCGATGCGGGCGACGTCGCGCAGCCGCACGACTTCACCCTTCGAGCCGGTCTTGACCACGATGTCGCCGAACTGCTCTTCGTTCGCGAGCCGGCCTTCCGCATTGACGGACAGTTGCAAGTCGATGCCCTTGACGTTCGGGGAGGAGCCGACCACGCCGGCGGCAGCCTCGACGTTCTGCGCCTGGATCGACTTGACAATGTCGCTTGCGGTCAGCCCGTGCTCGGCGGCCTTCTGCGGATCGACCCAGACCCGCATCGAATAGTCGCCGGCGCCGTAGAGCTGGACGTCGCCGACGCCGTCGATCCGCGCCAGCCGGTCCTTGACGTTGAGCACCGCGTAGTTGCGCAAGTAAGTCATGTCGTAGCGGCCGTTCGGCGAAAGCAGGTGCACGACCATGGTGAGGTCGGGCGACGATTTCTTGGTGATGATGCCGAGCTGGCGCACCACCGCCGGCAGGCGGGGCTCGGCCTGCTGCACGCGGTTCTGCACGAGCTGCGTCGCCTTGTCGGGATCGGTGCCGAGGCGGAAGGTCACCGTCAGCGTCATCGCGCCGTCGGTGGTCGCCTGGCTCGACATGTAGAGCATGTTCTCGACGCCGTTGATCTGCTCCTCGATCGGCGTCGCCACCGTCTCGGCAATCACCTTGGGATTGGCGCCGGGATAGGTCGCGCGCACCACGACGGAGGGCGGCACGACGTCCGGGTATTCCGAGATCGGCATCGCGAACAACGAGATCAGGCCCGCAAGGAAAATCAGGACCGAGAGCACACCGGCGAAGATCGGACGGTCGATGAAAAATTTCGAGAGATTCATGGCTTTGCCCCTGCGCGAGAGACAGCTCTCCCATCATCCCGGGGCGCCGGCTGAGCCCGCGAACCCGGAATCCGGAAGTCATGTCTTCGGAGTTCAGTAACTTCGAGATTCCCAGGTGCGCGGTGCGCACCATAGCTCGCGCCGCGCGCGGCCCGGAATGATGTAGCTAGCGTTGCACGACGTCCTGGTTGCTGTGGTTGGAGGCCTGCTGCGGTCCGCGCGCGCCCATCGTGGCCACCTCCGTCTTGAGGAGGGCGCCTGGTCGAACGCGCTGCAGGCCGTTGACGACGATGCGCTCGCCGGACTTCAGGCCCGAGGTGACGATGCGCAGGCCATCGACCGAGCCGCCGAGCGTGATCGGCCGGTAGACGGCTCGGCCGTCGTCAGAGACCGCCATCACGAACTTCTTGTCCTGGTCGGTGCCGATCGCGCGCTCGTCGATCATCACCAGCGTCTGCTGCTTCGGCTGGCCCATCCGCACGCGGGCGAACTGGCCGGGGATGAGGCGGCCGTCGTCGTTGCGGAACACCGCGCGGACGCGGATGGTGCCGCTCTGGCCGTTGACCTGATTGTCGATGAGCTGGATGTGGCCCTTTGCCGAGAGCCCGCCGGAGGTCGTCATCTCGACCGGGATCTGGTCGAGATTGCCGCGCTTGCCGGAGGCATCGGCGATCGAGCTGAGCGCGCGCAGCACCACTTCCTCGTCGGCATCGAAGGAGGCGTAGATCGGATTGACCGAAACCAGCGAGGTCAGGACCGGGGAGGCGGTGCCGGCGGCGACGAGATTGCCGACGGTGACTTCGATCTTGCCGACGCGACCGTCGACCGGCGCGCGCACCTCGGTGTAGTCGAGATTGAGCTTTGCGGTCGTAAGCGTCGCTTCAGCCGCCTTCACATTGGCGATGGCTTCGCGGTTGGCGTTCTCGCGCTGGTCGAAATCGCGCCGCGTGACCACGGCGTTGCCGACGAGCTGGGCGCCGCGCTCGACCTCGCTGGTGGTGAAGACCACGCGCGCCTTGGCGGCTTCGAGCTGGGCTGCGGCCTTATCGACCTCTGCCGCATAGGGCGCCGGATCGATCTTGAACAGGACGTCGCCGGCCTTCACCAGCGCGCCCTCGGTGAAGTTGGTCGCGAGGATCGCGCCGGCCACGCGCGGGCGGAGCTCGACGCGGTTGATGGCCTCTAACCGTCCGGAGAAATCGTCCCACAGCGCGGTTTGCCGTGGCTCGATCATGGCGACTGTGACGGATACGGCTTGCTCGGCTGTGGCGGCCGCTGAGGTCGCCTGTGCTGCATGAAAATAGCGGCCGGTTGCGATCGAACCGGCCGTCGCCAGGACGCCGACAACGGCGATGCCGCCAAGAAGGCGTCGGAAACGGGCGGTACGGGTGTTGGGGGACGGGGGCATTTGCGCGCTCCAGATTTGTAGTGTTCGCTACAGATGTGGAGCTGGACGCCGCAGTGCAAGATACTTATGTACCATTCACTACGAAAATCGTAGCTGCCGAATGCGAAAGTTGGAAGACGCAAGAAAAAATAAAGCTAGAACAAATAGATAGGATTTGGCGTTGAGCCTCAGGTAGAACGCGAATTCCGAGGAGACAGGCACATGGCCATGGGACGCCCCCGTGGATTCGACGCAGATGCAGCGTTGGACCAGGCGATGGAAGTGTTTTGGCGCCATGGCTATGAGGGCGCCACGATCGCCCAGCTCACCGAGGCCATGGGCATCAACCCTCCGAGCCTTTATGCCTGCTTCGGCAACAAGGAAGGGCTGCTGAAGGCCGCGCTCGACCGCTACACCAAGCTGCGCGGTGCCTGGATGGAAGAGGTGGTGGCCGCCCCGACCGCCCGCGAGGTCGCCGAGCGCATGCTGATGGGCATCGCCGAGAAGCAGACCGATCCCGCCAATCCGCCCGGCTGCCTGCTCGTGCAAGGCGGCATCGCCTGCGGCACCGGCTCCGAGAATGTCCCGTTCGAGCTCGCCGCCCGCCGCGCCCAGAACGAAGATCAGCTCCGCGATCGCTTCATCCGCGCCAAGGCCGAAGGCGATCTCAAGGAGACGTCAGATCCCGCAGCGCTCGCACGCTACGTCTCGGCCGTTGCCGTCGGCATGGGCGTGATGGCGTCCTCAGGCGCCGACCGCGAGGCGCTGCGGCAAGTCGCGAGCGTCGCCGTGCAAGCGGTCGAGGCGCAGTCGGGGCGAGAGTAGGTCGGTATCAGCGGGCGCAGGAAAAACGTGACGCTCCGATGCAGGCATCGGAGCGTCCACAGTACGACAAGAGTTGCGCAAGGCCTGAGGATATTCTCAGGAAGCTTCGCTCAGAACAGGCGAAGCGGATTCTTCGGCCTTGAGCTCCTCGAGGCTGCGATGTCGAGGCTCGATGCCGAGTGCCCAGACCGTGATGATCTGCAGCACGAGCAGTCCGATCATCAGCGCCATGACGCCTGCCACGCCGCGCGACTCGAACAGCGACACAACGAGGAACGGTGTGACGATCGTGGCGCCGCGCCCCAGCGTATTGACTATGCCGGAAGCGCGCAGGCGGACCTCGGTCGGAAACAGCTCGGGAATGTAGACGCCGAACAGGATGGCGACCAGCACGTAGATCGGCACGGTCAGCGCGAACCCCACGGCCGGCAGCAGAATCGGATCCGAGATCATCGGGTAGAGGATTCCGAGCATCACTGAGATCATGGACGCGCCAATGATGGTCGGCTTTCGGCCCCAGCGGTCGGCGGTCAACGCGCCGATGGCCGAGCCGATCGGCGCACCGAGTGCCATCAGCAGCGAATAGCCGAACGATGTCGCAATCGAAAGCCCTTGCTTGACGAAGAACACGGGCAGCCAGGTCACGAAGCCGTAGAGCAGGGTGTTGATCGTGATCAGGCAGATGGCACCGACGATCATCCGCGACAGCAGAGGAGCGGTGAACAACGTGCCGAGATCGGGGGAGACCGGGACCGGTGTTGTGACCGCGGGAGCGGGCAGGGGCCGACCCTGGGCCGCCTCCTTCTCGATGGCTTGCATGAGCGCTTCTGCTTCGGCGGTGCGTCCCACGGCTTCCAGCCAGCGCGGCGATTCCGGCAGCGACTTGCGCATGTACCACACGACGAGCGCGCCGACGCCCCCAAGTACGAACATGGAGCGCCAGCCAAATTGCGGCACGAGCACCGATGCGACCAGCAGCGCCACGGGCAGGCCCGTCACGACGCACACGGCCGTGAAGCCGAGCCATTTGCCGCGCGTGCGGGCAGGCACGAATTCAGTCATCGTCGAATAGCCGACGACGTTCTCCGCGCCGAGCCCGACGCCCATCACGAAACGGCAGGCGATGAGGAAGGCCATGTTCGGAGCGAACGCCGCAGCAAGGGAGGCGATGCCGAAAAGGAGCAAATTGAATTGATACGTAAATCGGCGTCCGTAGCGGTCGCCGAGGAAACCGGTGCCGAACGATCCCAGCATCATGCCGACAAAGGTCGCCGAGATGAAAGCCGCGTTCTGAGCGAGCGTCGAAAAGCCCGTTTTCAGCGTCACACTGAGCACGGTCCCGGCGATGTAGATGTCGAAACCGTCAAAAAACATCCCGATGCCGATCAGCAGCATGATGCGGCGATGGAATGGCCCGATCGGAAGCCGATCAAGACGGCTGCCTGCGTTCACCGATGTCGACATATACGCTCTCCCTTGCCCGTTATTCTCGTTGATGCGGCCCGCCTTCTGCGGGCGGTCGGCCGCTTGCAGTTCTGCTGGCCTGCAAGTCTGCTAGTTCAGCCGCCGCTGACTGGCCGTGTCGCGATACCAGTCGAACGGCTGTTCGTGGGTTGCGACCATCACGCTCTTGGTGTTGAAGTGGTCGTCGAAGCTCTCACTGCCGCATTCACGGCCGATGCCAGAGTCGTCGACGCCGCCCCAGGGTGAGGCCGGATCGAGCCGGTGGTGGTCGTTGATCCAGACGATGCCGGCCTTGACGGCGGCGGCCACTCGATGAGCTCGGGCGACATCGCGGGTACGAATTGCTGCGGCGAGGCCGAAGGGCGAGTCGTTGGCAAGTCGCAGCGCATCTGCCTCGTCCTTGAACGGCGTCACCGAGGTGAACGGCCCGAACACTTCCTCCTGAAAGATGCGCATGTCGGATTTGACGTCGGCGAAGACGGTCGGCTCGACGAAATAGCCGTTGTCATGGCCCGGTACCTTCGCGGCAACACCCCCGGTGACGAGACGCGCGCCGTCTTCGTGACCGTAGCGGGAATAGGTGAGCACACGGTCGCGTTGCCGGGCCGAGATGACCGGCCCCAATTGCGTGCTCGGATCGAAGGGATCGCCGATGCGGATGGTGCGGGTCTTCGCCTTCAGCTTCTCGACGAATTCGTCATAGATCGTGGCCTGAACGATATGGCGCGAGGCGCAGACGCAGGTTTGTCCAGCGCCGATGAAGGCGCCGAACGCGGCATAGTTGACGGCGCGGTCGACGTCGAAATCGTCGAACACCATCACCGGCGTCTTGCCGCCGAGCTCCATGGTTTGATGCGCAAACACCTTCGCGGCCGCGCTGCCGGCGATGCGACCTGCCTCGGTGCCGCCGGTCAAGACCAGCTTGTCGATGTCGCCATGCTCGGCCAGCATCTTGCCGGCGTTCTGGCCCAGCCCCAGCACGATATTGAAGACGCCGGGCGGCAGGCCGGCTTCGGTGAAGATCTTCGCGAGCTTCAACGTCGTCAACGGCGTGTATTCCGACGGTTTGACCACGGTGACGCATCCGGTCGCCAGCACCACGGCGAGCGACTTGCACAGGATCATGAGAGGGTGATTGAACGGCGTGCAGTTGGCGACGATGCCGATGGGGGTGCGGAGCGTGTAGTTCAGATACGCGCCCTCGACGGGGATCACGGAGTCGCGGCGCGCGAGCGCGAGGCCGGCAAAGTAGCGGAAGAAATCGGGCAGGCGGGAGAGCTGCGCGCGGGTCTCGTTGACCGGGCGGCCGTTGTTGAGGGTTTCCAGCCGGTACAGGCTGTCGAGGTTCGCCTCGAAGGCATCGGCCAGCCTGTTGATCAGCTTGGCACGCGTGCGCGTGTCCATGCCGCCCCATCCCTTGCCTTCGAACGCCGCACGCGCGCTCTTCATCGCGCGGTCGATGTCTTCGGCGGTCGAGTTGGGAATTCGGGCGATGACGTCGCCGGTGGCGGGATTGCGGATGTCCAGCAATGCGCCGTTCCCGGCTTCGACTTCACGCCCATCAATGAAGTTGCCGTGGATTTCGACGTCGATGGACGCGGGTTTCGACGGAATGTTCATGATGACCTCTCTTCAACGATGACGGCGTTACGCTTAAGCGCCGGCAGGACGCGTTTTTCGGTGGCCGCGATGTGGGCCTTGATGATGCGCGTCGCGGTTCGAACCTCGCGCCGCTGCATAGCCTCGATCAGGGCGACGTGCTCGGCGACGAGCTTCGCCGGATCGTGCCCTCTGAGATTGGACACGCTGACGCGGACCAGCCGGTCGGCCTGGCCAATCAGGTCGCACAGCGCCGCCGCCATGCGGCGATTGCCGGACGCATGGGCCAGCGCAGTGTGGAAGCCGCGGTTGTAGGCGATGAAGTCTTCGTGGCTGCCGGAGAAGCGGCGAAATTCGTCGAGCGATTTCAAGACGCTGTCAGGAGCACTCTCGATCGCCTCGGCGACGCAGGCGGGCTCCAGCGCGAGGCGGAAGCGCAGCAGGTCGCGAGCGTCGGCGAGCGAGATCGGGGTGACCCGATAGCCCTGGCGCGGCTGCACCGTCACGAGGTGCTCGCGCTGCAGCCTCAAGAGCGCATCGCGGACCGGCTGCCGGCTCACCGAATAGCGCTCGGCCAGATCCTGCTCTCGCATTTCATCGCCCGGCGCGAGGCGACATGCTAAAATATCAGCTCTAAGGAGATCATAGATATTTTCGCGCAAAAGCATGATTCTGGAAGGCCTCCGTGGCTCTAATATTGCTATCCTGAAATATCACGTCAAGTGTCAAATGCTTGAAATCCGGAAGATTTGATTTATCAATCGCCGGTTCAGGGCACGCAGTTGCGCGTGATCCGACCGACGCAGTCTAGGAAAGACCGGACATGGACAGGCTTCTTGCCAACGGGACCGTCAACGCAGCGCAATCGGGCGAGGGGTCGCCGCTTTTCCTCTTTCACTCGCTGTTGTCGGATCGTGCGAGTTTCGATGCGATCGTGCCCGAGCTGGAGAAATCGTTTCGGACCATCGTGCCGGAGCTGCCGGGGTTCGGCCGTTCACATGCGGTGGAAGGCGGACTTGTCGCGGTCGCGGACCGGATGGCAGAGGCCGTGAAAGATGCTGCAGCGGGCGCGCCGACGATCGTGCTCGGCAATGGCTATGGCGGGTTCGTCGCCTTGCAGATGGTCATTCGCCACCCGGAGATTGCCAGCAAGCTGATCCTCGCCGATTGCGGCGCAGCTTTCTCGGAGCCCGGCCGCGAGGCGTTCCGCAACATGGCGAGGGTATCTCGCGAGAAGGGGCTTGAAGCGATCACTGATGTCGCGATGCGGCGCCTGTTCGCGCCCGAGTTTCAGGAGCAGCATCCGGAGTTGATGCGGGGGCGCCGTGAAGCGTTTCTGCGGACGGATCCAAACGTGTTTCGCGCCGCGTGCGACGCGTTGGCAAGCCTGGATCTGCGCCCCGAACTCGCCGGGGTAAAAGTCCCGGTTCTCGTCCTGGTCGGCGAATACGACGAAGCGACGCCTCCGCCGATGTCGCATGAGTTGGCCGCCGGGTTATCGCGTGCCGAACTCAAGATCATTCCGGGTTGCGCGCACGTGCCACAGCTTCAATCGCCGGGGCAGTTTCTCGAGGCGATGAAGGGATTCTTGCTCTGAGTGTCCTGCCACGATCCGCGCGGCAAGGCGGCATCGCCTGCTGCAGGCGGCGAACGTCCCGGTGCAGCCGGCGTGCGACTGGCTGTCCCTTAGGCGTCAGTAGCGATATCGGCGTTGCAGGCCGTATGCAACGCGCGGGTTCAGGCCGCAGCCGACGTTGCGCCCCGACGCCGATGCCAGGCATTGCGCCCGTGTGCTGTAGCTGCAGTCGCCGGGATAGCCCACGCCCTTGCCCTGGACGCACCAGGGATAATCCTGGGCATGGGCAGGCGCCGACCCCGCGAACGCACCGATCGCGATGACCAGGCAAGCGAGTACTGAAAGTCTTGGCACGGACCGCTCCTGTGGTTGAGGAGATCGCCACGCATCAACCGTGTCCCGGCGGGCGCGTTCCAGTCTCTGCGCCGCCGTGCATCCCAAGGCGCACGTCGCCTTTCAAAAAAAAGCAGTGCCGGCGATTCACATAGCATAATGCGCGCGGTTCCTCCGGCCATCAGACTGCACGGGCTGGAAACGGGGGCTGCGATGGTGATGGATCGCATCGAGCAGGCCTTTGTCGCGACCGCAATCACGGGCTTTATCGTGATGACGGGGGCGATTGTTTGGATGATGTTGAGCTGACGGCGGGGAGATCATTTTGCGCGTTGCGCTGCCTTACGCCGCCGTGATCCTGTGCCTGGCGGTGACCGCTTGGCTCGCCTTCGTGCATCTGTTCTGACAGTCAATTTGCCGTGAGCGTGACGGTCAGGCGTTTATGTCCGTACGGTTGACCGTCGCTGCAGGAATTTTCTCGGCTCAACTCCTCGCGCAGGCGCTGCGCGCTGACGAGATGGTCGCTGTTGCGCAGCAACGCCAATGCCTTGCGAACCAGGTCGCGCGAATGGGTCAGGAGTTGCGCGTCGATAGCGGAATTCGGTGAATAGATCATCGAATATCCCTTCAGTTTTCGTTGAGCAGACCGGCAGCGCCTCCGTCGCGCGTCATGCCAGTTGGTCGCCGATGATCGCAGCCAGATTCCGGGCCATTGCCACGATATCGATCGGCTTCTCCCAAAGCGGCACGTCCTGAAAATCCGGCTCAATGGTGATCTTGTCGTAGCCCGTCGTGAACACGAACGGCACCTGACGCGCCCTGAGCTCGCGGGCAACGCGATAGATCGTCTCGTTGCGAATGTTCACGTCGAGCACCGCCGCATCGAGAATGCCGCCACCGTGCAGGATTCCCACCGCGTCCTCGATATGGCCCACCGGACCCGCCACCTCGGCGCCGAGCGCGCGCAGTGTCTTGCCGATATCGTCAGCGAGGAAATATTCGTCCTCGACCACAAGAATGCGGCGACCCGTCAGCGGTGAGCTTTCACGGGGCAGCGTGGACGATAAGGGCATGATGCCTCCAGCGGTCCCTTGAACAATTAGGAACATAAGCCCGGGACCCGCCTTGGTGCAAACGATGCAAGCGAAGGTGGGTTCCATGAGCAACCGCGACATCATCGTCATCGGGGGCTCGGCTGGGGCGACGCCACCGCTAAAGCAGATCCTGGGCCGCCTGCCGGCGGACCTGCCGGCAGCCATATTCATCGTGCTGCACATACCGGCGCAGGGCATCGGCATCCTCTCAACGGTGGTGAGGAGTGCCGGCAAGCTTCCGGTGCGGCAGGCCGAAAACGGCATGAAAATCGAGGCTGGCCAGATTTATCTGGCGGCGCCGGACCACCATCTGCTGCTGTCCGAGCATCATGTGTTCCTCGGCCGTGGTCCGCGCGAAAACATGGTGCGGCCGGCGATCGATGCGTTGTTCCGTTCGGCTGCGCTGCATCATGGTCCACGCGTGATCGGTGTTCTCCTCAGCGGCCTGTTATCCGACGGCGCGGCCGGCCTCAACGCCATCAAGCGCTGTGGTGGAACGACCGTGGTCCAGGACCCCCGGGATGCCATTGCCGACGAGATGCCACGGCGCGCCCTGGAGGCGACGACGATTGATCTCTGCGTGCCCGGCGCCGGAATGGGCGATGTCCTGTCCGAACTCGTCAGAGAACCGGCGGGAGCGGCGCTGCCGATCCCTCCGGAAATCAGGCTTGAGGTCGAGATTGCGGCTGGTGACCGCATCGGCAGTGACAGCCTTGCCTTGCTCGCCGATCCGGTCGCGCTGACTTGTCCGGGATGCGGCGGCGTCCTCTCCGAGATGAAGGAGGTGCGCCCCATGCGGTTCCGCTGCCAGGTCGGTCACGCCTACACGGCCGATGCGTTGGCCAAGGAGCAGGAGGGACGCGTCGATGAAGCCTTGCGCGTCGCGCTCCGCATCATCGAGGAGCGGGCGGAGCTGGTGCAGCGCATGGCCAGAGACGGTCGGCGCAGCGGCCGGCTTGCGGTCGCCGAGATATACGAGGAGCGCGCCGCTGAATATCGTGAATATGCCGACATGATCCGGCGCGTCGTGCTACACTCGCTCGATCCTCCGGTTCGCAAGCAGGAAGCTTGAGGCGCTGCCATGGCCCTGTCCCTTGCCGAACGCACCGAGCAGCTCAACGCCGAGCAGCGCCTTCTCATCAAGGCGGACCGGGATATCGAGGAAGGTCGGCAGCGATTGCGCGACCAGGAGAACCGGGTGCTCGACCTTCAGGCCGACGGCCACGACATACGCCAGGCGGAACGGCTGGTCGACCTGCTCAAGCAGACCCTGACCGAGTGGGAGCGCCACCGCACGCTGATCGAGCAGCGCGTCATCTATCTTCGTCAGCAGGTTGATCTGACCCCGCCAAAGGCCGGCTGACCGACGGTTTCCTGAATTCCGCACCGAGCTCGAACATATAGTCGAGCTGCCGCTCGACGCTGCGGCGCCAGCGGTCGTTCTCGTCGAGCAGCCGACGGGCGGTCGCGGTGGCGCCGTCGGCTCGACGGATCAGCGCCGCGAGTTCTTCCGATATCTGCATCGCGGGCTCCTGCGGGACCCGGCGAGCATGGACCTTACCTCGCGGTCTGACAACGCCCGGGAACACACGCTCGAACGGAGCGCATTACATTTCCGCCTTTGATCTGTTGGGGTAAGATCAACTTCTGCTATTTGCAGGGAGCGAGCGCCGGTTGCTCGCGCCAGCCAGTGAAAGCTACCAGACCATGAATGAAGTAGGCGACCAGCCGGTCGAGGGAGAGCGCCAGATCAAGAGCCCGCTCATCATCGGGGTTGGCGCATCGCCCGGCGCGCTGGAGAGCATCGAGCGCTTCTTCGCCAAGCTGACCGTGGCGAACGATCAGGCCCTCGTGCTGGCGCTTCAGCATCACGACGCCTTCGATGGGTCCCGGCTGCGCGCGATCGTCCAGGGGTCGAATGGGGGCAGGGTCGCCGACATCGCTGATGCTCAGACGATCGAGGGCGGCACGGTCTATCTGTGCCCACCGGCGATGATCACGACCATCCAGGGCGATCGGTTCGCACTTCGCAAGGCCGAGCAGGCGCCCGGCGAGCGCGCCACGATCGACAGCTTTCTGGTGTCGCTGGCCGAAGAGCGCGCCGAACAATCGATCGGCGTGATCCTGGCCGGCACCGGCGGCGACGGCACGCTGGGCACCGCGACGCTGAAGGATCATGGCGGCCTCGCGATCGCCGAGAGGGTCGTAAGCCACGAGGCCGATCACCAGCTCGACGGCAACACGCCGGCGGCGATCGCGGACTACGTGCTGCCGCCGGAGGATATCCCGGAGCATATCCAGGTCTATGCCCGCCATCTGCGGCGCCTGGAGGAGAAGCAGGGGTTTGACGAGGTGCTGGCTGCGGCCGCGACGTCGCTGTCGCGCATCGCCGACATCCTGCGCAACAAGACCGGCAATGATTTCCATGGCTACAAGCAGAACACCTTCCTGCGCCGCGTGCAGCGGCGCATGCAGGTGGTCCAGATCGACGATATTCCGGCCTACGTCGATTTCCTCCGCAACGACAAGGACGAGGCCCAGCATCTCTTCAACGACCTGCTGATCGGGGTCACCGAGTTTTTCCGTGACAAGCGCGAATTCGAGGTGCTGGAGAACCAGATCATCCCGAAGATCTTCGAAGGCAAGGAGGCCGGCCAGCAGGTTCGCGTCTGGGTGCTCGGCTGCGCCACCGGCGAGGAGGCCTATTCGATCGGCATCCTCCTGCGCGAACACATGGCGCGGCTGGATTCCGCGCCGCAGGTGCAGATCTTTGCGACCGACATCGACGGGCGGGCGCTCGCGGCGGCGCGCGTCGGCCGCTACCGCACCAACATCGAGGCGGATATGACCAACGAGCGCCTCGCGCGCTGGTTCGTGCGCGAAGGCGACACCTATTGCGTGGTGAAGGAGCTGCGCGAGATGTGCATCTTCTCGCAGCACAACGTCATCAAGGACGCGCCGTTCTCCAAGCTCGACCTCGTCTCCTGCCGTAATCTTCTGATCTATCTCAACGCCGAGCTGCAGAACCGGGTGATCCCGCTGTTCCATTTCGCCCTGCTGGCCGACCGGTTCCTGTTCCTGGGCAATTCCGAGAACGTGACGCGGCATCCAAAACTGTTCTCGCCGGTCGACCGCCGCGCCCGCATCTTCAAGAAGCTCGAGACCGGGACGCGGCTGCCGCCGGAATTTCCGATCACGACCAGCGCGGGCAGGGCGCCGGTCGAGGTGCCGCCGGTGCGCTCGTTCGGCCCCGACGTCGGCCTCGAGCGCCGCGCGCAGCGCATCGCGGAGCGCTATGCGCCGGCCTATGTCATCACCGACGACAATTTCCAGATCCTGCACTTCTCCGGGCGTACCGGGCGCTACATCGAGCCGACGGCGGGGACCGCGACGCTCGACCTGCTCCAGCTCGTGCACCGCGATCTCAGGCTCGAATTGCGCACTGCGCTCAGCCGCGCCGCGGAGACCAACGAGCCCGCCCATGCCGAGCAGGTGCAGCTCGGGGTGAACGGCCATCGCGTCCTGGTCGACATCACGGTCGAGCCGATCCAGGAAGGCGCCGGCGGCCACCGCAATTTCGTCGTGCTGTTCAAGGACGGCCCGGCCCGCGTGATCGACGCCAGCCAGAACAACCCGAACGCACTGGTGCGGACCGAACATGTCGAGCGGCTCGAAAGCGAGCTGCGCGCCACGCGCGAGCGCCTGCAGGCGACCATCGAGGAGCTGGAGAGCACCAACGAGGAGCTGAAATCCTCGAACGAGGAATACCAGTCGCTCAATGAGGAGCTGCAATCGGCCAATGAAGAGCTCGAGACTTCGCGCGAGGAATTGCAATCGGTCAACGAGGAACTCACCACCGTCAACGGCGAGCTGGCACATCGCGTCCAGGAATTGACGCGCGCGACCAGCGATCTCAAGAACTTCCTCGAGAGCACGCAGATCGCAACCGTGTTCCTCGACAATGACCTGCGGGTGATGAATTTCACGCCCGCGATCACCCAGGTCCTGCATCTCGTCGAAACCGACGTCGGCCGCCCCATCGCCCACATCAAGGCACGCATTCCGATCGAGGAACTCTACGATGACGTCCGCCGCGTGCTGCGGACGCTCGCGAGCGCCGAGCGCGAGCTGAGCGCGCCGGACAGCGGCACGCGCTACATCGTGCGCATCTTGCCTTATCGCAGCATCGATAATTTCATCGCCGGCGTCGTCATCACTTTCATCGACGTCACCGCGATCACCCGCGCCGAGGAGCGGCAGCGCCTGTTACTCGCCGAGCTTCAGCATCGTGTCCGCAACACACTCGGCGTGGTCCGCTCGATCTCCCGCCGTACGGCGGATTCGAGCGCCACTGTCGAGGAGTTCGCCTCTCATCTTGACGGCCGCCTCAACGCCTTCGCACGCACCCAGGCGCTGGTGACCCGCGATCCCGAAGGTGGCGTCGATCTCGAATATCTCGTCGTCGAGGAGCTGCTGGCCTACAATGCCAGGGAAGGCGAGCAGGTGCGTGTCTCAGGTCCCCGCGTGCGTTTCCAGCCGAAGGCCGCCGAAACCTTTGCGCTCGCCATCCACGAGCTTGCGACCAATGCGCTGAAATACGGTGCCTTGAGCCAGCCGACCGGGCGGATTGAAATATCCTGGCGTCTCGATGAGAGCGCCGCCCCAGCCGAGCTCGTGTTCGAATGGCGCGAGCGGGGCGGGCCGCAGGTCGCGCCATCGTCACGAAAGGGCTTTGGCGCCGAGCTCCTGGAGCGTACGCTGGCGTTCGAGTTCAAGGGGCAGACCACGATGGCGTTCAATGGACCCGGACTGCAATGCACGATCATCATTCCCCTGAGCAAGCGTACTTTCCATACGGCGGGGGGGAGGGGCGGGGAGCGGTAATTGATGCCTTTGTCGACCCTCGATCGAAGCGTCACTGAGCCGGTCATCCGCCGGTTGAATGCGCTGCGGCCATTGTCGGCTGAGGCTTCCGCCGTGCTCGAGCACGCCATGCTCGAAGGGATGCAGCGCGCCGGGGCAGGCGAAGATCTGATCTCGGAGGGCGATCCCGTCGACAGCGTCCGCATCGTGCTCTCGGGCTGGCTCAGCCGCTACAAGACGCTGGAGGACGGCCGGCGCCAGATCGTCAATTTCGTCTTTCCGGGCGAAACCTGCGACGCGCATGCGTTCCTGCTGACGGTGATGGATCATTCCATCTCGACGATGACGCCGGTGGTCTATAGCGAAATCAAGCGTCAGCGCTTCGAGAGCCTGTTGGCGAGTGATCGCTCGCTCGCCGAAGCATTCTGGTGCGAGACGCTGGTCAACAACGCAATTCAGCGCGAGTGGGCCATCAATCTTGGTCGCCGTACGGCACTTGAGCGCGTGGCGCACCTCTTTTGCGAAATCTTCGAGCGGCTTCGCCCGGTCGGGTTGATCGAGGGCAATTCCTGCATCATGCCGGTGACGCAGATGGATCTCGCTGATGCCACCGGCCTTTCCGTCGTTCACTTGAACCGCACGCTGCAGGAGCTGCGGGCGACCGGTCTGATAGCACTGCGGGAGCGCACCTTGACCATCAGCGACCTCGGCGCGCTTAAGGATGCCGCGCTGTATTCGCCGAGCTATCTGCAACTCTATCGCCGCGGTTGACCGGCTTTGCTCACAGAGGCCCGGCCGGCCTGTCCACGGAACCGGTTCGCTCGGCTCAAGTCGGCAGCAACTGGCCCGAACGAGGCGCTTCATTCGCAAAATATGCGTGTCCCGTGTCCCGCCAGTAACGCCCAAGGTTCACTTTTGAACCAAATCGGTGCAGGCCGGTTGACCCGCATCACCGGCACAGGCTCTGCCCGTAGGCGCTGGTGGCTGAGAGACCGATTTGCGCTCCCGCCTGCAAACAGGGAGCGCCATCATGCCGGATAGACAATGGGTCTATCGACCTTCCAACGATGAGACACAGCACGTCGATTTGTTGCGCCAGTTCCTGGAGGAGGCGCGCAAGGTTCTCGACGTGGCGATGCCCGACACTTTCCTGGGCCGCAAGACTTACGAGCCGTTTCCGAAGGAAGAGGCCCAATAGCGGTAATACTCTTGTCCTTTCCGGTCGGGAAAAACTGGCACCAACTGCATAGTCGATCAGACCTATCCTATGTTAATTTTCGGGCATGGGACGTGAGCGCGTCATCCTGGCGATTGCCGTCGCGGCCGGTGCTTTCACCGTCGGCGCCGTCTCGGTTCTTTTGCTCGGCTTTTGATCTAGCTCAACGAGCGCGTTTCGTTCGGGAGTTGCCTGCCATAGGGGCAGGAAAATCCGAACGGGGCGCACCATGACGCGGCCGTTAATAGTCCAATCGCTGGTTTGGCTCCTGGCCGCTCTCGGTGTGCTGGCTATTGTCTCGATGGTTCTCTGAGGCCGCGCCGATCGGGCGCGAGAGGCAGGCTGCACGCGCCGGGAACGGGGCGGATATCAGCGCGTCCGGTTGTCATTAAATCCTTGTGTTGCCCCGTCAGCCAAATCCGCAATTGATCGGTCAAGGCCCCGGCCGTCAAAATATTCCACTTAGCCGAAATTCGGCTTTGCCGTAGGTCGCCTGCGCCAGCTAAATTCGCGCAGCGTTAACCTATTGAAATGCCGGAACCCGCACCTGCGCCGGAAGCTGCAAACGAACCTGCCCGGTTGGGCCGCCCCAGTCCGGCATCGCGTCGGCCCCGGCGCTACCTCCCGCCGGGGCCAAGGTCCTTCCGAACTCGTCCGTGAAAAGCGATGACCACCAAACGCAATCGAACCAAACAGACGCAATCGCTCCAGGAGCGTTTGCACGCGTCCGCCGAAAAGGCGCGCGAGCTTGCGCGCCGCATGCCCGCGGGCAAGGAGCGCGAGCTGTTGCTGCGCCGCGCCAAGCAGAATGAAGTGACCTCGAACCTGACGGATTGGCTGAGCGCCCCCGGCTTCACGCGTCGGAGGGTATGACCATGCAGACCATCAAGCACTACCGTGCCTTCCAGATCGATCCCGACGGCCACGTGTCCGGCTGCATCAATCTCGTCTGCGGCGACGACGAGGAGGCCAAGCGCGAGGCTGCCCGGCTCGTGCTGCTCCACCGCATCGAGCTGTGGCGCCTGGATACGCGGATCGCACAATTCGAACTGCCGCCGGATAGCGTGCGTCAGTAGGCCACCGGGTAGATGACCGCGGGGATCCGCGGCCTGCAGCCGGCCGCACAATGAACCAGGACTGAGCCGTTGTACGCGCTGTTCGAAGGTGACAGACAGATCGGCGATCCCTTTCCCACCGAGAAAGAGGTGTGGGAGGCCGCCCTGATCGAAGGGCTGGTGACCGATGTCCCGGTGGCGGACGAGGAGGGCGGCCGGATCCTCCCGGCCGGATATCACGTCCGCAGGCTGGACGAGACCTGAGACTCAGGGCTGGATTGGAAGCTGCCGCGCAGGGATATCGTAGTGGAGGGCGGCCATTTCCGACGCCCGGCCACCTCCTGACCGTCCGCAAAACACCTGTTCACCACGGCGCTTGCCAGCCCAAAGCCGAGCGGGTAGAAACCCTCCACGCCTGAGCCGTGATTTGCGCGAAACGCGCTTCCGGCAAAGTCGGACAGATCAGTAAGATATTGAATTTGTTCGACTATTCCGTTGGGGAATGGTGTAACGGTAGCACAACAGACTCTGACTCTGTTTGTCTTGGTTCGAATCCAGGTTCCCCAGCCAGCCGCGCCTCTGAAGAGAAGGCGCCTCCCGACAAGCTCCTGCGCATCGATCATTCACGCCGCCGGCTCGCCCCGACTGGAGCTCGCGACGGTTTGCCTCATCTCGAAACGGTCGGCGGGCGTCGGATCACCACCCGCTGCATCGTCCTTGGGGCTCAACGTCACCCAAGGAGATCCGAGATGCCTTATGTCGATGGTTTCGTGCTGGCCGTGCCGAAGGACAAGATCGAGGCCTACAAGGCGCTGGCGCGAACGGCCTGCGCTGTCTGGATGGAATACGGCGCGCTCAATTACGTCGAGTGCATCGGCGACGACGTCCCCTATGGCGAGCTGACCTCCTTTCCGCGCGCGGTGATGGCGAAGGAGGACGAGGTCGTGGTGTTCTCCTGGATCGTCTACCGCGACCGCCAGCATCGCGATGCCGTCAACAAGCAGGTGATGGCCGACCCGCGACTCAAGGCCGGCGACATGCCGTTCGACGGCAAGCGGATGATCTATGGCGGTTTCGAAACGCTGCTCCAGGCGCGCGACGCCACGGGCTGACGCGTGGGAACCGTAGACGTGTTTCGTAGGGTGGGTTAGCCCCTGCGGCTGCGCGAAGCGCAGTCCGCTAGGCGTAACTCACCTCTTTTGTTTCCGCGGAAACAGACAGTGGTGGGATACGCTTCGCTAACCCACCCTACGCAGCGGGCGTCGTTGTAGACATGGACAACCTCGCCGGTTGTCGCGCTCACAATGAACGATGCGGCGCTCCCGCTGCATCTGTGCAGCATCGTGGCAGCCCGTTTCACCTTGCCGGCTCCTGACCGGCATGCCATCCTCGCATTGCCAGGAATAATCAAACGGCGGCCGGCGCAACGCCGAGCTTCCAAAAAACCTTGGTTGGGGAAACCCTTTGGGAGGTCTGATTTCATGACATTGAAGCACGTCACCGGGCTGCTTTGCGCGGCCGCGATGTCCCTTGCGCTCGCGGCAGGCGCGCGGGCCGAGGACAAGGTCGTCAAGATCGGCGTGATCATGCCGATGTCCGGCGGCACCGCGTCGATCGGGGCGCATGCCAAGGCGGCGATCGAGGTCGCCATGGACATCATCAACAACGCCCATCCCGAGCTCGGCAATCTGCCGCTGGCGAAGAACGCCGGGCTTGCCGGCCTCGGCGGCGCCAGGATCGAAGCCGTGTTCGCCGACAACCAGGGCAACCCCGCCACGGGACAGAACCAGGCGCTGCGCCTGATCACGGAAGAGAAGGTCGCGGCCGTGTTCGGCGCCTATCAGTCCGGCATCACGCTGACCTCGAGCGCGATCGCCGAGAAATACGGCATTCCCTATCTGAACTCGGAGTCGGTCGCCGCCAATCTCACCGAGCGCGGCTTCAAATGGTTTTTCCGCACCACGCCGATCGCCACCGACTTCGCCAAGATCTACGTCGACTTCCTCGCCGACCTGAAGGCGCAGGGTATCAAGACCGACGCGATCGCGCTGGTCCACGACAACACCGAATACGGCGCCTCGGTCGCGAACACGATCAGCACCGCCTTCAAGGAGAAGGGCCAGCCGATCGCGGTCGACGTCGCCTATCCCGCGAATGCAACGGACGTGCAGGGGCAGGTGCTGCAGCTCAAGGACAAGAAGCCCGACGTGATCATCATGATCAGCTACACGTCGGATGCGATCCTGTTCGCCAAGACCATGCAGTCGCTCGACTACAAGCCGCCGGTGCTGCTCGCCGACGACGCCGGCTATTCCGACCCGTCCTTCATCAAGGCCGTCGGCAAGATTTCTCAAGGCGTCTTCAATCGCTCGTCCTGGGCGGTCGGGCCGTCCGGCTCGCCCTCGGCCATCATCGCCGACATGTACAAGAAGAAGAGCGGCGAGGAGATGGACGACACCGTCGGCCGCCAGATGCAGGGGTTCTTCGTGCTGGCCGACGCGATCGACCGCGCCGGCTCGACCGAGCCTGCAAAGATCCAGGCGGCGCTGAAGGCGACCGATCTGAAGCCCGAGCAGCTCATGATGGGCTACAAAGGCGTGAAGTTCGACGACAAGGGCCAGAACGTTCTCGCCTCGGGTCTGATCATCCAGCTTCAGGACGGTGAGAACTACGTCGCGGTGTGGCCGAAGGCCAGTGCCGAGAAGGCCCCGATGCTGCCCTACAAGGGCTGGTGATCTCTGAGGGCGGGGCCGTCGGCCCCGCCCTTCCTGTTGGGATTCGATCAGAGCAACGTTGACTGATGTCCTTTGTTCTCGTGCAGGTGATCGTCGGCGGGCTGCTGCTTGGCGCCGTCTACGCCCTGTTTTCCTCGGGCCTCACCCTGGTGTGGGGCATGATGAACATCGTCAATTTCGCCCATGGCGATTTCGTCATGCTCGGCATGTACGTCGCCTATGTCGTGTACACCTTGATGGGGGGAGGGCCGATCCTCGGCGCGCCGCTGGCAACGCTGGTGCTCGCGACCCTCGGCGTCGTCGTCTATTTCGCCCTGATCCGCGACATCATGAAGGGGCCGATGCTGGCGCAGATCCTCGGCACGTTCGGGCTCGCGCTGCTCTTGCGATACTCGGTGTTCTGGTGGTTCGGCGCCAACTTCCTCTCGATGCCGCAGGACATCGTCGGCGGCACTTATGCGTTCGCGGGCCTGCGCATCGAGGCTTCGCGATTGCTGGCCGGCGTCGTCGCGCTGCTGGTGACGTTCGGCCTGCATTTATTGCTGACGCGTACCTCGCTGGGCTCGAAGATGCTGGCGGTGGCGGAGGATGCGACCGCGGCCCAGCTCATGGGCATCCGGCCCGACACGATGCAGGCGATTGCCTGGGCGATCGCGGCCGGCGCGACGGGCCTTGCCGGCGCGCTGATCGCGAATTTCTTCTACATCGTGCCGACGGTCGGCGAGACGCTCGCCATCGTCGCCTTCGTCACGGTGTCGCTCGGCGGCTTCGGCAGCGTGCCCGGCGCGCTCGTCGCAGGGCTCCTGATCGGCGTGATCGAGTCGTTGTCCGGCTATCTGATCGGCGCCGTCTACAAGGACATCGTCGTCTATGTCCTGTTCCTGTTCTTCCTCTGGTTCCGGCCGCAAGGCTTGATGGGGAAGATGTGATGCGCCGCCTGCTCTGGCTCTCGGTCGTCGCAGCGGTGGCGATTGCCTATCCGCTGCTTCTGTCTTCGCCGTTCCAGCAACGCCTCGGCGCGCTGGTGCTGCTCTATGCGATTGCAGCCTCTGCGTGGAACATCGTCGGCGGCTATGCCGGCCAGGTCTCGGTCGGTCATGTCGTGTTCTTCGGCTGCGGCGCCTATGCCGCGATGGGCTCCTACGCGAAGTTCGGCCTGTCGCCGCTGTTCGGAATTCCCGGCGGCATCGTGCTGGCGGTGGTGCTCGCGGCCATCGTCGGCGTGCCGACGCTGCGGCTATCCGGCCATTATTTCAGCATGGCGACGATCGCGGTCGCCGAGACGATCCGGCTGATCGTCACCAACACCGATTATCTCGGTGCGGCCGTAGGTCTCTCCGGTCCGACCGTGCCGCGCAACATCTTCGATCTCTCGTTCCTGTCGTCGCTGCCGTACTACTATCTCTTCCTCGTCATCCTCGCGATCACGCTTCTCATCACCTGGTGGATGGCCAATAGCCGGATGGGATTTTACCTGCGCGCGATCAAGGATTCCGAGCGCGCCGCGCGTTCGCTTGGAGCGCCCGCCAGCCGCACGAAGCTCTATGCGTTCATGCTGAGCGCGGCGCTGACGAGCGTCGCCGGCGCGCTCTATGCGATGATGTTCGGCTTCGTCGATCCCGAGTCGGGTCTCGGCATCCTGATCTCGGTGAAGATCCTGATCATGGCGGCGCTGGGCGGGGCGGGGCTTTTGTTTGGCCCTTTGGTCGGTGCCGCGATCCTGGTGCCGCTGGAGGAGATCTCCAACAGCTGGCTCGGCGGCAAGGGCGCCGGGCTCACCTTCGTGGTCTATGGCGCGATCATCGTGCTGATCGCCCGCTTCCAGCCGGGTGGTATCCTCAGCCTGTTCAAGCGGCGCGGCAAGCCGGGCGCCGATACGGGAGCAAGCCATGCTCCTTGAAGCACGCGGCATCACCAAGGCGTTCGGCAGCTTCAAGGCAGTGGACGATGCCTCCGTGACGCTGGAGCAAGGCGACATCCTCGGCCTGATCGGTCCGAACGGCGCCGGCAAGTCCACCTTCTTCAATTGCCTGACCGGCGACCTCAAGGCCACCTCCGGCCGCGTGCTATTCGGGGGGCGTGACATCACCGACTTCACGCCGGAGCTGCGCGCGGAGCTCGGGCTCGCGCGCACCTTCCAGGTGCCGCAGACGTTCGAGGGCATGACGGTGCTCGAGAACGTCATGATCGGCGCCTTCCTGCGGTCTTCGCATCGCGCCGAAGCCGAGACCAAGGCGCACGCCGTGCTGGAGCGCGTCGGGATGAGCCGGCTTGCGGAGGCGCCCGCGCGCTCGCTCGGCACGCCCGGGCGCAAGCGGCTGGAGATTGCGCGGGCGCTCGCGACCGAGCCGAAGGTGTTGTTGCTCGACGAGGCCATGGCCGGTCTCAACGCCAATGAGGTGAAGCTCGCGATCGACCTCGTGCGCGACATCCACCGCTCCGGCATCACGCTCGTCATCGTTGAGCACATCATGGAAGTGATCATGTCGCTGGCAAGCCGCGTGATGGTGTTCCATCAGGGCAAGGAGATCGCCCGCGGCGGTCCGCGCGAGGTGACATCCAACCCGGCGGTGATCGCGGCCTATCTCGGCACCCGTGCGGCCAAGGCGGCCGCGGGACACACGCCGATCGAGCTGATGGGCGGGCCGCTCACATGAGCGGGCCTTTGCTCCGGATCGAGCACCTCGAGGTGCGCTACGGCGATTTGATCGGCGTCTCCGACGTGTCGCTGGAGGTGCCCGAGGGCAGCGTCGTCGCGCTGCTCGGCTCGAACGGCGGTGGCAAGACCACGACGTTGAACGCGGTTGCCGGCCTCATCCCGGTGCATTCCGGCGTGATCAGCTTTCGGGACGAGGACATCGCGGGCCAGAACGCCTTCGCGATCGTGCGCAAGGGGCTCGCGTTGTCACCGGAAGGCTGGCAGCTGTTCGTGCAGCAGAGCGTCGAGAACAATCTCTTGCTCGGGGCAACGCCGCTACACGACAAGTCGCGCAAGGCCGCACTGCTCGAGCGCGTCTACGAGATTTTTCCGCGCCTGAAGGAGCGCCGCAACCAGCGCGCCGGCACCATGTCCGGCGGCGAGCGGCAGATGCTCGCGGTCGGCCGCGCCTTGATGAGCGATCCAAAACTGCTGATGCTCGACGAGCCGTCGCTCGGCCTTGCGCCGGCGGTCGTCGAATCGATGTACGAGACCTTCGGCCGCCTGCATCGCGAGGGCCTGACCATCCTGCTCGCCGAGCAGTCGATCGAGCTCGCGCTGGAAGTGTCGGATTTCGCGACCGTGCTCCAGGTCGGCAGAAGCGTGCTGTCCGGCACGGCGGCGGCGCTGGCCGACGATCCGCAGGTGCAGAAGGCCTATCTGGGCGTCGACTGACCGATCTCTGCCTGAAGCAGCAGCAACAGGCAGTCGGCGAGCCGGGTCTCCATCTCTTTCGACTGGAGCGATAGCGGGCCGGGATCGTTGAGGATTGCATTCACGAGCGTGCCGAGCACGACCTGGAAGCCGAAGGCGATGGCACGGGTCTTTGCCGCCCTGCGGCCCTTGCCCATCGCCGGCAGCAGGAGAGGGGTGGCGCGCTCGCCGGTGGCGCGGGCGAGGGCCTTGAACATCGTCCATTTGTCCGGGCGCGTATCGTCATGCTGAAGCGCGGCGCGCAGCACGCCCTCGTGCTTGCGTATCCAGGCAATGATGCCGCTGACGATGACGCGACAGAGCTCATCAAGACCGACGTTCGCTGACGAAGCGCTGCCCATGTCCGTCAGCCGTTGTTCGCCATCGCGCGCAGCGAGGGCAATCAGCGCGTTGAAATAGGCTTCCTTGCTCTCGAAGCGGCTGTAGAACGCGCCGACGGTCACGCCGACCTCGGCGCAGAGGGGCTCGATCGCGAGTTCGCCAAGGCTGCGCGTGCGCAGCATGTCGGCGCCTGCGCGCAACAGCGCGAACGTCATCTCCCGGCTGCGCTTCTGGCGCGACGGGGCAACGCCCGGCAGGTCGAACTCGCGAAGTTCCGGCTCCCTTGATCGTGGCCGCATCCGTGCTTGCATCCAGCTTAAATTATAATCATAATTCGGATTATAATTTATGCGTAGACGGGCCTTGGGTCAACCGTGGCCGCTCGCGCAGCAATCAGGGAGGAGCAGATGAGCGCAGGCAGCGGCACGCCGTTCCGCGGTACCGTCGGCAAGACGGTTGCAGACTCGAAGCCCTGGTGGCCGGAGGCGCCGAAGCCGCCTGAGGGCGCGCCGAACATCCTGGTCGTGCTGTTCGACGACGTCGGCTTCTCCGATTTCGGCTGCTACGGCTCAGCGATCAGGACGCCGACCATCGACCGGCTCGCCGCCGAAGGCTTGCGCTACACCGGCTTCCACACCACGGCGATGTGCTCGACGACGCGCGCGGCGCTGCTCACCGGGCGCAACCATCATTCCGTCGGGGTCGGATGCCTTGCCAATTTCGACTCCGGTTATCCCGGCTATCGCGGCAAGATTGCACGCGAGGCGGGGACGCTCGCCGAGATGCTGCGCGTGCACGGCTATCGCAACTACATGGTCGGCAAATGGCACGTCACGCCGCTGACCGAAAGCGGCGCCACGGGCCCGTTCGACGGCTGGCCGCTCGGGCGCGGCTTCGACCGCTTCTACGGCTTCCTTGATGCCGAGACCGATCAATACGCGCCCGAGCTCGTCAGCGACAACACGCATATCGATCCGCCTGGGACATATGCCGACGGCTATCATCTGACCGAAGATCTCATCGATCAGGCCATCCGCTTCATCGGCGATCACATCGCGGACCGGCCCGATATCCCCTGGCTGACCTGGGTCGCGCTGGGCGCCTGTCATGCGCCGCACCAGGCGCCATCCGATATCATCAGGAGTTATGACGCTGCGTTCGCGCACGGCTGGGACGTCGAGCGTGAGCAGCGGCTGTCGCGGCAGAAGGCGATGGGGCTGGTGCCGCAGGATACGCGAATGCCCGCGCGCAACGACGGCGTGAAGGCCTGGGAGGAGCATTCCGCCGACGAGCGGCGCGTGTTCACGCGCCTGCAAGCCGCCTTCGCCGGCATGCTCGACCATTCCGATCGGCATCTGGCGCGGCTCGTCGCCTTCCTGGAGACGGCCGGCATCCGCGACAACACGATGATCATCGTGATGTCCGACAACGGCGCGAGCCAGGAGGGTGGGCCGCTCGGCTTCGTCAATGCGATGGGGCCGTTCAATTTCAAGCCGGAGCCGATCGCGGAGAAGCTGCGCCGCATCGACGACATCGGCGGGCCCGACACCCACAGCAATTTCCCACATGGCTGGGCGATGGCCTCGAACACGCCGCTGCGTCGCTACAAGCAGAACACCCATGGCGGCGGTATCCGCGATCCCTTCGTGATCAACTGGCCGAAGCCCATCTCGGGCCGGGGCGAGCTACGCCACCAGTTCGTGCATGCCTGCGACCTCACGCCGACGCTCTTGGATCTGATCGGCATCGAGGCACCCAACACGATCGCGGGCTGTCCGCAGATGCCGCTCGAGGGCGAGAGCTTTGCGCGCTCGATCACCGATGCGTCGGCGCCATCGAAGCGCTCGCCGCAATATTTCGAGATGTTCGGCCATCGCGGCCTCTGGCACGGCGGCTGGAAGGCGGTCGCCTATCATCCACCGGGCACGCCGTTCGAGAACGACAAATGGGAGCTGTTTCATCTCGACCTGGATTTTTCCGAAACCAATGATCTTGCCGCAGAGCAGCCGGATCGTTTGGCCGAGATGATCGCGCTCTGGTGGGCGGAGGCCGAGACGCACAACGTGCTGCCGCTCGACGACCGTTTTGGCCCGCGCTTTGCCGAGAACGCCGCGCGCTTCCACGGCGCGCGTCACCATTTCGTCTTCCATGCCGGCATGGGACACGTGCCGACCGACGTTGCGCCCGACGTGCGCAGCCGCAGCTACACGATCGAGGCGCATGTCGAGATCGATGGGACGGGCGCCGACGGCGTGTTGATCGCGCATGGCGACGCGACGTCGGGCTACAGCCTTTACATCAAGGATGGTCTCTTGGTGCACGACCTCAACATCGGCGGCAGCCACCAGATCGTGCGCTCGGATCGCAAGGTGCCGTCGGGCGTCCAGCGGCTAGGGGTGCATGTCGAGCGCCTCGTGCGCAAGGAGCCGCCCGCCAAGGGCTCGCGCACCGGCATCTCCGAATACACGCTGCTGATCGATGGCGAGCCGGCCGGGTCGCTTCAGACCCAGCTCGGTTTTCACACGCTGATCTCGTGGTCCGGCCTCGACATTGGCCGCGACCGCGGCAGCCCCGTGTCGCATTACGAGGCGCCGTTCGAATTCGCTGGACGGCTGTCGCGCGTCACCGTCACCATGCACAACGACCAGACGCTCGATGGCGATGCCGTCGGCAATGCGCAGATGGCGCGGCAGTAAAGGGAAGGAAACGCCCGTTACTTGATCTTGTCGTAGGCGGCCGCGAAGTCGCTGAGCGGCATCGGGATCGTGAGCGTCTCCTTGGCCATGTTCTGGAAGGAGACCTTCAACTGCTTGCCCGACTTCAGCGTCGCGAGCAGATCCGGCGCGATCGGGGTAGAGGCATAACAGCCGCGGTTTTCACAGGTCTGGATCTGAAGGTCGATCGCCTTGCCTTCGTCGACCTGGAGCTTTGCGCCCACGGGAAGGTTGAGGCCGAGCGGAAGCTGGAGCAGTGCCACCGGCGTGCGGGTATCGGGGGCGACGCGGATGTTGATCAGGACGACGGTCTGGCCGGTCTTGGTCAGGACGGCGTTCTGCTCGATCGCGCATTCGAGCGGTGCGTCTCGGCTCGGGCTGGTGCAGCGCGCGATCCAGCCCGGCTGCTGCGCGTTGCCTTGCGCGGCGTCGGCCTGCGCTTGCGGGGCGGGCGACGGCACTGCGGCTGGCGCGGGGTGGGCCGGCGCCGCATTCTTCTTGGCGGCTTGCTGAGCGTACGCGGCGCCCGTCGACAACAGGGCAGCGGCAGTGAAGGCAATCAGTTTGGATCGCATGGGCATGAAATATCGCGTTGGCGTGAAAGGGGAGTGTCGCTGTACCGTCGCAGGACGGGTAGCGCAAGCTTACTCTGCGGCTTCCTTGACGGTGCCGTGCTCGGCCACCTCGTCCCCGTCGCCATCGCCCGAACGGCCCCAGCTCGAGAACAGGTTGGAGAACTTGTCGAGATAGAGGTAGACGACCGGGGTGGTGAACAGGGTCAGCGCCTGGCTGACGATCAGGCCGCCGACCATGGCGTAGCCGAGCGGCTGGCGGATTTCGGCGCCGGTGCCGTGGCCGAGCATCAAGGGCACGCCGCCCAGCAACGCCGCCATCGTCGTCATCATGATCGGGCGGAAGCGCAGGATCGCGGCCTGACGGATCGATTCCTCCGGCGTCTTGTGCTCGTCGCGTTCGGCGGCGATGGCGAAGTCGACCATCATGATGCCGTTCTTCTTCACGATGCCGATCAGCAGGATGATGCCGATCAGCGCGATCAGGCTGAAGTCGAAGCCGGCCGCCATCAGGATCAAGAGTGCTCCGACGCCGGCCGAGGGCAGGGTCGACAGAATCGTGATCGGATGGATGTAGCTCTCGTAGAGGATGCCGAGGATCAGATAGACCACGACGAGCGCCGCGAGGATCAGCAGCGGCACGGTGCCGAGCGACTGCTGGAATGCCTGCGCGGTGCCCTGGAAGCTCGAATTGAGCGTCGCCGGCGCGCCCAGATCAGCCATTGCCTTCTGCACCGCCTCGGTGGCCTGACCGAGCGCGACGCCCTGCGCGAGGTTGAAGCTGATCGTGATTGCCGGGAACTGGCCCTGGTGGCTGATCGAGAGCGGCCGGACCGGATCGGTGGTCCAGGTCGCAAAGGTCGACAGCGGCACCTGGTCGCCGGTCAGCGGCGACTTCAGGTAGAGCTTGTTGAGCGAATCCAGATTGCCCTGCATCTCCGGCAGGATTTCCAGGATCACGTGATAGCTGTTGAGCTGGGTGAAGTACTGGGCGACCTGGCGCTGGCCGAAGGCGTCGTAGAGCGTGTCGTCGATCAGCTGCGGCTGGATGCCGTAGCGCGAGGCAGTGTCGCGGTTGATCTTGAGCTGGACGGTTGTGCCCTGCGTTTGCTGGTCCGTCGCGACGTCGCGCAGCTGCGGCAGCGTCTGCATCTTGGCGAGGATTTTTGGCGCCCATTCGTTGAGCTCGCCGAGATCGGCATCCTGCAGGGTAAACTCAAACTGCGTACGGGTCGGACGGCCGCCGAGCCGCACGTCCTGGGCCGCTTGCATGTAGAGGCGGGCGCCTGACACTTTCTCGAGCTGCGGGCGCAGCCGGCCGATGATCTGCTGCGCGGAGGCCTGGCGCTGGTCGCGCGGCTTCAGCGTGATGAACATGTTGCCGTTGTTGCCGGCGCGGCCGCTGCCGCCGATGTTCATTGCGATCGAGGCGACGTCGGGATCGGCCATCACGACCTTGCCGAGCTCGACCTGCCGCCGCTGCATCTCGGCGAACGAAATGTCCTGGGAGGCTTCCGACGTCGCGGTGATCAGGCCGACGTCTTGCTGCGGGAAGAAGCCTTTCGGGATCAGGATGAACAGATAGACCGACAGGGCGAGCGTCGCGAAGAAAATCGCGAGCGTGGTGCGCCGCCAGCTCAAGGCGTGATCGAGGACGTATTCGTAGCCGCGCAACATCGCGTCGAAGGCGCGTTCGCTCCACTGGTAGAACTTGCCGTGGGTCACTTCACCATGCGCGCGCAGGAAGCGTGAGGCCATCATCGGCGTCAGCGTCAGCGACACGAACATCGAGACGAAGATCGTCATCGCCAGCACGACGGCGAATTCGCGGAACAGGCGTCCGATGATGCCGCCCATCAGCAGCAACGGGATGAGCACGGCGACCAGCGAGACGCTGATCGACACGATGGTGAAGCCGATTTCCTTCGACCCCTTGTAGGCGGCGGCCAGCGGGGAAGCGCCTTCCTCGATATAGCGCGTGATGTTCTCGAGCATCACGATGGCGTCGTCGACGACGAAACCGACCGCGATCGTCAGCGCCATCAGTGAGAGATTGTCCAAGGAATAGCCAAAGACCCACATCAGGGCGCAGGCGCCGAGGAGCGCCAGCGGAACCGTGACAGTCGGAATCACGGTCGCCCAGAAGCTGCGCAGGAAGATGAAGATGACCATGACCACGAGGGCAATGGTCAGAAGCAGCGTGAACTGGACGTCCTCGACCGCGGCGCGGATGGTCGTGGTGCGGTCGCTGATGACCTCGATCTTGATGGCCGGCGGGATCGCCGCGACGAGCCGGGGCAGCGTTGCCTTGATCCGGTCGACGGTCTCGATGACGTTGGCGCCGGGCTGCTTGAACACCACCAGGAACACGCCGCGCTTGCCGTTGGCCCAAGCTGCCTGCTTGGCGTCCTCGGGACCGGTGACGGCCTGGCCGATGTCCCGAATCCGCAAGGGGCCGCCGTTGCGATAGGCGATGATGACGTCGTTCCAGTCCTTTGACTGGGTGAGCTGGTCGTTGGCGTAGATCGTATAGGCGCGCTTCTCGCCGTCGATGTTGCCCTTTGGGCTGTCGACCGTGGCGATCGCGATCTGGCTACGCACATCCTCGAGCGACAGGCCCTTGGCGACGAGTTTCGCGGGATCGATCTGGACGCGGACGGACGGTTTCTGCTGACCGCCGATGAAGACCTGCGCAACGCCGGAAAGCTGGCTGATCTGCTGGGCAAGCTGGGCGTCGACCGCGTCGCTGACGCTGGTGAGCGGCAGGGTGTCTGAGGTCGCCGACAATAGCAGGATCGGCGCGTCCGCAGGGTTCACCTTGCGGTAGGTCGGCGGCGAGGGAAGATTCTTGGGCAGCTGGCCGCTCGCCGCGTTGATCGCGCCCTGCACGTCGTTTGCGGCGCCGTCGATGCTGCGGTTGAGGTCGAACTGGATGGTGATCGACGCCGTGCCCAGATAGCTCGTCGAGGTCATCTGGGCGATGCCGGGAATCTGGGCGAATTGCCGTTCAAGCGGCTGTGCCACCGACGAGGCCATGGTCTCGGGACTGCCGCCGGGCAGATTCGCGGTGATCTGGATGGTCGGGAAGTCCACCTGCGGCAGCGGCGCGACGGGCAGCAGTGGATAGGCGACGAGACCGACAAAGAGGATGCCGGCCATCAGCAGCGAGGTGCCGATGGGATAACGGATGAAAGGTGCCGAAATCCCGCCCTCGGTCATTCCTGTCGAACCTTGTTCTGGCCGGGATCCGAACTCGCCACGGTCGTGGTGACGAGGCTTCCCGGCTGTACCTTGAATTGACCGCCGGTGATCACCTGCTGCCCTGGCGTCAGTCCTTCATCAACGACGGAACGTCCGTCGATGGAGTAGCTGGCCTTGATCTTGCGCAGCTCGGCCTTGTTCTCTTGGTTGACGGTATATGCGTACAGGCCATTGGTCGAATGCTGGACCGCATCATCCGGAACCACGGTCGCATCCTTGAGGGTGCGCACCAGCAGCCGTGTCGAAACCGACTGTCCCGGCCACAACGTGTGGTCCTTGTTGTCGAACACCGCCTTGAGACGAATAGTTCCGCTGGTCGTGTCGACCTGGTTGTTGATGACGGCGAGCTTGCCTTCCGCGAGCGTCTTCTTGCCGTCGGTGGTGAGCGCGATCACCTTGAGTGCGCCGGCCTTCTGCCCCTCGCTGATGTAGGGAAGTTGATCCTCCGGCGCCGTGAAGATCACCGAGATGGGCTCGATCTGCGAGATCGTGACGATGCCGGTCTGTGTAACGGCGTTGACGATGTTGCCGATGTCGACTTGGCGGAGGCCCGCGACGCCGGTGATCGGCGCCTTGATCTGGGTATAGTCGAGCTGGGTCTGGGCGTTGGCGATCGCGGCTTCGTCGGCGGCGATCTGGGCGGTGAGCTGGGCGACGGTGGAGCGCTGGGTATCGGTCTGCTGCCGCGTCGCGAACTCGCCGAGCTTGGTATAGCGCTGCAGGTCGAGATTGGCGTTGGCGAGGTTGGCCTCGTCCTGCTGCTTCTTGGCCTTGGCCTGGTCGAGCACGGCCTGGAACGGCCGCGGATCGATTTCGACCAGGAGATCGCCCTGATTGACGATCTGGCCCTCAGTGAAGGCGATCTTGTCGATCTGGCCATCCACGCGGGTCCGGACCTGCACCGTGTTGAAGCCCTGAACCGTGCCGAGACCCGTCAAATAGACCGGAAAATCCGTCTTCTCGACCGGCGCAACGCTCACAGGAATGGCGGGTACCCGCGCCGGACCCTTCTGTGCGGTCTGGGCTTTTCCGGCCTCAGCAGCGGAGTATCGCTGCCACCCGTAATAGCCCGCGGAGCCCACGGCCGCGATGATCAAAATCCAGAGGATCGGCCGTGATTTTTTCATTTCGGCTCGTTATCGGCTCGTATGCCCAAAACTACGAATTGTGAGGCAATCGTAGGGTTCCAGCGCGCTTGTATAATACACGCCAAGTTCCAGTGTAAACAGCACTATCGGTTGAGAATCCTAAACAATTGGAAAGCTTTGCACGGGCTTCAGGCGGCCTGGCGCGACAGCGTGCAGCGCTGCATTTTCCGCACGCAAACGGCCTGCCTGCAGGAGGTCCGAAATGCCTGCGCATGGTCTCGTACAACGCGCTGCGCGAGTGCAGGCGGCGCGCGCGACGTCGTCGGCATGGCCTTGGCGAGAACGGTTCTAAATCGCTCCCGCGGCGTTTCGGTTGTCAGGAAAATCGGCCTCGTTCATATCAGCGCCGCCACAACGGGAGCGCAAGTAATGGACGAGCTGAACGGCAAGATGATCGCGTGTCAGATTCTGATCACGGGCCTGATCGCGCGCGTCGCCAACGAGCAGCGCGATCCCTTGCGCTTCCTCACCGACTTTCGCGACGAGATCAAAGCCGTCGTGAACGGCGTCAACATCGCCGGCATGGACAACACCGATCGTGTCCGTGCGGTCGCGCAGCGGACCATCGATGAATTGTTCTCGCTGATGAAGCCGCCGAGCAGCGATTGATCGCTGCAACATGAGAAGGCGCCGAAGCAAGGGATGCGATACGCCCTCTGCATTTGCCGCGTGAGCGCGCGAACAACTGGCGAAACGAGCGCGGCTCAGTGAATGATTCAAGTACAGTTTAGAACGCTTAAAAACTACAACTTTAGAACCGTTTCAAATTGCAAGGCGTCGACAAGTTTAGAATCGTTTTGAAATGGAGCGATTCAATCGTATCGCCGCCGTCGTCGCGTTGACCCCATCTATCTCGCTCGATACCAACGATCGCGTCGCGTTGTCACAATGCGACCAATCGTCTTCATGTGGTGGGGCTTAAAATGGGTGGCGTTCTGGCACCGCGGTCGTTGCGTTCGGCTGCGGTGAGAAAGTCTTTCGAGAACAATTTCGATGCGGCAACGGGCAAGACGGTGTCCGCCGTTGCGAGCCTGATCGCGGTCGCATCGGTTTCAACCGGAGCGCAGGCGCAGCAGTCGAACTTGCCGCCTGTGACGGTCGACGCGCCCAAGGAGCGCCCGCGTCCGGCAGCCTCGAAGCCGTCGCCCGAGCAGATTCGCGCGCGCACCGCGCTGCGCCGCGCAGCACAGCGCCAGCAGGCGCCGCAGGCGCCGTCCGCTGTTGCGCCAGACGCTGACCCATACGCAAATCCGGCAGCGCCCTACATGGCCAACCGCGTGCAGGCGTCGGGTAAATTTCCTGAGCCGATCCTCAACACGCCGAAATCGATCACAGTGCTCACAAAGGACGTCCTGGAGGACAAGAACGCCACGACACTGAAGCAGGCGATTCTCAGTACGGCCGGCGTGACGCTGGGCACGGGCGAGGGCGGCAACGCCTTTGGCGACCGCTTCTTCATCCGCGGCTTCGATGCCCGCAATGACATCTTCATCGACGGCGTGCGCGATGCCGGCGTCAGCGTCCGGGAGAACTTCTTCACCGAGCAGGTCGAGATCCTGCGCGGCCCGGCGTCGTCCTTCGCGGGCCGCGGCACGGCTGGCGGCGCGATCAACATCGTCACCAAGCAGGCAACCACCGCAGGCAACTTCTACAACATGGACACTACGTTTGGCACCGACAGGACCAAGCGCGTGGTGCTTGACGTCAACCAGGTGATCGATCCGACGTTCGCCATTCGCGCCGGCGGCCTCTTTCAGGACGCCGGCGTCGCCGGGCGCGACTACGTGAAGGACAATCGCGACGGCGCGTTCGTCGCCACCACGTGGAAGCCGGTCGATGCGGTCAAAATCACCGCCGGCTACATCCATACTGAACTGACCGGCCTTCCGGACTTCGGCGTCCCGTACTACCGGCCGAGCACTGCGAGCACTGCCGGCGGCCCGTTCCCGGATTTCGGCGCCAACCGCAACAACTGGTACGGTTTCGTCAATCGCGACTTCTATCGGACCGGCCAGGACATCGGCTCGCTCAATGCCGAAGTGCAGGTCACGCCTGATCTCTTGATCACCAACAGGTTCCGGGATTCTCACTCCACGCAAAACTATATCGGTACGCTGCCTGAATCGCCGACGCTTGCCGCGGGCGCTCCGTTCACGGCCTACACGCTTACGGCAAATCCGCAGAGCCGCTATCAAGCCACTGACGTCATCGCCAACCAGACGGAGGCGACGTACAAGTTCAATGACGGCGTAGGGTTCAAGCATACGGCACTTGCCGGTTTTGAATACGACCACGAAACGTCGTCTATCGACAGCTATACTGGCCTTGCCTCGGAAGCGCTTCCTGGTGGCTTCACCGGCAATTCATTGTCTGGCGTTAGCGTGTTCTACCCACAATACACGAACCTTCCGTTCGGAATCCCCGGCGGGCTTACAGGCAAGCCGACAAACATTCGGATCGACACCAAGAGTGTCTACGCGCTGGATACGGCCAACTATAACGACCTGCTGATCCTGAACGGTGGTGTCCGTTACGACGATTACAACATCAAGGTGAACGGTTTCGGCACCGTCAACGGAGTCTCGGGCGTCTTCGGCCAGCAACAGCAGGACTACGGGATGCCGAACTTCAATCTCGGCCTCACCTTGAAACCGCTGCCGAATGGAAGCGTTTATGCGGCCTACGCGACCTCGTCGAACCCGGTCGGAGCCGAATTTGACGGTACGAGCATTCAGTATGGTGGCCTTGCGCCGGTGCTCAACGGCAACGTTCCTCAAATCTTCGGTCCGGAAAAGAACAAGGCGATTGAACTTGGTACCAAGTGGGAGCTGTTCGACCGGCGTCTGCTGGTGACAGCCGCGCTCTTCCAGACGGAAAAGGAAAATGCCCGCGAGTCGCGTAACGTCACGGCAGCCACTGCGACTGCGGCATGCCCCTACACGGCTACGTCAGGGAATGTCTCCTGCATAAGCGCGGGCGCGGCATATCGCATTCGCGGTATTGACCTTGAAGTTGGCGGCAAGATCACCGACAAGTGGAGTGTCTTCGGCGGTCTCGTCCTGATGCAGTCGGAAGTAACGAAGTCGCTGATCCCGCCGGCCAACGCGACCCTCTATACAACGAACGTTGGGCTGCCGCTTTCGAACGTGGCACATCAGTCATTCAGCATGCTCAGCAAGTATCAATTGACGGATGTCTGGGAACTCGGTGGCCAGGCGGTATACCGCTCGAAGATCTACGGCGGCACGTTCCTCGCGGCCAACCAGGGCACGTCGATTCCGAGCTATTGGCGGTTCGACGTGTTCGCGGAAGCCAAGATCAACAAGAACTGGACGGCCAAGCTGTTCGTGAACAACATCTTCGACAAGCGCTACTACGACGCGCTGTACCAGAGCTCTGCGCCGTTCGTGCTCGAAGCACCGGGTCGTGCAGCCTACGTCGTGATCTCGGCGCGCTACTGATGGAGTCAGACGAGGTGCCATGCTGACATGCATAGAAGGCGTCCTGAGCAAGGATGATGTGGCGGACTTCCGCCGCATCATGGACGCCAGCGAATGGGAGGACGGCCGTTCTACCGCGGGCGCGCAGTCGGCAATGGTCAAGCGCAACGAGCAGTTGCCGCCCGACAGCGAGGTCGCGCGCAAGCTCGGCAACCGCATCATTTCGGCGCTGACGTCGCACCCGCGATTCCTCGCCGCGGCGATCCCGCTGCAGATCTTCCCGCCGCTGTTCAACCGCTATGCGGCGAGCAGCGGCCACCATTTCGGCCTGCACGTCGACAACGCGATCCGCGGCGACCGCCTGACCGGCCTGCGCATCCGCACCGATCTGTCGGTCACGCTGTTTCTGGCCGAGCCGGAAGAGTACGACGGTGGCGAACTTGTGATTGAGGACACCTACGGCTCGCATGAAGTGAAGTTGCCGGCCGGCGACTGCGTGCTGTATCCCTCGACCAGCCTGCACCTCGTGACTCCGGTGACCCGGGGAGCCCGGGTTGCGTCTTTCTTCTGGCTTCAGAGCATGATACGGGATGACCACGCCCGCAGCATGATCTTTGACCTCGACTCTGCCATCCAAGCGCTGGTGGAACGGCTCGGGCGCGACGATCCCGAAACGGTCAAATTGACGGGCATCTATCACAATCTCATTCGCTACTGGGCAGAAGTATGAAGACCACATCTCTCCAAGCAAGCCTTGCCGCAGCCGTGCTGATGGCGGCGACGTGGCTCGCATCCCCTGTATCTGCCCAGCAACAAACCCAGCCGGCGGGGCCGGCGCCAGCGGCGGCTCAGCGGCCCGTGGCCGCTCCGGCTCCCGTGGCGCCGCAGCCAAGCGCGGTGGCGCCGGTCGCGCCATCGACCGCGGCACCCGCGGCCACGACGCCGGCTGTCTCCACGCCGGCCGCCGCGCCCGCCGCGTCGTCGACCGATGCTGGTCCGGCAGCCGGCGAGGTGGCGTCCGCCGACCGCGCGCAGAAATCGGCCGGGCCGGTCATGAAGGAATTGTCGCCCTGGGTGATGTTCATGTCCGCGGACATCATCGTGAAGGCGGTGATGATCGGGCTCGCCTTCGCCTCGCTCGTGACCTGGACCGTCTTCATCGCGAAGTCGATCGAGCTGTCGGTTGCATCCGGCAAGCTCCGTTCGGCGCTGAAGAAGATTGCGGAGTCGCGCTCGCTCGCTGAAGCGCAGATGGCGCTCGGCACCAAGCAGGGGATCCTGCCGTCGTTCCTGGCGGCAGCGCTGCGCGAGGCACGGATGTCGGCCGGCCTTTCCAGCGATACCGGCATCAAGGAGCGCGCGGCCTCGAGCTTCGCCGAGATCGTGCGCGCGGAGCAGCGGCGCATCCGCATCGGCATGGGCGTGCTGGCGACCATCGGCTCCACGTCGCCCTTCGTCGGCCTGTTCGGCACGGTGTGGGGCATCATGAACAGCTTCATCGGCATCTCGAAGTCGCAGACGACGAACCTCGCGGTCGTCGCGCCCGGCATCGCCGAAGCGTTGCTGGCGACCGCAATCGGCCTCGTCGCCGCCATCCCGGCGGTCATCGTCTACAATCACTTCTCGCGCGTGACGAAGAGCTATCTCGAGCTGGTCAGCCGCGCCTCCGGCGCTTCGGCCCGGCTGCTCTCGCGCGATCTCGATCGCACGCACGGCACCATGCATTCGCGCGCGGCGGAGTAAACCATGGGCGCCTCGATCGCAGACAACGACCTCGACGACGATGCGGACTTTTCCGAGACGCATGACATCAACGTCACGCCGTTCATCGACGTCATTCTGGTGCTGCTGATCATCTTCATGGTCGCTGCACCGCTGTCGACGGTCGACCTGCCGATCGACCTGCCGACGTCGAGCTCGACGCCGCAAAAGAAGCCGGACAAGCCGACCTATGTCAGCATCAAGCCCGATCTGACGCTGGCGATCGGGGAGAATCCGGTCAAACGAACCGAGCTGATCGGCTCCCTCAACGGGATGGCCGACATGAGCAAGGACAAATATGTGTTCCTGCGCGCCGACCGTGCCGTGCCTTATGGCGAGCTGATGGGCGTGATGGAAATCCTGCGTGCCGGCGGCTATTCTCGGGTCAAGCTGGTGGCGCTCGAAGCGGCTCCTGCGGCGGCTGGGCCGTCCCAAGGGGCGCCCCAGCCCTGATGGCAGCGCGATGTCTGATCCTTTGATCGAGGTGAAACCATCCCGGCGGCTGTGGATTCTGGCCGCAGTGGCCGCGCTCGCATTGCATCTTGGCGGTGCCGCGCTGGCGCTGGCGAACCTGCGGGCCGACGACGGTGACGATGGCCTCGGGGCCAATGGTGCGGAATACGCCGTCGAGATGACCTCGCCGAAGCTTCCGGAAACCGATCTGCCGCCGGGCCCGGACAGTGAGGCCTCGCAGTTCCAGCCGCAGCAAATGCAGCAGCAGGCCGAGGTGAAGGAGACCGATCTACCGAAGGATCGGCCTCAGGAAGCCGAAGACCCGGACCGGGTCGTCACCGAGAACGACTCCAAGAAGCCGGTCGAGGAAAACACGAAGGTGGCCAAGGTTGAAACCCAGGCCGTCGAGGAAATGCCGAATGCCCAGGAGTCGGCGAAGCAGGCGCTGGATGAGAACGCGCGCGAGGATGAGAAGGCCGCTGCACCGAACCGGGGCATCGGCAAGGACATTCGCAAGTTGACGGCCGAGTGGGGCAAGAGGATCAGCGCCTATTTCGAGCTTCACAAGCGCTATCCCAAGGAGAAGAGCAAGACGGCGTCCGTCGTACTCAGCCTGGTGTTGAACCGCCGCGGCAATGTCGTCTCGGTCGATGTGACCCAGTCCTCCGGCGACACCGTTTTCGACAATGAGGCCGTAGCCATGGTGCGCCGTTCGGATCCGGTGCCGGTTCCGCCGGCCGAGCTCACGGATGATCAGTTCGCCTTCAGCCTGCCCGTGAACTTCAAGAAGCCGAAATAGCTGGGGTAGCCGTCAGCGCCAGTAGTAGCGGATCGCGACGTAGACCACGACCAGGCAGGCGAAGATCAGGGCAACCGGAAGCGGCCGCTTCTGGGTTCCGCTGTATGCCGCCGCCCCGAACGGAGCCTTCTTCGGCTTGGGCGCTGGCCGCCGGAACGCGGTGACATTGTCCGTGACCGGCTCGGCCGTGCGCGGGCGGACGTCAGGTGCGGTTCCCGCGCCGCCCATCTCGGCATAATAGGCCTTGTAGACCGCCGCGATGGTGGTTTCGGTCGCTTCCATCTCGCTCATCTGCTCCAGAAGGTTCTTGTAGCTCGCGAGGAAGCCTTGCGCGTCCGGAGGCAGGGCCGACAACCCGTTGAGCTTGGCCATCATCTTCCACGTGGCAAAATCGGCGCGGGCACGGGTATCGGCTCGTCGCGCGATCAGCATATCGGCAGCTTTGACCAAGTTGGCCTCTGGCCCTTCGGCTCGTCTTCAGAGTCTTGCTTCAATTACGCGTTGCCGGTCAGCAAGAAAACAGCCTGAATCACATAACCGGTCAACGTTCGCAGTATTGCTGAAATAACATCAAGATTTAGACCGAACTGGGAACCCGCCAGCGGTAGCAGGATCAGCAGTCCGATCAGGATCAGCATGCCGAACGGCTCGAGCCGCGCCAGCGGCAAGGCGAGCGGCCGCGGTAGCAGCCCGACCGCGACCCTTCCGCCATCGAGCGGCGGGATCGGCATCATGTTGAATACGGCCAGCACCGCATTGATCACGAGTGAATTCTTGAGATTGTCGGCGACCCATTGCGCCGAACTGGCGGGCACCCAGGGCAGGGCATGGAAGGCGAGAGCCGTGACGAGTGCGAGCAGAATGTTCGTCGCCGGACCTGCCAGCGCGACCCAGACCATGTCGAGCCTTGGATTGTTGAGCTTGCGGAAATTCACCGGCACCGGCTTGGCATAGCCGAACAGGAACGGCGAATGCGCAAACAACAACATCGCCGGCAGGATCAAAGTGCCGAATGGATCGATATGCCGGAGCGGGTTGAAGCTGACCCGGCCGAGCTTCCAGGCGGTATCGTCGCCGAGACGATGCGCCACGAAGCCATGCGCGGCTTCGTGGAAGGTGATGGCGATCACCAGCGGGAGTACCCAGACCGACAGGTCATAGAAGGAAATGTTCACGGCTCATCCGCCTTGGTTGTGGCTTGCGGCCTTGCAGCCGACCCGGCCAAGTCCGGCGGTGCAGCGACGCTTCAGGTCAACATATGGGGGCCGATTCTGAAATGCTCCACTGCAAATGATCCGCCAGCAGGGCACATGCGCGTGACAGATTGGGCGCGCGGTGAAGGCGAATGTCGGCCGCAGGCAGCGGCGGCAGACCGTCGCCCTCGCAGAGGCGCCGCAGGCGGGCAGGCAGGGTGCCGGCCTTCACCACGGTCACCGCGAGGCCCTGGGCCGCGATCGCTTCCACCGCCGCAAGGGTGCGGCTGACAAAGGCGAGCCGCCAGGGGAGGCGGGCAGCATCGAGGGCCTCCGCGGCCCACTGCCTGAACAGGCATCCCGGAGGGTAGAGCGCGACCGGCAGCGGATCTTGCGCTGCGGCCGGATATGAGGCGGCCGCCGCCCAGACCGCCTGCTCGCGTCGCAGCAGCTCGCCGTCGCCGCGGCCTTGCGGATGCATGGCGATGACGAGGTCGTAAGTCTCGCCGAGCCGGGCCGGCATCGTCGCGGTCAGTCCGGTCTCGATCTCGACTCGCACCTGCGGGTGGCTTTTGGCAAAGCTCGCCAGCAATGGCGGAATGACGATGGTGCCGTAATCATCCATCACGCCGAGCCGGACCACGCCGTCGATCTTGCGCGCGCGGAGTGCGCCGACCGCCTCAGTGTTGAGCGCGAGAATGCGACGCGCATATCCGCGCAGCTCTTCACCGGCCGCCGTTAGAGCGACGCCGGCCCTCGTGCGGTGGAATAGCCTTGTGCCGAGCCGCTGCTCAAGGCGCCTGATCTGGACGCTCACGGCCGATTGGGTCCGGTTGAGCGCCGCTGCGGCAAGCGTGAACGAGCGATGCTCGGCGACGGCGAGGAACGCCTTCAGAAGGTCGGGATCGAGATCGGGCGCGGTCATGATGAAAATTTATCCCAGCATGACGGAAATTCCATTCCCTGTTTCGGCGCGCCTCCTATGCTGTTTGCATAATCGTGAATGGGGAAGGACATGGGCGAGATCTCCGGCGTCTTGGCCGCTGTGCTGTCGAGTGCGCTGGGCGGCACCTCGATCGGCGCCACGCGTTATCTCGTCAGTGCGATCGATCCGCTTGCGATCGGCTCGTTCCGCTTCGGCATCGGCTTTTTGCTATTGTTGCCGCTGACGATCCTGCGCGGCGATCGCTGGCCGCAGCGAGCGGACTGGGCCGCCGCAGCCGGGCTCGGCTTTCTGTTCTTCGCCCTGTTTCCAATTCTGTTCAATGCATCGCTCATCTTCACGACCGCCGCGCGCGGTGCGCTCGCCCTGTCGACGCTACCGCTGCTGACGCTGGTGATCGGGGCCGCGCTCGGCAGCGAAGCGCTGACACTGCGCAAATCCGTCGGCGTTGTGGTGGCGACATTGGGGGTTGCGGTCGCGCTGCTTACCGACCTGACCTCGGCGCCTGCAGGCGCCTGGCGTGGTGATCTCTTGATGGTCGCCGCCGCGCTCTGCATGGCACTGTATGGCATCTGGTCGAAGCCGCTGATCCGCCGCTCCAGTCCGATCGGCTTCACGACGATGAGCATGGCGGCGGGCGCGGCCTGCCTCATCCTGCTCTCCTATCTCCGCGGCAGCTTTGCCCCGGTCGCGGGCTTCGGTGCGCCGCAATGGCTGGCGGCCTTCTATCTCGGCGCCTTCGGCGCGGCGCTGACGTTCTATCTTTGGGCCTTCGCGCTGGAGCGAACGACGCCGACGCGCGTGGCGATCTCGGTGACGGTCAATCCGATCACGGCGTCGCTGGTCGGCGCCTGGCTGCTGCAGGAGCCGCTGCGCTGGAATCTGGCAGCCGGCATCGTCGCGGTCTTTGCCGGAATCTGGATCGCCACGACAACGGGGACGCGCATTCAGGCCGCGAGCGCGTCCGCGTCAAGCCAATCCTGACGTCACGCCGGGATCGTCGTCGAATATTGCGGCAGGCCGTCGTCGAGCTTCAGCCAGGCGATCTTTTCCGAGACCCAGATGTGCTCGGTCGGTGCGAAGGCGTTGCGATCGTCGAATGTCGCCAGCGCCACGCCCGCGAGCGTGCCGTTGCGCCGCCAGGCGAACAGACGCGTGCCGCAGCGGGTGCAGAACACGCGATCGATGTGCTCCGATGAGGCATAGCGGGCGGTGTCGCCCTCGACCGTCAGCGCCTTCTGATCGAACTGCGCGCGGGCGAAGAAGGGCGAACCCATCGCCTTCTGGCAGTTGCGGCAGTGGCAGATGCGGACATTGAGCGGCTCGCCTTCTGCCTTGAACCGCACTGCGCCGCACAGGCATCCACCTTCCCGGATCATGGCTCAGGCCACCCGCCACTCGCCGACCTGGCGCGCCATGTTCCAGTTGAGCTCGTCGAGATCGCCGTCCATGTTGGAATTCCCGCGCCGTGTGTTGGTGAAGGCGGCCCAGCAGAAGCCGCCATGGGTGCGCACGGCAATCGTGCTGGTGCCGGGCAGGCTGCCATTGTGCCACCAATTGTCGGATTTGTTGACGCAAAAGCCCTTGGCGTAATCCGGGCTGACCGTGGGGGCTGTTGTCATGGTCTGGATGGTCCGCGGCCGCAGGATGTTTGCCGGCCTCGCGTAGCCGTCGACATGCATCAGGAACTGCACGAGATCGGCGGGCGTCGCGATCCAGCCGCCGTGAGAGTCCATCCGCCTCACGTTCATGTCGTAGGGGTTTTCGCCCTGGCTGTAGTAGGCGACTTCGCCGGCCTGGCGCTGATCGCGGGTGTTGCCGGCGATCGACATGTCGGAGACGCCGCAGCGGCCGAGCACCTCAGTGCGGACGTAATCCGCATAGGGCTGGCCGGTGAGCTTCTCGATGATCCGACCCACCACGCAATAGCCGAAGTTGGAATAGGCGTAGCGCTGGCCGGGCGGGCGATCGAGCGGCCGGTTGGCGAGCGTCCATGCGATGAGCTGTGCGTGATCCATCCGCGGATGCGTGAACATGGGATCGCGGTTGTCGTTGCTCCAGCCGCCGGCGGTGTGCGTCAACAGGTGCTCGAGCGTGATCTGGTCGATGCCGGCGGAGTAGGGCGGCTGCCCGTAGTCGGTGCCGAGGATCGCACCAGGGCCGAACACCCGGTCCGACAGCTTGACGCGGTTCTCTTCGATCAGGCGGAAGATCGTGACCGAAGTGATCATCTTGCTGACACTGGCGATCCGGAACAGATGCCGCGGCGTCACCGCCTCGTTGCGCTCGCGATCGGCAAGACCGAGTGCGTCCTGGTGGACGATCGCGCCGGCATAGCCGATGGCGAAGGAGAGCGCCGGCACGTCGTACTTGTCCATGAAGGCGCGCGCCAGCCGCGCCATCGCGCCGCGCTCGGCCGGCGATGGCGGACGGATGTTCGGGGGATTGGGCGCCAGTTGCGCGAAGGCAGGGCCAACGAGCGGCAGCGCGCACGCTCCCGCTGCGAGCTTTACAAAATCCCGACGTGCAAGCCCCATGGTCGCCCCCTTAAGGGCGTCCAATGTCTCAGTAGGTCGCCCGGCCACCGGAGATATCAAACACCGCGCCGGTGGAGAAGGCACAATCTTCGGATGCAAGCCAGGCCACCATCGCGGCAAGCTCTTCCACCAGCACGAAGCGACCCTTCGGGATTTTTGACAGCATGAACTCGATATGCTGCTGCGTCATCTGGTCGAAGATCGCGGTTTTCGCCGCCGCCGGCGTCACCGCATTCACGAGGATGTCATGCGCGGCGAGCTCCTTGCCGAGCGATTTCGTCAGCGCGATCAGTCCGGCCTTGGAGGCCGAGTAGTGCGCCGCGTTGGGATTGCCTTCCTTGCCGGCGATCGAGGCGATGTTCACGATCCGCCCGTATTTCTGCTTGAGCATCGCGGGCACGATCGCCTTGCAGCAGATGAAGGGGCCGTCGAGGTTGATGCGCAGGACTTTCCGCCATTCCTCGAGGTCGGTCTCCCAGACGCTCTTGTTGACGCCGGCGATACCGGCATTGTTGACGAGGATGTCGATCTTGCCGAAGGCAGCCAAAGTGGCATCGCGCGCCTGCTCGACTGCGGCAGTGTCAGTGATGTCGACCTTGAAGACGCGCGCGTCGCCGCCGATCTCCTTTGCCGTCTTCTCGGCCAGGTTCGCATCAAAATCCCAGATCGCGACCTTGGCGCCGGAGGCGACGAAACGTTCGGCGATGGCGCGGCCAAAGCCCTGCGCGCCGCCCGTGACGATGGCAACGCGGCCGTTCAGATCGATCTTGTTCATGCAGAATCCCCGTTCTCTATCCCTCATGGTGAGGAGCCCGCTTTTGCGAGCGTCTCGAACCATGAAGCTCGTGGCCTATCCCTCGAGACGGAGCTGGTCGCGCCTTCTCGGGATGAGGCGTGATCAGAGCATGTAGCCGCCGTCGACGACGAGGTCGACGCCGGTGGTGAACGCGCTTTCGTCGCTGCCGAGATAGACGGCCATGGCCGCGATTTCCTCCGCGGTGCCGAGCCGGCCCATCTTCTGTCGGGAGATGAACATCTCCTTGCCCTGCGGGCCCTGGGCGGCGGCACGGTCGAGCATCGACGGTGTCTCGACGGTGCCGGGGCAGATGCTGTTGCAGCGGATGCCTTGCGTGATGAAGTCGAGCGCAACCGCGCGCGTCAAGAGCGACGCCGCCGCCTTGGATGCGCTGTAGACATAACGATTGGCCGGTGGCCTGAGCGCCGCGCAGGACGAGATGTTGACAATGCTGCCGCCCCCGCCGGCCAGCATTGCCGGCAGAAACGCCTTGATGGTCCGGTGCATGGACTTGACGTTGAGGTCGAACGAAAAATCCCAATCCTCTTCCGAGCAGTCCAGGATGGTGCCGTGGTGCACGAAGCCCGCCGCGTTGAGCAGGATATCGACCTTGCCGATGCGCTTGGCGAAGGCGTTGACGTCGGCGCTGTTGCGAACGTCGAGCTTGGCCGTCTCGGCGATGCCCTCCTTGCCGAGGCTGGCGATGCCGCTCTCGTTGATGTCGGTGGCGATCACGGTTGCGCCTTCACGCGCGAATGCGATTGCGCATGCACGCCCGATGCCCGCGGCTGCGGCGGTGACAACGGCGCGTTTTCCCTTGAGGCGGTCTGCCATTTTTTTCTTCTCCTTTGAATACTGGCGTCATTCCGGGGCGCGGCGCGGCCGCGAGCCCGGAATCCATAACCACGATCGGGGTATGGATTCCGGGCCTGCGCCTTGCGGCGCATCCCGGAATGACGATTCTCGCTAGTGATTATCCCGCGCCACACCGAATGTGCCGGCGACGTTCTGATAGCGCGTGGCGAGCTCCATGCAGGCCCCGGTCGACTGCTGGCCGACGGTGTTGCGATAGATCTCCTGCCAGGGCGTCTGGTTCGGCGGATGCTTGAAGCCGCCATTGGCCGTCAGCTCGGCGTGGCGCTTCTTCACCTCGTCGTCGGAGATCAGGATGTTGGCGCTGCCCTTGTTGAGGTCGATGCGCACCTTGTCGCCGGTCTTGAGAATCGCGAGCCCGCCATTGGCGGCGGCTTCCGGCGAGGCGTTGAGGATCGACGGCGAGCCCGAGGTGCCGGACTGGCGGCCGTCGCCGATGCAGGGCAGGGACAGGATGCCGCGTTTGATCAGCGCCGCGGGTGGCTGCATGTTCACGACCTCGGCGCCGCCGGGATAGCCGATCGGGCCGGTGCCGCGGATGAACAGCACGCAGCGCTCGTCGATGTCGAGCGAGGGATCGTCGATCCGCTCGTGATAGTCCTCGGGCCCCTCGAACACGATGGCGCGGCCCTCGAAGGCGTTGAGGTCCTTCGGGTTGCTGAGGTAGCGGTCGCGAAACTCCTTGGAGATCACGCTGGTCTTCATGATCGCGGAGTCGAACAGGTTGCCTCTCAGCACAAGGAAGCCGGCGTCCTTCACCAGCGGCTTGTCGTAATTCCAGATCACGTCGTTGTCGGGCTTGGGCGCATCCTTGCAGTTCTCGCCAATGCCGCGGCCGTTGACCGTGACCGCGTCCTCATGGATGCGCTTGTGCTGCATCAGCTCGCGCACCACAGCCGGTATGCCGCCGGCGCGGTGAAATTCCTCGCCGAGATAGAAGCCGGCCGGCTGCATGTTGACGAGCAGCGGCACGTCGTGGCCGTATTTCTGCCAGTCGTCGATCGACAGCTCCACGCCGATGTGGCGCGCCAGCGCGTTGATGTGGATCGGCGCGTTGGTCGAGCCGCCGATCGCCGAGTTGATCACGATGCAGTTCTCGAACGCCTTGCGGGTCAGGATGTCCGAGGGCTTCAGATCCTCCCAGACCATCTCGACGATGCGCTTGCCCGTCTCGTAGGCGATCTGGCCGCGCTCGCGATAGGGCGCCGGGATCGCCGCGCAGCCCGGCAGCGAGAAGCCCAGGGCTTCGGCAAGCCCGTTCATGGTCGAGGCGGTGCCCATGGTGTTGCAATGGCCGACCGAGGGCGCCGACGACGCCACGATCTCCATGAACTCCTCATAGTCGATCTCGCCGGCGGCGAGCCGCTCGCGCGACTTCCAGACGATGGTGCCGGAGCCGGTGCGCTCGCCGTCGTGCCAGCCGTTGAGCATCGGGCCGCCCGACAGCACGATCGCCGGCAGGTTCACGGTGGCGGCCGCCATCATGCAGGCCGGCGTGGTCTTGTCGCAGCCGGTGGTGAGTACGACGCCGTCGAGCGGATAGCCGTACAGGATCTCGACCAGGCCGAGATAGGCGAGGTTGCGATCGAGCGCCGCGGTCGGGCGCTTGCCGGTCTCCTGGATCGGATGGGTTGGAAATTCCATCGCGATGCCGCCGGCCTCGCGGATGCCTTCGCGGACGCGATGGGCGAGCTCGATATGGTGGCGGTTGCAGGGGGAGAGGTCGTTGCCGGTTTGCGCGATGCCGATGATCGGCTTGCCGGATTGCAGCTCGGCACGGGTGAGGCCGTAATTGAGATAGCGCTCCATATAGAGCGCGGTCATGCCGGGATTATGCGGGTTGTTGAACCATTCCTGGGAACGAAGGTGCCGGCGACTGCCGTTGCTGGCGGGCGCATGCCCGTTGGTTGGTTTTTTTGTCATTGGTCTCTCCTGCAATGCAAACGCACTGGCGTCGGTCTTGCGTTGTCGGCTTGTGCGATGCCCAACGGCGCGGACGATGGATCGTTTGCCGCCGCTGGCGGGTCATTTCCTCACAAGTGCGATACTAGTCATGGGCGGTTGGTAACGCTATCATTTTGTTCGATCCGCCACCAGCTCGGACACCATTGGCTGGCTCTCCGCGCGCTGCGCCAGCGAGCTCTGCCGTTCGATCACCTTGAAGCCGAGATCGAGCACCGGCTCCTCCGGTCGCCGTCCTTCGATCGCCTCGACCAGCATCGTGGCGGCGGTGCGGCCCATCTCATAGCGGTTGGTGCGCACGCTGGTCAGGGTGGGGACGGTGCTTGCCATGAATTCGAGATCGTTGAAGCCGACGATCGCGATCTGCTCGGGCACTTCGATCTCCCGGCGACGGCATTCAAACAGCACGCCGAGCGCGAGGTCGTCGTTGGCGCAGAACACCCCATCGATGCCAGGCTCCCGCGCCAGCAGATCGGCGAACAGGGCGCCGCCGAGCGTCACCGAGGTCGGTGTGGCGGTCGTGACGACGAGACGCTGCTCGTACAGCGCGGTGTCCTTCATGGCCGAGACATAGCCGTCGAGCCGCCGCTGCACCCGCGGGTCCATGCGCGCCCCCACGAATCCAATCCGGCGACAGCCCTGCGCGAACAGGTGCGCAACCGCCGCGCGCGCTGCATCATAGTGCGAAAAGCCGATCATCATGTCGACGGGACTAGGTCCGAGCTCCATGATCTGCACGATCGGGCAGTCGGCCGCCTCCATCATCGCGCGTGATTCCGCGGTCTGGTCGATCCCTGTGACGATCAGCCCGGCCGGCTTCTGCGCCAGAAATAGCCGCAACAGTCTCTCCTCCTGGAGGATGCTGTAGCGGGTGTTGGAGAGCTGGATCGAATAGCGGCTGCCTTCGGAGGCATCATAGATGCCGCGCAGCACGTCCGAGAACACGTTGTTGGTGAGCGAGGGGATCAGGACGCCGATCACCTCGGTGCGCTGCGAGGCCAGCGCGCGCGCCGCGAGGTTCGGCACATAGCCGAGCTCCTTGGCGGCGCTTTCGACCCGGGCCCGCTTGGCGACCGACAAGGCCTCGGGATTGCGGAAGAAGCGGGAGGCCGTGATCGGGCTGACGCCGGCAAGCTCGGCGACTTCCGCCAGCCGGATTTTGCCTGACTTGGTGCGCTTTCGACCCATTTGCTGCTCATAGCACAGGCCCTCCCGCAAACAAAGGAACGTTGACAGCGCTACCAGCAAATACTAACCAAAGACAAATTGCCAAAACCGCACAAACTGCCGACAATGTCGCCCGTTAAGATCGGGCTTCGGTCGGTGAAGCCTGAAAGAACAAGACGGTCGCGGCGCTAGGGGCGTCGTGGATTCGTGAGGAGGGAGCTAGATGTCGTCTGTGCAAATCCGCGACGTGCGGAAATCGTTCGGCAATTTTGAAGTCCTGCACGGCGTGACGGTTCCGATCGAGGACGGTCAGTTCGTCGTCCTGGTTGGCCCCTCCGGCTGCGGCAAGTCGACGCTTCTGCGCATGCTGGCCGGCCTCGAGAACATCACCTCGGGCACGATCTCGATCGGCGATCGCGTCGTCAACAATGTCCAGCCCAAGGAGCGGGACATTGCGATGGTGTTCCAGAACTACGCGCTGTACCCGCACATGACGGTTGGGGACAACATGGGCTTCTCGCTCAAGCTGCGCGGCGCGAGCTCCGACGAGATCAACAAGCGCGTCAAGCGCGCCGCTGAAATTCTCGCGCTGTCGCCGCTGCTCGAACGCTATCCGCGGCAGCTCTCCGGCGGCCAGCGCCAGCGCGTCGCCATGGGCCGCGCCATCGTGCGCGATCCGCAGGTGTTCCTGTTCGACGAACCGCTGTCGAACCTCGACGCCAAGCTGCGCGTTGCCATGCGTACCGAGATCAAGGAGCTGCACCAGCGGCTGAAGACGACCACCGTCTACGTCACCCACGACCAGATCGAGGCCATGACGATGGCCGACAAGATCGTCGTCATGCATGACGGCATCGTCGAGCAGATGGGCACGCCGCTCGAGCTCTACGACAAGCCGGACAACCAGTTCGTCGCCGGCTTCATCGGCTCCCCGGCCATGAACTTCCTGAAAGGCCATGTGCGCACGAACGGCGTTGCCGTCTTCGAGGGACCGAACGGCGTCAAGCTGCCGCTCAAGACCGCGCCGACCGCCTCCGACGGCCGTCCTGCGGTCTATGGCGTGCGGCCCGAGCACTTCACGATCGCCGACGATGGCGCCGAGGCCGAGATCGTCGTGGTCGAGCCGACCGGCTCCGAAACGCAGGTGTTCGCGAAGATCGGCGGCGAGCAGGTCGTCGCGGTCTTCCGCGAGCGACATCAGTTCAACCCGGGCGACAAGGTCCGGCTGAAGCCGGATCCGGCCCTGGTCCACTTGTTCGACGAGGCGACCGGCAAGCGGCTGAACGCGTAGCGCAAGACCATAGCAAGACAATAAAAAGCATCACAGGGAGGACGACATGCAAGACTTTACCCGCCGGACTCTGCTTCAAGGCGGAACGGCTCTGGCTGCCACCGGCGTGCTGACTGGGCCGGCACTGTTCGAGTTCGCCAAGGCCTGGGCGCAGAGCTCGCCGTGGAAGGCGGAGCCGGGCGCCAAGCTGACCGTGATGCGCTGGAAGCGTTTCGTGCCGCAGGAGGACGATGCGTTCAACGCAATGGTCGCGGCGTTCAAGACTGCGACCGGCACCGAGATGAACGTGTTCAGCGAATCCTTCGAGGACGTGCAGCCGAAGGCGTCGGTTGCGGCCAATACCGGCTCAGGGCTCGATCTCGCCTGGGGCTTGCACACGCTGCCGCAGCTCTTCCCCACCAAAGTGCTGAAGATGAACGACGTCGCCGATTATCTCGGCAAGAAATATGGCGGCTGGACGGATGCGGCCGCCAAGACCTGCAAGCTCGGCGACGACTGGCTCGGCATTCCCGTCGCGACCAACGGCGGTTACATGACCTACCGCAAGTCGGCGCTCGACAAGGCGGGCTTCAAGGAGTTCCCGAAGGACTTCCCCAGCTTCCTCGAGATGTGCAAGGCCCTCAAGGCGAACAACACGCCGGCCGGCTTCGCTCTCGGCCATGCGTCGGGCGACGCCAATTCGTGGCTGCACTGGGTGCTGTGGGGGCACGGCGCCTACACGGTCGACCAGAACGACAAGATCATCATCAACTCGCCGGAGACGGCAAAGGCGCTGGAATATTGCAAGGCGCTGTACGAGAGCTTCATCCCGGGCACGCCGTCCTGGAACGATTCCTCCAACAACAAGGCGTTCCTCGCCGGCGAGCTCTATTGCACGGCGAACGGCATCTCGATCTACGTGGCCGCCAAGACCGATCCGACCAAGAAGGAGCTTGCCGAGGACACCTATCACGCGCTTTGGCCGGTAGGGCCGATCGGCAAGCCGACCGAGCTGCAGCTTGCGCTGCCGATCCTCGCCTTCAACTTCACCAAATATCCGAACGCGGCGAAGGCCTTCGTCGCCTTCATGCTGGAGAAGGAAAACTACGAGAAGTGGCTGGATGGCGCGCAAGGCTATCTGACGCAGACCTTGAACGCCTATGAGTCGGCGCCGATCTGGACGGCGGATCCCAAGAACTTCGTGTTCTCCCAGGCCTCCAAGCGCACCCTGCCGGCGTCCGGCGTCGGCACGGTCGGCGAGAAGGCGGCAACTGCGATCGCCGACTTCATCGTCGTCGACATGTTCGCCAACTATTGCACCGGCTCCAAGGATGCGAAGGGCGCGATGGTGGAAGCCGAGCGTCAGCTGAAGCGCATCTATCGCTGAGGGTCACGGAGCGGGCGGCAGTCTGGCCGCCCGCTCGTCAACACTTCGATCAGGGATATCGGGCATGGCTGATGTCGTAGTTCCCCGGGCCAAGCCTCAGATGAGCGAGGTCAATGCCTGGACCCAGCTCAAACACAATCGCAACTGGCTCGGCTTCTGGTTCATGCTGCCGGCCATGGCGTTCCTGATCTTCTTCCTGGCCTATCCGCTGGGGCTCGGCATCTGGCTGTCCTTCACGGACACCCGCATCGGCAGGGTCGGGCAGTTTATCGGAACCGAGAACTATGAGTGGCTCTGGGACGACGCCATCTTCTGGTTGTCGGTGACCAACACGCTGCTCTACACCTTCGTCGCCAGCGCCTTCAAATTCGGCATTGGGCTGTACCTCGCGCTGCTGTTGAACGAGCACATGCCTTTCAAGGCGATGCTGCGCGCAATGGTCCTCATTCCCTTCATCGTTCCGACGGTGCTGTCGGCGCTCGCCTTCTGGTGGATCTTCGACTCGCAATTCTCAATCATTTCCTGGTCGTTGAAGCATCTCGGACTGATCAGTCAGAACATCAATTTCCTGGGCGACACCACCTGGGCACGCATCTGCGTGATCTTCGCCAATGTCTGGCGCGGCGTTCCGTTCGTGGCGATCACGCTGCTGGCGGGGCTGCAGACCGTCTCGCCGTCGCTCTATGAGGCTGCAACCCTCGACGGCGCGTCGCGCTGGCAGATGTTCCGGCACATCACCTATCCGCTGCTGACGCCGATCATTGCCGTCGTCATGACGTTTTCGGTGCTCTTCACCTTTACCGACTTCCAGCTGATCTGGGCGATGACCCGCGGCGGCCCGGTCAACGCCACTCATCTGATGGCGACCCTGTCCTATCAGCGCGCGATCATCGCCGGGCAGCTGGGCGAGGGGGCCGCGATCTCGAGCGCCATGATTCCGTTCCTGCTCGCTGCGATCATGGTCTCCTGGTTCGGTCTGCAGCGGCGCAAGTGGCAACAGGGAGAAAGCAATGACTGATCTTCCTGCCTCGAAAGTCGATCTCAAGGCCGTCATATCGACGCCGGCGCGTGCCGATCACAGCGAGGGCATGAGCTATCTGCAGTCGGTGCCGCGCAGGATCGTGACGCTCTATCTGCCGCTCGCGATCATCGTCTTCATCCTGCTGTTCCCGTTCTACTGGATGGCGCTGACGTCGGTGAAGCCCGACGACCAGCTGCTCGACCTCGAACGGTACAATCCGTTCTGGACCTGGAATCCGACGTTCAAGCACTTCCACAAGCTGTTGTTCGAGAGCTACTACCCGCACTGGCTCTGGAATACGATGTACGTCGCCGTCTGCGCGACGGTGCTTTCGATTTTCGCCAGCGTGCTGGCCGCCTATGCCATCGTGCGGCTGCGCTACAAGGGAGCAAATCTCGTCGGGGGACTGATCTTCCTCGCCTATCTCGTGCCGCCGTCGATCCTGTTCATTCCGCTCGCCACCGTCGTGTTCCAGTACGGCCTGTTCGACTCGCCGTTGGCGCTGATCCTGACTTATCCGACGATCCTGATCCCGTTCTCGACCTGGCTGTTGATGGGCTATTTCAAGACCATCCCGTTCGAGCTCGAAGAGTGCGCGCTGATCGACGGGGCGAGCCGCTGGCAAATCCTGATCAAGATCGTGCTGCCGCTCGCGGTGCCCGGCCTGATCTCGGCCTTCATCTTCTGCTTCACGCTGTGCTGGAACGAGTTCATCTACGCGCTGACCTTCCTGCAATCGACCAGCAACAAGACCGTGCCGGTCGCGATCGTCAACGAGTTCGTGGACGGTGACATCTACCGCTGGGGCTCGCTGATGGCGGGAGCGCTGGCCGGCTCGCTGCCGCTCGTCATCCTTTACGCCTTCTTCGTTGAGCACTATGTGTCGGCGATGACCGGCGCCGTGAAGGAGTGACCTGCGGGCCTGCCATGAGAACGCGCCAAGAAAACGTACGAAGAGAAAGTACCAAGCGCGACGCGTTCTCTAACCAATAAGAAGGAGTAGGCTCTTGCACATTCTGGTTCTCGGCGCTGCCGGCATGGTCGGCCGCAAACTCTGTGAACGGCTGCTGCGCGACGGCCGCCTCGGCAAGAGCGACATCACAAAATTGACCATGCATGACGTGGTCGAGCCGAAGAAGCCGGAAAACGCCGGCTTTCCCGTCGAGACCGTGTCGGGTGACTTCGCCGTGCCGGGCGCGGCCGAGAAGCTGATCGCGGGCCGTCCGGACGTGATCTTCCATCTCGCCGCCATCGTCTCCGGCGAAGCCGAGCTCGATTTCGACAAAGGCTACCGCATCAATCTCGACGGCACGCGGATGCTGCTCGACGCCATCCGCCTTGCGGGCGGCGGCTACAAGCCGCGCGTGGTGTTCACGTCCTCGATCGCGGTGTTCGGCGCGCCGTTCCCGGACGCGATCGGCGACGAGTTCTTCCACACGCCGTTGCTCAGCTACGGCACCCAGAAGGCGATCGGCGAACTGCTGCTCGCCGACTATTCGCGCCGCGGCTTCCTCGACGGCATCGGCATCCGCCTGCCGACCATCTGCATCCGGCCCGGCCTGCCCAACAAGGCGGCATCCGGCTTCTTCTCCAACATCCTGCGCGAGCCGCTTGCCGGCAAGGAGGCGATCCTGCCGGTCTCGGAGGACGTCCGCCACTGGCACGCCACGCCGCGCTCTGCCGTGGGCTTCCTGCTCCATGCCGGCACGATGGATCTCGCCGCTGTCGGTCCGCGCCGCAACCTCACCATGCCCGGCCTGTCCGCAACCGTCGGCGAGCAAATTGCCGCCCTGAAGCGCGTCGCTGGCGAGAAAGTCGCCGCGCGCATCAAGCGCGAGCCGGATCCCTTCATCGTCGGCATCGTCGGCGGCTGGCCGCGCAATTTCGATGCGAAGCGCTCGCGCGAGCTAGGCTTCACCACCGCCGAGCAGAGCTTCGACGATATCATCCGCATTCACATCGAAGACGAGCTTGGCGGCAACTTCGTCGCCTGACGTAAACCGGTGAACAGTGTGGGTCGACAGATGGCGAGCGTTGCTTGCATCGGCGAGTGCATGGTCGAGCTCAGGCAGGCCCAAGGTGGACAGTCTGCCGGACAATCCAGCGGGCAGGGCGGCGGCCTCTATTCGCGCGGCTTCGGCGGCGACACCCTCAACACGGCGGTCTATCTGGCGCGGCTCGAGGTCAAGGTCGACTATTTCACCGCGCTCGGCGATGACGCCTTGAGCGAGGAAATGGTCGCGGCCTGGGCCGCGGAGGGCGTCGGCACCAGGCGCGTCGTGCGACTGCCGGGCAAGCTGCCGGGCCTCTACATGATCCAGCTAGATGCCAAGGGCGAGCGCCAGTTCTTCCACTGGCGCGACAGCGCGGCGGCGCGCCGGCTGATGGATATTCCGGAGACGGAGGAGATCCTCAACTCGTTGATGAGCTACGACATCATCTATCTCTCGGCGATCACGCTCTCGATCTACGATCCGGCCGGGCGCGAGCGCCTGTTCGCGGCGATCAAGCGCGCGCGGCTGCTCGGCACCCGCTTCGTGTTCGACACCAATTTCCGCGCGCGCGGCTGGCCGGATCGCGACGTCGCTCGCGAGGTCTTCGATGCGGCGTTTGCGACAGCCGATATCGTACTGACCTCGACCGAGGATTTGCTCGCGCTCTATCCCGGCGAGAGCCATGACCAGCTGATGGCGCGCATTCCGGCGCCAGAACTTGTGTTCCGGCTCGCCGAGCCCGTCAGCCTGCTGCGCTTTCCCGGCGGGACGAGCGAGATCCGTGCCGAGCCGATGACCAAGCCGGTGGTCGACACCACCGCGGCCGGCGACAGCTTTGCCGCGGCCTATATCGCGGCCCGGCTCGCCGGTTCCGATCCGGTCGAGGCTGCCCAGGCCGGTCACCGTCTCGCGAGCCTCGTGATCTGCTATCCCGGCGCCATCATTCCGGGCTATGCCATGCCGCCGAAGAAACGGCACCGGCCGGCGACCTCACGCCAAGCGACCAAGTGATAAGCGACCAAGTGAAACGAAAGCCAAGATTCACGCGATGACCACGACTGCCCAACAGAACCAACTCGTCGCGCTGTTCAAGGCCGCGACTGTCATCCCCGTCCTCACCATCGAGCGTATCCAGGATGCCGTGCCGCTGGCGCGTGCGCTGGTCGCCGGGGGCGTCCGCACGCTGGAGGTGACCCTGCGCACCCCCGTTGCGATCGAGGCAGCGAGGGCGATGATGTCAGAGGTGCCCGAGGCGATCGTCGGCATCGGAACCATCCTCAATCCGGCCGACTTCGCCCGCGTCGAGAAGCTGGGCGTCAAGTTCGGCATCAGCCCGGGCCTGACCCCCGATCTGCTGAAGGCCGCAGCCGACAGCGCCTTGCCGTTCGCGCCGGGCATCGCGACCGCGTCCGAGCTGATGATGGCCCTGGCGGCGGGCTTCGACCTCGCAAAGTTCTTCCCGGCCGAGCAGGCCGGCGGCATCAAGGGCCTGCGGGCGCTCGGCGGTCCGTTCCCGAACGTGCGGTTCTGTCCCACCGGCGGCGTCGGGGAGGCCAATGCCGCGACCTGGCTTGCCGAGCCCAATGTGGTGGCGGTCGGCGGGTCCTGGCTGTGCCCGACGGCGGAGATCAGGGCCGGGAACTGGGCCGGCATAACTGCCATCTGCCAGCGCACCCTGGAGGCCCTGAAAGCCGCGTGAAGTCTTGCGATCGATGGGCTAAGACTTAGGTCAGGTAAGACCTAGGGAGATTGACCATGACCGCCAGCATCGTCGGATGGGCGCATACGCCGTTCGGCAAGTTCGACACCGAGACCGTCGAAAGCCTCGTCACCCGCGTCGCCAATGAGGCGCTGGCGGACGCCGGCATTGCCGCCTCCGACGTCGACGAGATCGTGCTCGGCCATTTCAACGCCGGCTTCTCGCCGCAGGATTTTACCGCCTCGCTGGTGCTCCAGGCCGACCCGCATCTGCGCTTCAAGCCGGCGACCCGCGTGGAGAACGCCTGCGCGACCGGCTCCGCCGCAGTGCACCAGGGACTGCGCGCGATCGCCGCAGGGGCTGCCAAGATCGTGCTGGTCGTCGGCGTCGAGCAGATGACGCGCACGCCGGGGCCGGAGATCGGCAAGAACCTGTTGAAGGCGTCCTATCTGCCCGAGGATGGCGACACCGTCGGCGGCTTCGCCGGCGTGTTCGGCAAGATCGCCAGCGGCTATTTCCAGAAATACGGCGATCAGTCCGATGCGCTGGCGCTGATCGCGGCCAAGAACCACAAGAACGGCGTCGCCAATCCCTTCGCCCAGATGCGCAAGGATTTCGGCTTCGAGTTCTGCCGCGCCGAGAGTGAGAAGAACCCGTTTGTCGCGGGACCCCTGAAGCGCACCGACTGCTCGCTCGTCTCGGACGGCGCCGCGGCGCTGGTGCTGGCCGACGCCGAGATAGCCAAGGGCATGGGCAAGTCGATCGGCTTCCGCGCCACCGCGCATGCCCAGGATTTCCTGCCGATGTCGAAGCGCGACATCCTCCAGTTCGAGGGCTGCACGGTTGCCTGGCAGCGCGCGCTGGAGAAGGCCGGAATCTCGCTCTCCGACTTGTCCTTCGTCGAGACCCATGACTGCTTCACGGTCGCCGAGCTGATCGAGTACGAAGCGATGGGTCTGACGCCGAAGGGGCAGGGTGCCCGCGCCATCAAGGAAGGCTGGACGCTCAAGGACGGAAAGCTGCCGGTCAATCCGTCCGGCGGCCTGAAGGCCAAGGGCCATCCGATCGGTGCCACCGGCGTCTCGATGCACGTGATGACCGCGATGCAGCTTGCGGGCCAGGCCCCCGAGGGCATGCAGCTCAAGAACGCCAAGCTCGGCGGCATCTTCAACATGGGCGGCGCCGCCGTCGCCAACTACGTTTCCGTGCTGGAGCCGTTGAAGTAAGCTTTCGTAGGGTGGGCAAAGGCGCAATGCGCCGTGCCCACCTTTATCTTTGCGTTAAGTCATGGTGGGTACGCTGCGCTTTGCCCACCCTACTGCTCTTGATTGATTTTACAGGATTCGCATCATGAGCAATGACACGTCACTTTCACTCGACGAAATCAACGATCGCATTGCGATCCTCGAAGGCAATATCAGGCAGCTCATCGAGCAGGCCGCCGCCGCTTCCGGCGAGCAGAGCGAGGCACGCATCGCCGATCGCATCAACCAGCAGAACGAAGAACTCGAGCGGCTGCTGAAGATCCGCGAATCCCGCCAGAAGAAATAGCGCCTCTGCCGCCGCGCGGTGCATGCGGGCATACGTTCTCCGCCCTTGCTCGCGCCGCGCCGCTGCCGTTAGCTGGACCGAAATCGCGGGCCGATAGCTGAGCCCGCGCAATCGGGAGTGAACGATGGGGCCTTTAGCGGGCATCAAGGTCATCGACATGACGACCGTGCTGATGGGGCCCTATGCGACCCAGATGCTCGGCGACTACGGTGCCGATGTCATCAAGGTGGAATCGCTCGAGGGTGACGTCACCCGTCTGATCGGCCCGATGCGGCATGCCGGCATGGGGCCGGTGTTCCTCAACACCAATCGCAGCAAGCGCTCGATCTGCCTCGACCTCAAGAAGCCCGCCGGCCGGGAGGCCGTGCTGCGGCTGCTGAGGGGGGCAGACGTCCTCGTCTACAACGTCCGCCCGCAGGCCATGGCGCGGCTGCAACTTGGTTATGACGTCGTCTCCGAGATCAATCCGCGCCTGGTCTATGCCGGCGTGTTCGGCTTCGGCCAGGACGGGCCCTATGCGGCCAAGCCCGCCTATGACGATTTGATTCAAGGTGCCACCGCGCTGCCGGCGCTGATGGCGCAGACCGGCGACGGCGTGCCGCGCTACGTGCCCAATGCGCTGGTCGACCGCATCGTGGGCTTAACCGCCGTCGGCGCGATCTGCGCCAGCCTCGTGCATCGCGACCGTACCGGGCGCGGCCAGCGCGTCGACATCCCGATGTTCGAAACCATGGCGGGCTTCGTCATGGGTGATCACATGGGCGGGCTGACCTACGAGCCGCCGCTCGACAAGGGCGGCTATGCCCGCCACCTCTCGCGCGACCGCAGACCTTACAAGACGTCAGACGGCTATCTCAGCGTCATCGTCTACAACGACAAGCAGTGGGAGAACTTCTTCAAGGCCACGGAGCGCGATGACCTGCGCGCCGATCCGAAGTTTGCCACCTTCGCCGGCCGCGCCGCCAGTATCGACGTCGTCTACGCCGAGCTCGCGCGCATCTTCGAGACGCGCACCACGGGCGAATGGATCGAGCTGCTCACCAAAGCCGACGTGCCGGTGATGCCGATGCACGACCTCGCGTCGATCCTGCACGATGAGCACCTGGAGGCGACCGGCTTTTTCCCCGTCGTCGAGCATCCGACCGAAGGCCCGATCCGCAGCATGAAGGTCACCGCGAGCTGGTCGGAGACCGAGGCCGAGCCGGTTCGACTCGCGCCACGGCTCAACGAGCACGGCGCGGAGATCTTGCGAGAGATCGGGTACGCCGCAGACGAGATTGCGGCCATGGTCAGCGATGGTGTTACACGTTCTTTCCCGGAGTAGGGGCAAGCGATGGCAAAGGCTCTCTCATTCGTCATTCCGGGGCGCGCCCATTTGGGGCGCGAGCCCGGAATCCATTTATCTCCTGAACATGCTGAACGATGGATTCCGGGCTCGCGACGTCGTCGCGCCCCGGAATGACGACAGGGAGGTTGATCCCATGAGCTTCATCACCGGCGTCGGCCTCACACCCTACGGCAAGCACGAAGGCTCGTCCTCGCTCGACCTGATGAGCAGGGCTGCCCAGCTCGCGATCGACGATGCCGGGCTCAAGCGCGCCGAGATCGACGGCATTCTCTGCGGCTATTCGACCGTCTCACCGCACATCATGCTGGCGACCGTGTTCGCCGAGCACTTCGGCATTCGTCCTTCTTATGCTCATGCTGTGCAGGTCGGCGGCGCCACGGGGCTGGCGATGACGATGCTCGCGCATCATCTCGTCGAGGCCGGCGTGGTGCGGCATGTGCTCGTGGTGGCCGGCGAGAACCGTCTTACAGGACAGAGCCGCGATGCCTCGATCCAGGCGCTGGCTCAGGTCGGTCATCCCGACTACGAGGTGCCGCTGGGGCCGACCATCCCCGCCTATTACGGCCTCGTCGCCTCACGCTACATGCACGAATACGGCGTGAGCGAAGAAGACCTTGCCGAGTTCGCGGTGCTGATGCGCGAGCATGCCTGCACGCATCCCGGTGCGCAATTTCACGAGCCGATCACGGTCGCCGACGTCATGGCCTCGAAGCCGGTGGCGATGCCGCTGAAGCTGCTCGACTGCTGTCCGGTGTCCGATGGCGGCGCGGCGTTCGTCGTCAGCCGCGAGCGGACGGGCGCGGCCGGGGTGCGCATTCGCGGCTGCGCCCAGGCTCACACGCATCAGCATGTCACGGCGGCACCTGCCCTGAGCGAGCTTGGCGCCGAGATCTCCATCGCGCGCGCCAAGGAGGCGACGGGCCTTGCGATCTCGGACGTGCGCTACGCTGCCGTCTACGACAGTTTTACCATCACGCTCGCGATGCTGCTGGAAGACCTCGGGCTTGCGGGTCGCGGCGAGGCGGCGGCGCGGGTGCGCGCCGGGCATTTCGGCCGCGACGGGGCAATGCCGCTCAACACCCATGGTGGCCTTCTCAGCTACGGCCATTGTGGCGTCGGCGGCGCCATGGCGCATCTGGTCGAGACGCATCTGCAGATGACGGGGCGGGCGGCGAATCGCCAGGTGCGCGACGCCTCAATTGCGCTGCTGCACGGTGATGGCGGCGTGCTGTCCTCGCATGTCAGCATGTTCCTGGAGCAGGTGCGATGAGCAGCAACGAGCGAATTGGCGACTGGACCAGGGGCGAAGAGGCCATCACGTACCAGACCTGCGGCTCATGCGGCCATGTGCAATATTTTCACCGCGCCTTCTGCGCGGCTTGCGGAGCTGCCAATCCGCGCCAGCAGCACGCAAGCGGCAAGGGCAGGGTCTATGCGACCTCGCTGGTCTGCCGCGCCGCCACGCCCGAGACGCGCGCGCACGTGCCCTACAACATCCTGCTGGTCGATTGCGCCGAGGGTTTTCGCATGATGGCGCACGGCGAGGCCGGTCTTGCCATCGGCGATGAGGTCGATGCGAGCTTCAAGTCCTTTGCCGGCAAGCTCGTGCCGTTCTTCACCAAGAAGGCGTAGTAGGATTCGTCATTCGGGGGCGGTCCAGAAGGACCGAACCTGGAACGGGATTCTGGGCCTGGCTTGTGCGAGAGCCACCCCGGAATGACGAAAACACTCATACTAACGCTAACGCCCGTAGAACAATATGCTGGCGATGACGAGCATCGCCGTCACCGCCAGCATATGCGCGAGCGCTCCCGAGGCCGCCCTCCTGGTGGCTTCCCTCATGCCTTTTTCTCCCTAGACTTGGGCGTGACTCATCGTTGCGCGCGCTGCGCAATCGATGGCCAATTATTTTTACTCGGAACACCCCACTTCGAGTATTCGCCGCGATTTGTCCCCACGCGGCGAATATCGACTGTGCCAAGGTCGATCAGCAATGCGGCGGCAATTTGACTCGATAATGTTGCTCCTGCGTCGGCGTGCGAATACAGTTTCCGGGAATTTTCGCCGACAACGACAAAAAGCATCGAAAGTCCGAGGAAAATCCTCAAGGAAACTCTTCGGCCAAAATCCTCAGGAAAATCATGGCCCGCATCGACTACAGCGATCCGTCCAAGGCATCCGACCGCACCCGCGAGATCCTCGACAAGAACCGCCACGCCAACATCTTCCGCATGATGGCGCATTCGCCGAGCTATTTTGAACAGTACTGCCGGCTCGGCGGCGCCATCCGCCACAAGGGCGAGCTCGATCCGATCGTGCGCGAGCTCGCGATCACGCGCACCGGAATTCTGTGCGAGGCGCCGTACGAGATCGTCGCACACAAGCGCATCGGCAAGAATGTCGGCGTCACCGACGAGCAGAACGAAGCGCTGGTGAACTGGCAGGCCGCGAGCTGTTTCGACGAGACGCAGCGCGCCGCGCTCGCCTTCACCGACGAGATCGTCAAGCTGAACAAGCCGACGGATGCGACGTTCAAGGCGATCGCCTCAAAGCTCACGCCGGCCGCGCTGGTCGAGCTGCAGCTCTCGGTCGGCTTCTACATCATGACCTCGAAATTCCTCGAGACCTTCGAGATCGATCTGCAGCCCGTGACCGAAGTGGTGGGCTGATCCGACAGCAGCGGCGAGGGATGCCGATGACGATCGATGAATATGCGGCCTGGGCCGCAACCATTGCGAAAGTCGAAGAGCACCCGTCGAACGAGCGGTTGTCCTATCTCGGTCTTGGCCTCGCCGGCGAGTCCGGCGAAGTCGCCGACCACATCAAGAAGCTCCTCCGCGACGGTTGGCTCGATCAGGCGGGTCTCGTCGATGAACTCGGCGATGTCATCTACTACTGGGCCTGCCTGTGCGCGGCGACCGGCCAGACGCCGTCCGAACTGCTCAAGAAAAGCGCAGCCAGGATCAACCGGCGGCTCAGCGAGGCCGCGAGCCGCTAGACGATCCCTTCGTGCGGTCAATCTGATGGACCTCATCCTGAGGGCCCGCTGGAAGCGGGCGTCTCGAAGGATGGCCGCGGGCGGGATCTCGCCTCTGGCCGTCCTTCGAGACGCGCGCAAGAGCGCGCTCCGCAGGACGAGGCCGATGGGTGACGGCAGACAAACAGGCGCCTGAAGATCCCGGAGGGCCTCACATCGACGTCAGGATGTCGACCTTGGCGTTGGCCACGATCAGGCGATCGGCGAGGAGCTGCGCCAAATTGCGCATGATACGCTCGCCGGCGCGCGGGTGCTGCTTGCGGAAACGTTCGAAATCCTTCAATGGCACCTCGAACGCGGTCGCGGCCATGTCGGCGAACACGTCGGCGGAGCGGGTCTGCTCCAGGAGCGCCATCTCGCCGAAGGCCATGCCGGCGGTCAGCGTTGCCAGCCGCACGCCGTCGGGCAGCGTGACGTGGACGGCGCCGCTGCGCAGGAAGAACAGGGCATCGGCCGGATCGCCGGTGGTCAGGATCTTCGCGCCGGATTGATAGGTCCTGATGGTGCAGAGTGAGGCCAGATCCGTCAGCTCCTCCTCGCCGAGGCCGGCGAGCAGGGGCTGCTCGGCAAGCTCGGTGGTCTCGTGGAAGTCGATCGAGCCTCCGTAGCGATAGACGATCTGGTCTTCCGCCCATTCGATCGCGGTGTCGAGCAGGTAGAAGTCGCGAACGTTCTTCAGCTCGGCGGTCCATTCGCGCAGGCTGTTCCATTCCCGGGAGGCGCGCTTGACCCGGACAGGACCACCGTGACATTCAGCGCCGCCAGTTCCTCAAAAGCCTCCGCAATCAGCCGCGCGCCGGCACGCGTCGTGGAGGTGACGCGGTGCAGGTCGAACACCACGATTTGCGGCCGCGGCCGCCCCGCCAGCCGCCGAGACACGTAGTCGACTGCGGATAGCGACAGCGTGCCAACCAGCTCGATGACCCGCACCTCCTGCTCATGGGCAGCCAGGATCTCGCGCTCCTGCGGACGGCGCACGCGCCGCGACGGGCTCTTGCCGATGTCGTAGTCGGCGATGACGGCGTTGCGGGCGTCGTCGCTGCGGTTGAGCATGTGCAGGTCGTAATGCGAGGACAGCGCCTCGCAGACCTTGATGCCGCGCACGCTGTTGCCGTGCTTGTCAAGCCGCGGCGAATAGCTGCCGAGCCCGAGGCGGGCGGGCAGGGCTGCGAGGATGCCGCCGCCGACGCCGCTCTTGGCGGGGATGCCGATCCGGTAGATCCACTCGCCGGCATAGTCGTACATGCCGGACGACGTCATGACCGACAGCGTCCGCGCGATCGCGTATGGCGTCACCACCTGCTCGCCGGTGACCGGATTGACGCCGCGGTTGGCGAGCGTTGCCGCCATCACCGCGATGTCGCGCGCCGTCACCAGCACCGCGCATTGCCGGAAATAGACGTCGAGCACAGCGGCGACATTGTCCTTGATCACGGCATTGGTGCGCAGGAGATAGGCAATGGCGCGGTTGCGGTCGCCGGTCTGGCTTTCGGAGGTATAGACGGCCTCGTCGACGTCGAGATCGCGCCCGGCGAAACGTCCGAGCGCGAGGCGGATCTGCTCGAAGGCGTCGTCGCCCTTGCTCTCGTGAATCAGTCCGGTGCAGGCGATCGCGCCGGCATTGACCATCGGGTTGAACGGGTGGTTCTCGGCATTGAGCCGGATCGAGTTGAAGGGATCGCCCGACGGCTCGACGCCGATCGTGCTTTCGACCCGCGCCGCCCCGAGCAGATCCAGCGCCAGCGCGAACACGAACGGCTTTGACATCGACTGGATGGTGAAGGGCACCCGGCTGTCGCCCACTTCGTAGACGTGGCCGTCCAGCGTCGCGAGGCTGATGCCGAAATAGGCAGGGTCGGCCTTGCCGAGCTCGGGGATGTAGTCGGCGACCGCGCCGGAGGTTTCGGCGGAGAATTCGCTGAGACAATTGTCCAGAAACCGCAGCAAGGGCGGTTTCGAGCGGGTCCAGGCGGAGGCGGGAGGCGATAGCGGTTTCATCGCCTCTCTTTGTGCAACGCAATCAGGGTACGCGCAACCCGTCCGGCACCGCAGGCTGCCGCCGGACCAGCACTAGGGCGAGCAGAACCGTCGGCGCCAGGATGGCGAGCCCCAACAGCGTGATCTGCATCTGCGACAGTGGCATGATCCCACCGCCGGGGGTTGCGACCACGAAGCCGCCGATCACCAGCAGCACGCGGAGCGGCCACTCCAGCATGCCGGCGCCGCGGAGATCGCCGACGAAGGCCTGGTAGCCCTGGATGCCGCCGCAGATGAAGACGATGCCGAAGCAGGCGAGCCCGGTGAGCCCGAACGCCTCCAGATAGGGATCATTGCCCTGGAGCAGCAGCGCCGGATTGAGCACGAAGAAGAACGGGATGAAGTAGATGATGCTGCCGACCCACATGCTTTCCCACCCGGTCTTCATCGCGGGCGCGCCGGCGATCCCGGCGGCCGCAAACGAGGCGATCGCGACCGGCGGCGTGATCGAGGACAGCATGCCCCAGTAGAAGATGAACATATGCACCGCCATCTTGTTGAGCCCGAGCTTCTCCAGCGCCGGCGCCACCAGGATGGCGAGGAAGATGTAGCAGGACGTCGTGGTCAGCCCGAGCCCGAGGATCAGGCTGGTCACGGCGCACATGATGAGCAGCAGGAAGGCATCGCCGCCCGCGATGCTGAGGAGATCATTGGCGAGGCTCGAGATCACGCCGGTGAGCGAGAACGCGCCGATCAGGAGGCCGCAGCCGGCGAGGATCGCGATCAGCTCAACGAAGGTCTTGCCGTTCAGCTCCAGGAATTGCAGCCAGCGTGCGCCGCCCCAGTTCTTGCCGGGAAAGAACTCGTTCAGTACCGCCAACAGGCACATGCCCCACAGCGCGGCATTGAGCACACCGAACCAGAACATCGCTGCTGTCGCCACGATCGAGCCCGCGAGCACGAGCGTGTTGCCGAGCTTCCAGGGCGCCGGCCCCGACCATTGGTGCAGGATCACCAGCAGCACGGAGGCATAGAACGGCGCGTGGCTCTCGCGCTTGAAGTAGAGCAGCATCACCACGAGCACGACGATCACGAACAGATAATACCAGCCGTCCTTGAAGGCGTCCCAGAAGCGCGGCAGCTCGGTGCGCGGAAGGCCCTTCAGCTTGTGGCGGGCGGCATAGGCGTCGACCTGCGCGAACAGGCCGACATAATAAAGTACGGAGGGAATCGTCGCGGCGAGTGCCACGTCGGCATAGCTCGTGTTCATGAACTGCGCCATGACGAAGGCGGTGGCACCCAACACCGGCGGTGCCAGCACGGCGCCGGTCGACGCGCAGGCCTCGATCGCGCCGGAATAGGACGGCGTGAAGCCGGTCTTCTTCATGGCGGGGATCGTCATCGTGCCGGCGGTGAGCACGTTGGAGACGATGCTGCCGCCGACTGTGCCGAGCAGGCCGGAGGCGAACACGCAGACCTTCGCCGCGCCGCCGCGGAACGTGCCGCACATCGCGAACGCGATGTTGATGAAGAACTTCCCGGCGCCCGTCATCATCAGCGCGGTGCCGAACACGAGGAAGCCGATCACGGTGTCGGCAAAGGCCTGGATCGGGATTCCGAGCAGGCTTTCACCCGAGAGCATGTGATAGGACGTGGTCTGCTGCAGCGTCGATTGCGTGCCGCGGAACGGACCGAGCCAGGTGGAATCCGCAAACATCGGATAGAAGGTGAAGGGCAATACGCTGAGCAACAGGCTCCAGCCGCCGGTGCGCCGTAGCGCCTCCATCAGCACGAACCACATCACGAGTCCGGCGGCGACGACGTTGGCCGGTGCGCCGTCGAACTCCCAGCCGAATTGCGCAGCTTTGCGGATGTTCAGCATCAGCCAGATCGCCGAGCCGAAGGTCAGCGCGAACAGCAGCAGGTCATACCAGGGGATGCGGTCGAGCGGCGCCGTCTCCGATCCCGGGAAGATCAGGAAGGTGAACGGCAGCATCAGCGCGATCAGCAGGTAGAAATATTCGGTGTTGAGCTGCGTGTGGTCGATGAAGAACCGCAGCGAGAACTGCTGGTTGACGCACAGCAGGATGGTGGCCGCCGTGGCGACCATCAGCACCCAGCGCCACGTGCCCTGCAGTGTGCGGACGCGCGTGACCTCGGCTTCCTGCAAGTCCGCCGCCGCGCCGAGATGCGGATCCTCGAATTCGATCTTCTTCGCCGGCGCTGCCGCGCTGTCGGACATCTGCGCTCTCCTCAAACGTTGCTGCGGCAGGCTAAAGCATGATCCGGAAAAGTGTGGAGCGGTTTTCCGAGAAGATCATGCGCAAACAAGAAGTGACGATCAGTCGAACCCGTTCGGCATGTCGGCCTTGGCGAGCGCGGCCGCGCGCAGCTTCATCCAGCCGTCGAGGAACGCCTTGTCGTCCGATGGCGGATTGGATTTGCCGTAGTCGGCCCAGGCGGACGCGAGCACCTCCTGGCGCTTGAAGAGCTTGTTGTTGTGGGCCTCCTGCGCGTCGGTCCATTGCCCCGCCTCCTTCAGCGCTTTCACCGCGCCGGGATGTACTGGCACCACCCAGTTCTTGGTCTGCCGTTCTGCGGCGAGCCCGCCGGCGCCGGGTGCGGAGTCCTTGTAGGCGTCGTAGTTCGCGATCATCGCCTTGGTCATCGCATAGACCTGGTCGGCTGGTTGCGCGGCGTAGGCGACGAAGATCGGGTAGGGGTAGTTGCCGAGCTCGATCGGCTTGTCCGGCGAGATGCCGGCGCCGCAGGTCGCAAGCTGCGGGAAGAAGAACGAGCCGACCTTCTGCATCCGCGCCCAGCCTTCCTTGTCCTTGGCAGGCAGCGGCGGCCAGATCAGGCCGCGCGGCGAGGTCTCGGCTTCCTTGGCGGGGCCGGTGATGGTGGTGCCGAAGGAGGCATCGGTGTCGTTGTTGATCAGTCCCTTCCACATCGCGCCATAGCTTGCGAACTCGACGACCTTGACGTCGTCCTTCGTCAGACCGGCGAAGGCGAGCACGGCGAGCGAGTTCTGGTTCAGCGCCGGCGAGCCGACCACGAAGCCGACCCGTTTGCCTTTGAGGTCCCTGAGCTCCTTCACGCCTGAGTCCGCCGCGACGCCAAGCGAGCCGCAATTGCAGTCGACGGTCGAGAGCAGGATCTGGAGCGGCTGCGGGCCCCATTCCTTGCTACCGAACTCGAACACGCCTTCCTGCGCGAAGTAGGTGCCCGATCCCATCGCCGCGGAAGCCGCGCGCTTGGCGCGCAGCGGCGCGAGGCGCGCGACGTCATTGCCGGCCGGCAGCACGCGCACGTCGGTGCCGTATTTGTCCTTCATCATCTTGCCGACGCCGACCGCGATGTTGAAGCCCGCGGTTCCCGTGTCATAGGCGGTGAAGGTCAGGGTCGGCGGCAGCTTGATGTCTTCGGCGAAGACATAGCGTGTAGACGCAAAAGAAAAGCCCGCAACCAAGGCAGGCGCGAGCATGAGCAGCCCACGAAACATGTTTCCCTCCAATTGTCTCCGCTTGCCGCGAAGACTTTCTTGCTTGGATCGGATCATGTCATCGGCAATCGGCGATGGCAACGCCGTACCGCGCAGCGAAGAGTCGGGCAGACAGATTGTCGCGGACGACGAGCAGGTCAATCGCATCCGGCGTCTTGTCGATTGCAAAGTGCGCGGCCCATGGTTCGAGACGCGCCGCGAGCGGCGCTCCTCACCATGAGGTCTACGAAATTGCCGCGAAAATAGGCCGCATCCTGAGGAGCCCGCCGAATGCGGGCGTCGCGAAGGATGGGCCACAAAGAGATTGCTCACCCACGCGCTTGATGCGCGCTTCAGCTCGCGACGATCGCGATGGCCTGGCCTTCGGCGACGACGTCGTCGAGTTTCACGAGAAGCGATTTGATCGTGCCGGTCGCGGGCGAGGACACGGGGATCTCCATCTTCATGGCTTCGACGATTGCAACGTCATCGCCATCTGCGACGCTTCCGCCAACCTCCACGGGAATCGCGCACACGCGTCCCGCGACCTCCGTGACAATTCGAATATCTGGCATGCCAATCGCCTTTTTGTTGTCGTCGCAAAATGCCTGAGGTAGCGTGTCCTTCAAGCGGAATTTAATTCCGCACAGCGGAACACAGCTTGGTAGGGAACATGGGACGACGTTCGGAGCGCTTGAGTAGGCAAGGAATGCTCGCCGGCGATGCCGGTGAAGGTGATGTCATCCAGGTGGTATCGCGCGCGTTTGACGTGCTGCGATGCTTCGAGGGCCACGAGGCCCGGCTCGGCAATCTCGAGATTTCCAATCGCTGCGGCCTGCCGCGCTCGACGGTATCGCGGCTCACGCACACGCTGACTCGCATGGGCCAGCTCGTCTATCTGCCGCGTGACCAGAAATATCGGATCGGGCCGAGCGCGGTGGCGATGAGCGCTTCGATGATGAAGGGCGCGCAGCTCCGCAGCATGATCCGGCAGCGCCTCCAGGAGGTCGCCGATCAACTGCCGGGCACGGTCGGCTTCGTCGTGCCGGACCGCTTCCATCTCGTCTATGTGCAATTCGCACGCTCGGCGGCCGCACTCGGCCTGCATGAGGGCACCGGCAGCCGCATCTCGATGGCCTCGACCGCCGCGGGCGCGGCCTACACGGCGGCGCTGGCACCAGAGGTCGGCGATGCCTTGCTTGCGGAAATGGAACGCGAAGCCCCCGAGGCCGCGAAGACGCTGAAGCCTCGCATCGAGGCCAACCGCCAGTTCCTGCGCGAGCATGGCTATGTGGTGGCCTGCGGATTGTGGAGCCCGCACATCAACGGGCTCGCGGTGCCGATCTGGTCGCCGCAATATCAGACCTTCGTGGTCATCACGATCGGCCTCTTGTCTTCGATGTATGACGAGCAGCGGCTGCATGCGGAAGTCGCGCCGCTGATGGTTGAGCTCGGCCGGTCGCTGGGCAGTCTGGTCGAAGGCGCGGAAGCCGACGTGTTCAACAATCGTCTCGCGCGCAAGGCGATCGCGATGGCGGTGCAAAACAATAACAAGCCGATCACGCCGGGGGGATTGAATGAACTGGAAGCCGGAACTCGACGAGCTCGCCCGGCGCGAAGCCTTCGCGCGGGAGATGGGAGGCGTTGACAAGGTCAAGCGACAGCATGACCAGGGCCGGCTGACTGTTCGGGAGCGCATCGACAAGCTGATCGACAGAGGCAGCTTTCACGAAATCGGTGCCGTCTCCGGCATCGGCGAGTACGATCCGAAGGGCGAACTGAAGCACGTCACGCCGGCCAACTGCGTGTTCGGCCGCGCGCGTATGGATGGGCGCACCGTGGTCGTCGTCGGCGACGATTTTACCGTGCGCGGCGGCTCGGCCGATGCGTCGATCTCGGCCAAGCCGCTGATGGCTGAGGAGATGGCGCACGATTTTCGCCTCCCCATCATCCGCATCATCGAAGGCTCGGGCGGCGGCGGCTCGGTCAAGACGATCGAGACCAAGGGCGCCGCAAATCTGCCGGGCGGCATCGGCGGCACGCGCTGGTATCGCTTCACGACCGAAAACCTGTCCCGCGTGCCCGTAGTCGCGCTGGGCCTCGGCTCGGTCGCGGGCCTTGGCGCGGCGCGTCTTGCCGCCAGCCACTATTCGATCATGACGAAGTCCTCTGCGATGTTCGTCGCCGGACCGCCGGTTGTGAAGGCGCTGGGACAGGACCTCTCGAAGGGGGATCTCGGCGGCGCCGACATCCAGACCCGCGCCGGCGCGATTGATCATGCCGTCGAGACCGAGGAGGAGGCGTTTGCCTGCGCGCGCCGCTTCCTGTCCTATCTGCCGTCGTCGGTCTACGAGCTGCCGCCGACATTGCCCTGCACCGACGATCCCGACCGCGGCGAAGAAGCGCTGATGAACGCGGTGCCGCGCAACCGCAAGCAAGTCTACAAGATGCGCCCCATCATCGAGTCCGTCGTCGACAAGGGCTCGTTCTTCGAGGTCGCCAGGAATTTCGGCAGGCCGATCATCGCCGGGCTCGCGCGGCTCGAGGGCAGGGCGGTGCTACTGCTCGCCAGCGACAGCTTTCACTATGGCGGCTCATGGACGGCGGATGCGTGCCAGAAGGTGGTGCGCTGGGTCGATTTCGCCGAGACCTTCCATCTGCCGATCGTCTATCTCATGGACTGCCCCGGCTTCATGATCGGCCTGGATGCCGAGAAGGCGGCCACCATCCGCCATGGCGTCCGCGCCATGGCCGCGGTCAACCAGACCACGGTGCCCTGGTGCACGGTGATCCTGCGCAACGCCTTCGGCGTCGCCGGCGTGGTGCATCAACCGGCGGACCGCTTCTCGATCCGCTACGCCTGGCCCTCGGCCTATTGGGGCTCGCTGCCGCTCGAAGGCGGCATCGAGGCTGCCTACCGCGCCGACATCGACGCGGCAGAGGACAGGGCGGCCAAGCTGAAGGAAATCGAGGAGCGCCTCAACAAGCTGCGCTCGCCGTTCCGCTCGGCCGAAAAATTCTGGGTCGAGGAGATCATCGACCCCCGCAAGACACGATCGCTCTTGTGCGAGTTCGCGCGGCTGGCGGAGCCGCTGCGAACGCCGGGACCGCCGGGGAATATGACGATCCGGCCGTAGCTGCGCAGCGAAAGGCTGCGGTGCGAGGAACCATTTCCGGCGCTCCGCATTCACCGCGCATGAGGAACCTGTATTTCGGCATCGGCGCTCTCGCCGGCGCGCTGGTTCTCCTCACGATTTGGCTGGGCCAGCACGAACGGGAGGCGTCAATCAATCGCCTCCAGCAATGGGAGATTCCGCGCTCTCCTCAGCGCTAGCCAGGGAGTCGTGGCTTTCCCGACGAGTCCATCCGGTGATCGGCAGGACAGAAGCGCGGTGCCAAATCTTGATGGCCCCGCGGAACAAAGGCGTTCCGCCCACTTTTCTACATTTCGTGTGAGAGAGCGGCGGCGAAGGCAGCCTAACCGCCCAAAGGGAGGCAAGAGCGAGCAATGAGCAAGGCATCCGTCATCCTTGTCGAGGACGAGGCGCTCATTCGATTGATGCTTATCGACATGATTGAAGAGCTCGGGCATCGCGTCATTGCGGTTGCAGGAGATGTCAGCGATGGCCGCGCACTCGCCCAGGAAGAGGAGTATGATCTCGCGATCCTCGACATCAATCTGCACGGGTTCGACGTGCAGCCGGTCGCGGAGGCTGTCGTGGCACGTGGTCTTCCCTTGCTTTTCGTCACGGGCTACGGCCCTGCCGGGGTTCCCGCAACGCTTCGCGAACGCCCGGTGCTCACGAAGCCATGTCTGGCAAGAGAGCTGGGATCAGCGATCAATGTTGTTCTGTCTCAACCATAGTGCTCGGGAGATGATGCGGCAGATCCCGCGTCAGTCCGACGAAGCCAGATGAAGGAGTTGAGACAGCGCAGCAACAAGCTGCGCTGGTGCAAACGGCTTCGTCAGCAGAATGCTGTTCGGGACGCCTTCGTGTGCCCACTCGTCGGCCGCTGCGCCCGTCATATAGACGATCGGGAATGAAGGATCGATTTGCCTGACCAGGCGCGCAATGTCCCAGCCCCTCATCTGTCCTCTGAGGACAACGTCGGTCACGAGCGCGGAATACACGACCACCCCGCTGTCGATCATCGTCACCGCTTCGTGGCTGGAAGCGACAGCCGTCAAGTCGAAGCCGCCCTCCTTGAGGGCGTCATGAACAATGTCTTGTAGCAACTCTTCGTCCTCGACCACGAGAACGACAGGAAGATTGTGCACCTTCCCCCTCCGCAGAATTCGCGCCAGCGGCGGCACAATGCGTGTGAGACAGAAAAGTTCAAAAGTGAACGCTCAGCGGCATCGGAAGAATGCCAGCCGGGCCCCGTCGTGCGGCTTTGCACGACGGGCGCCGCGCGGGAGGCGTCGCCAAAGCCGAGTTCCGAAATGATGCCTGGGAAACTCTGGCGCGGGGAAGTTATTTGGTCGTCAGGGACGGGCTTTGTGGGCGTGAGGAAACGAGTATGAGAGTAGACCCGGAAGAGCTAGTTGAGCTCACAAACCATGGTTCGATGAAGTTACGTTGTGCGGTTGCTCGCGCGATGCTGCTGCTTCCGACAGAGCGACGTAAAGCCACGATCGTCCGGCAGGGCGAGCCATCGGTCCTCAAGTTCAAGGTCATCAAGGATCTTTCGAATGTGTTCTCCCGCTTGCGGCGCCCGAAGCCGGCAAAGCGTTGTGCGCCTGAACGTTCGAAATCCCATCCTCTATCTCGGTCGAAAAATCGAAAAACGTTGCCACGGTCGAGAGCTGCTTAGCCAAAGGCTGGGCGGGTTATCGTTGCGTCGGAGTGCGAAGGCCGGATCCGACTAGCGCCACTCGTTCTCGGGCAGAGTCCCGGGCGGCGGTTGGAGCTGTTCCAGTCCGTCCTCGATCACTTGCAGGTCCTCGCGCACGATGTCGAGAGCCATGCGCGGATCGATGCTGGATGTGGACTGCAGGTTTCCAAGCAACTGGCGCCGAAGGTCTTGCATGTCTTCCAGTGCTCGCCGGTTCCTCAAACGTACATATGCAGAAACGATCGATTCAATGCTTGACGGCAATGGTCGCTCCTAAAATATGATTAATTCTTGAAATGAACCCCACGGTAGTTCATCTGAGCTAACAATCAAAATGAACTCGCTAGCGGTTTTCGGCAGTAGCCAGCGCGCTGATTCGGGCGGCCGGATGCACGTCTGATCGACAGCTCCAGCCATTGAAAATGCTTCTCAACCGAAGAGAGCGGCGGCCAAGCCGCCAGTATCACAAGGGCGCCTTGCAGATTTGTGACAGAGGGCAGGGTCGCCTCGATCGGAAGGATTGCCCTTAACCATTCGAGCAGAAACCATCTGAAGGCGCATCTGTTATCGCTGATAGCGCATTCAGAGTGTTTTACGCATGCATCGCCTCTATCTTGCCGTCGTCTTCCTCGCTGTCACCGGTATCGTGTTCGGATCACTGGTTGCACTCGAGAGAATGATTAGCGGGTGATGTCGACGGGCTCGCCAGCCTGCGGAGGCAGATCGAAGCTGAGCTTCGAGGCGAAGCTCAGCAGGCCTGCCATTGCCGCCGATCCCGGCGGCAATGACGTGAGAAGATCAACGCTTGGGTAGCGAGGCCATCACTTCGCCGGCGTCTCCATCCTCGAGGCAGGGCGTGACGGTCAACGGGAGCAGGTCGGACCATTGTGCGAGCCAACGATACATGGCTTTCGGATCGCTCGATTCCGAGATCGCAAATCCCTGTCCGTTCATGCCGTGCCAGCGACCCAGCATCTTGACGCCTTCGGGTGGTGCGCCGCCGGTTTCGAGAAAGCGGGCGACGGCTGCATTGAAGGTGCCTTGAGGTACGCTCCATGTGGTTATGAATTTCATGCGATTCTCCCATAATCTGGAATTATTGGATGAACGCTGCGGCTGCGCCGCTTGCGCACGATAGTGCCTGCGTATCGAATGACAACGGCGAATAAGAGGTGCGCTCGTTTGATTCATCGTGCCGCTCGCAAGCGGTCGCGATCATCAAGCTCTCGCGCAAAAGCGGGCGTTCGACCGGACCCGCATGACTTGGAAGTGCCAGCGTCGGAAATGCCTTACTGAGAACGAGCGTCAGCTTTGATCACATCGCGCTTCGCCGGCAAGGGGCGCCCGAGGGCCGTCTCGGTGGCGTCGGCTGACAACTTCGCCCGATCGAACCCTGAACCTTTTCTCCATCGTTTAGACTCATAGTTGCGTCCCAGCCATGCCGAGTACCGATTAGTTTCAGCCGCTAGCTGGGCGCTGAGCGCTCCTTGTCGTGCCGCAGCGCACAAGCTGGGGCATGAGGTAGCGCTGTGCATCCCACGATTGATCTCACAAAGCGCAGGAGGAACCTATGCGGAAGTCTCTCGCTCTTTTTCTTTCTGGCATGGCAGTCGTCGTTGCAGCGTCAACCGCCGTAGCCGGTGAGCAGGTGCTCGAGTTCAAGCTCGTCACCAAGCCGATCGATGTCAAGGTAATGGAGGCGGCGAATATCGAGGGACAGACGGTCGTGTCCGGCAAATTTTTCGGCGTTGCTGTCTTCAAGGACGGCCGTATCGGGGTGAAAGAGTTCGTCAATACCTCGGACCTGCTCAAAGGTTCGGGTCCGTTCTTCGGCTATAGCACCTATACGTTCGAGGACGGTTCGATAACCGCGCGCTACACCGGCTCGGCGAAAGACGGCAAGTCACAGGGCGAATACACGATCCTTTCCGGCACTGGTGTCTATGCGAACGCTACGGGCACGGGAACTATCGAAAGTGCGCCGAACCCGTTCAAGGGCGTCAATCTCCTGAATATAAAGCTGGTCGTCAAAACGCCCGGCACTTAGCGGCGTAACGCCAGAAAAACCGTGCACGTCGCAGCGTGAGCGTTGGTCCGGCGGGTGACACGTTGCGGTGCCGGGCCAGCTCGACATGAGCGGCTGGATCGCGGGTCGGATCATGGCTTCCGACCGGTTGACTGAACGGCGTCAGAGGTTTGCCTCGGGTCAAGATGCGACCTGGCGGGAGGGCAGCTATTGGCGTCGCAAAGCGGACATCCAGCGGGACCCGTTCTGTCATCGCGGCGGGATTGCGCGTTGTGCCTCACTCGACCACCTCGTCAGCGCGGGCGAGTTGCGTTGCTGGAATGACAAGACCAAGTGTCTTTGCGGTCCTCAGGTTGACGCCGAGTTCGAACCTCACTGGTTGCTCGACGGGGAGGTCGGATGTTTTTGCACCATTGAGAAGCCTTGCAACGTAGCCGGCCGATCAACACGACACGCAGATGCAGCCATTTTCGGCCGTGCTTTAGGCCCATTTCAGCCAAACTGTTATCGGTTTCTCTGGCCCCGGGGCAGGAGCTTCAATTCGGAGTCCTGCAATGTTCAAGCAAGTTCTTTCGGCGTGTCTGTTCTTTACCGTTAGCTCTATTGCCTCCGAGGCACGGCCCTACCGCATTTCGCAAGCACGCGAATGCAATGTGACCATGCCTTGCGACTTCTCGTACTCGCAAACGCGCCGCGAACGGGTGTCGAGACTACAAGCGTACCGTTCGCAGCAATTGACAGTGACCGACGCGGGCAACGCCGCCACGGTGGTGAATGTCTCTGGCAGTCGTGTCGTCGGCGGCCGGCCGTCCGGATGCCCTTCATCCTTCTGCGGCTGCGGCGCGGCTATCCGTGTGTTTGGTCATATCGTGCCGGAATTGAATCTCGCGTCCAACTGGCTGCGTTTTCCCCGGACATCGCCCGCACCGGGAATGGTTGCCGCCCGACGCGGCCACGTCTTCGTCCTGGAGCAGCACCTCGGAGGCGACATGTGGATGGCGTATGACGCCAACTCAGGCGGACACGCAACGCGAATGCACGCGCGTTCATTGCGGGGCTATACGGTCGTCAACCCGCGCGGCTCGGTGAGCTGAGGAAAACAGCCGGCGTCAATGTCGAGGTGTGCGCCACTCCGCAAAGCGCCCGCTGACGGGCAGGGCATGGGGCGTCTTGCGGAGTTCGCAATGATAACGTGATGCCGGTGTTTTGCCCGACGTGTCAATTGATTTTGCGGATGCGCGAGGCGACCGCCGCCCGCCACCGGCTACTTTGCATGGGGTTGTTTTCGAGATTTTTGTTGCGCGCGGCTGACGGGTAGCGCTCGCCCGTACTCCGTCGTCATGCCCGGGCTTGTCCCGGGCATCCACGTGCTTCAGCATGTGTGGCGTCACGTGGATGGCCGGGTCAAGTGGTGACGCAGCCTACGCGCTCTCCGTCTCGCGGTGCACGTCGTGCACGACGAGGCCCATGCCTTCCTCGGGCATCTTGATCCAATCGCGGCGCTTCAGGGTGCGCTTGGTGTCCTCGTAGCCGCTCGACCAGTGCTCGCGCATCGAGGTGCCCGAGAACTCGTGGTCCTTGGCGTCGCCCTCATAGGCCTTCTGCTGGTAGATCAGGTGCAGGATCGCGATCTCCGGCATGTTGCGCAGGCTCGTCTTGAGCTTCCGGTCGTCCTCGGACAATTGCTCGTCCGGGATCTTCGACAGCGCCTTGTAGAGCAGGACCTTGAGGTTATGTGTCCGGCGATAGACGTCGGTGTTGTGGCGCGTTCGCGAGGAATACATGATGTCCTTGTGGCGGGCCATCACGTCCTGGATCGAGCGCGGCAGCACGCCACGCGCGCTGAACAGGTCGACCTGGAACACCAGCGAGTTGAGCGCGTCCTCCTGGTCGAGCAGGTGCTGCAGCGGCGTGTTGGAGACGATGCCGCCGTCCCAGAAGTGATCGGTGCCGATCCGTACCATCGGCAGCGCCGGCGGCAGCGCGCCGGAGGCCATGATGTGCTCCGGCTCGATCTCGTCATGGGCGTTGTCGAAATAGATGAAGTTGCCGGACAGCACGTTCACCGCGCCGACCGCGAAGCGGACCTTCTTCTCGTTGATGAGGTCGAAGTCGACGAGCTCGCGCAAGCTGTCGCGCAAGGGCTTGGTGTCGTAATAGCTGGTCGCGGTTCTGGCGCCGACCGGGCTGAACCAGGGATTGACCTGATGCGGGGTGAAGAAGCCCGGCTGGCCCATGGCCGACGTCATCCAGGCGCTGTAGAAGTTGCGCCACTGGCGGAAGACGTCGCCGTCGGGCGTGTAGTGCCAGATCTTGCGGTTGGTGATGCGCTCCCAGAAGATGCGGAGCGCATCAAGCCGCTTCTCCGGCCTATTGCCGGCGATGATGGCGGAGTTGATCGCGCCGATCGAGACGCCGCAGACCCAGTCCGGCTCGATGCCGGCCTCGTGCAGCGCCTGATAGACGCCGGCCTGGTAGGCGCCGAGCGCGCCGCCGCCCTGCAGCACCAGCGCGACGCGGTCGCAGCGCTCGGGCCGCCAGCCCCGCGAGGGAGGCTGATGTGTCTGATATGTCGGTTGCGACGTCCTGGCGTCCATGGCCGATTGCCTCCTGCCAGGCATGATCCGGAAAAGTGCGCAGCGGTTTTCCGACGAGAACATGCCTCTACAACAAGCCGAAACGATTGCGCCCGGCGGTGACGGCCTGATGACAATTGTGGCGCCGATGCATCGTGGGCATGCAGGTCAGCGCCGCTGGCATGACGGCTAGGTCACGCGCCTGACGGAAATCCATCACATCGCAGTCAATGACGAGGGCTAGCAATTTGCGCTAAGCTCGTCGCCGCCGGACGAACATCACACAGGAGACCGCGATGCGCAGGGAAGACGTTCTGAGACTCCCGTCCATGCCGGCTGCCGGACCGAGCTATCCGGCTGGTCCCTATCGCTTCATCAATCGCGAATTCCTCGTCATCACCTACGAGACCGACCCGGATCTGATCCGCGCCGGGCTGCCTGAGCCGCTGGAGCCGATCGACCAGCCGATCGTGCATTACGAATGGATCAGGATGCCGGACTCGTCCGGCTTCGGCAGCTACACCGAATCCGGTCTCGTGATCCCTGCGCGCCTCAACGGCGAGGAGGTCAACTTCGTCTCGCAGATGTATCTGGACGACGATCCGCCGATCGCGGCGGGCCGCGAGATCTGGGGCTTTCCCAAGAAGTACGCCCATCCAAAACTCGAGATCGTCAAGGACACGCTGACGGGCACGCTCGAATATGCCGGCCAGCTCGTTGCGATGGGCACGATGGGCTACAAGCATGAGAGCATGGCCGGCAACGGCGAACTCACACGCGCCACGCTGTCGAAGACGCAAGTCAATCTGAAGATGATTCCCGGCGTCGATGGCCGCCTCGAGGTCTGCCAGCTCGTCGCGATCAACCTCACGGACATCGTGCCGAAGGGGTCGTGGATGGGGCCCGGCCGCCTGCATCTGGTGCCGCACGTCAACGCGCCGGTTGCCGATTTCCCGGTCCGCCGCGTCGTCGGCGCGCATCACTACATCGCCGACCTGACGCTGCCGTTCGGCCGCGTCGTGCACGACTACGTCAAGGAAGCCGAGGCCGCGGCTGCGACGGGGCTGGCCGCGGAATAGGGCAGACCACCATCATCAAGCTGTAACAGAAGCGTAATTCAGTACCCGCGAGAGGTCCGGGGGAGGCGCCAACTGCCCCCCCGGATATGGGCTGCATCGACGTGGGGGTGAGTATGGCTGAGCCGGCAAAGCTTGTCAGCGCGATGTCTGAAGCCGAGCCTGCCATTCCCGGTCTGGTGTGGGCGTTTCGGCTGCACAGCGACGGCAGCGCCGAGGCGTTGCCGATCGACCAGCCGATCGAGCTCAGCCATGACGGCAGGCTCTGGCTCCATTTCAACCTGACCGATGCGCGCGTGCGGCCGTGGATCGCGGCCTCACAGCTGCCGCCACTCGCGCGCGAGCTGCTGCTCTCCAACGACACGTTCCAGCAGCTCCACGTCATCGACCACTGTGTCTACGGCGTGTTCTCCGACCTCGTGCGCGACATCGAAGCCGCGACGGAGGAGACCGCATTCCTGCGCTTTGCCATGACCGAGCGGCTTCTGGTCAGCGGCCGCCATCAGGCGCTGTGCTCGGCCGATGCGACGCGCCGCGTGCTCGAGGGCGGCTATCGCGTCGAGAACGTCGCCCATCTCCTTGAGAAGATCGTCGACGAGGTCGCCGACACGCTGGACCGGATGGCCGACAAGCTCGGGCAGGAGATCGACGGCATTGAGGAGCGGATCCTGGCTGACGACGCCAAGCCCGAGATGCGCCGCAACCTCGGCCGGCTGCGCCGCACCTGCGTCAGGCTACATCGCCAGCTCACGGGATTGCGTGTGCTGTTTCACCGCCTCGACCAGAAGAACACCGATCACCTGACGCCGAGCCTGCGGATTCAGGCCGGCAAGCTCGCGCAGCGGCTCGACGGACTCGATCACGACATCGTCGAGCTGCGCGAGCGCAGCCGCCTGCTCGAGGAGGAGCTTCGCTTCAAGAACGAGGAAGAGAGCAACCGCCACCTCCACACGCTCTCCATCGTGACGACACTGCTGCTGCCGCCGACCTTGATCACCGGAATCTTCGGCATGAACACCAAGGGCCTGCCGCTCACCGATGTCGACGAGGGGTTTCTCTGGGCCGCGGCTCTGATGGTCGGCTCGATCGGTGCGGCCTATCTGTTCATGCGGCGCACGGGCATTTTCAAATAGCGCACGCGAACCGGTATCGGCCGTGAGTGGGACTGCCCATAGAACTCAGTCGCGGAGCGCGGTCGCAATTGCGGTGGCGTGCACGATGGCGAGCACGAGCGCATTCGCTGGCGCCAAGGATGAAAGCGCGGCCGAGTGGCTGTCCCCAAAATGGTTCAACGAATGGCATGACGGGCTCGCCAATAAGGGCCTGAATTTCGGCGCGACCTTCATCGCCGACAATATCGGCAACGTGTCGGGCGGGGTCGGGCGCGGTGCGATCCATTTCGGCCGCCTCGATATCTCCGTCGACGCCGATCTCGACAAGCTTGTCGGCTGGACCGGTGGCCGCTTCTACGCCAACGCCTTCGAGATCTACGGGCGCGGGCTGACGCGCAACTACATCTTCAACCTCGCCACCATCAGCGAGATCGAGGCGCTGCCCGACCAGCGTCTCTACAATGCCTATTTCGAGCAGAGCTTTTTCAATGGGGCGCTGAATATCAGGGCCGGCCAGCAGGCGGCGGATGTCGAGTTCTTCGACAGCGAGACCGACGACCTCTTCATTAACGGCACGTTCGGCTGGCCTGCCATCAAGGCCTCCAACCTTCCGGCCGGCGGCCCGGCGCCGCCGATCGCGGTGCCCGGCATTCGCGTCAAGGCCGCGGTCTCGGACAAGATCACCCTCTTTGGCGCGGTGTTCAACGGCGACCCCTCGGGGCCAGGCGAGGGCGATCCGCAGATGCGCGACCATCACGGCCTCGCGTTTCGCGTCAATGATCCGCCCTGGCTCATCGGGCAGGTTCACTTCGACTACGATCTCGACATTGGCGGCCGTTCGCTGGCCGGCAACTTCACACCCGGCGCCTGGAAGCACTATGGCGACTTCAACAGCCAGCGCTTCACGGCGGAGGGCCTGTCGATTGCCGATCCCGACGGCACCGGCATTCCAGCCAAGCTTCGCGGCAACTACGGAATCTACGCGGTCATCGAGCAGGTGCTGTATCGACCGCCGGGGACGACCGACAATACCACTTCGGCCTCGATACCAGGCGTCACCGCCTTCGGCCGCATTGCCTACAGCCCACCGGACCGCAACCTGATCGACCTTTATCTCGACGGCGGCATCGGCTTCGTCGGCTTCACGCCCGGCCGTGCGCTCGATCGCTTCGGCGTGGCGATGGCCTACATGCGGATCTCGAACACCGCCCGCAACCTCGACCTCGATACTCGGTTCTACACCGGTACCCAGAGTCCGATACGAAGCAACGAGATCCTGATCGAGATGATCTACGAAGCGCACATCAAGCCGGGCTGGCTGATCGCGCCTTACTTCCAGTACGTGTTCCGACCCTCCGGCGGCATCCCGAATCCGAACGATCCGACCGGCATCTCGCGGATCGGCGACGCCGCGGTGTTCGGCGTGACCACCACGATCAGGTATTAGGCCGGCGCGCGCCGGCCTGATACGCGCCCTCAGGCCATCGCGGGCTTCGGCTTCGGGCTCGGTTGGTGTGAGAGCGCCAGCACGATCAGCGATGCGAACACGCAGAGCGCGCCAGCGACGAAGAAGGCGGGCAGATAGCTCGCCAGCAGTGTCCTCGACAGGCCCGCTCCGAACGCGGCCGTGCCGGCGCCGAGCTGGTGGCCGGCAAAGATCCAGCCGAACACCAGGTTGGCGCGCTCAGGGCCAAACTTCTGCGCGGTGAGCCGCACCGTCGGCGGCACCGTCGCAATCCAGTCGAGCCCGTAGAACATCGCAAACAGCGACAGTCCGTAGAACGAGAAATCGCTGAACGGCAGGAAGATCAGCGAGAGCCCGCGCAGGCCGTAGTACCAGAACAGGAGCCAGCGATTGTCGTAGCGGTCCGACAGCCAGCCCGACATGATGGTGCCGAAGAAATCGAAGATGCCCATGGCCGCGAGCAGGCTCGCCGCCTGCACCTGCGGGATACCGAAATCGAGGCACATCGGGATCAGGTGCACCTGGACGAGGCCGTTGGTGGAGGCGCCGCAGACGAAGAAGGTCGCAAACAGGATCCAGAACGCGCTCGACTTCGAGGCGTCGCGGAGCGTGCCGAGCGCAACGCCTGTGATCGAGCCGTGGTTGACGGGCGGTGCGGGCAGGGGCTCGGTGCCTTCATCGCCGAATGGACGCAGGCCGAGGTCGCTCGGCCGGTCGCGCATCGCGAGCGCGACGGCCAGCGCCGAGACGCCGAGCATGATGCAGACGAAGCCGAGCGCTAGGCGCCAGCCGAAGCGGTCTGTGAGGCTCGCGAGCAGCGGCAGGAACACGAGCTGACCGGTAGCGACGCTCGCGGTCATGATGCCCACGACGAGACCGCGACGTGCCGCGAACCAGCGCGTGGCGATGGTCGCGCCCAGCACCAGCGCGGTCATGCCGGTGCCGATCCCGATCACGACGCCCCACAGCAGCACGAGCTGCCAGACCTCGGTCATGCCGAGCGAAGCCACCAGCGCGGAGACGACGATGAGCTGCGCGGCCAGCGTGACGTTGCGCAGACCGTAGCGGTTGAGGAGCGCCGCGGCGAACGGCGCCATCAGCCCGAACAGGATGAAGCGGATCGACAGCGCCGAGGAGATCTGCGCGGTGCTCCAGCCGAACTCCTTCTGGAGCGGCACGATGAACACGCCGGGCGCGCCGACGGTGCCGGCGCTGATCAGCGCGGCGAGGAAGGTCACGCCGACCATCACCCAGCCGTAGTGGATATTGCGGCGGCCGAGTGCTGCCGCGAGCCAGTTTGAAATCATTGCCCCTCAATCGTGGTTGGCGGGCATAGCGAGACCCGCGTCATCGTTGCAATCTGGCACAGGACTCGAAAGTCTAAAATGCCAGACTTCCCTCGTTTTCGGACGTTTCGTCCGGTCAGCGCGCGATCCGTTCCACGGCGATCGCTGTTGCCTCGCCGCCGCCGATGCAGAGTGCCGCGACGCCGCGCTTGAGGTTCTGTGCCTCCAGCGCATGCAGCAGCGTCACGATCAGCCGCGCGCCGGTCGCGCCGATGGGATGGCCGAGCGCGCAGGCGCCGCCATTGATGTTCAGCTTGTCGCGGGGAATGCCGAGGTCACGTTGTGCCGCCATCGCCACCACGGCGAAGGCTTCGTTGATCTCGAACAGGTCGACGTCGCCGGCGTTCCAGCCGATCTTGTCGAGCAGCTTACGGATTGCCGGGATCGGTGCCGTGGTGAACCATTGCGGCTCCTGGCTGTGGGTGGCGTGGCCCTTGATCTCGGCCAGCGCCGGAAGGCCGGCCCGATCGGCGATCGAGCGCTTCGTCAGCACGAGCGCGGCAGCGCCGTCGGCATTGGCGGAGGAGGCCGCCGGCGTGATGGTGCCGTTGGCGCGGAACGCCGGCTTCAGCCCCGGGATTTTTGCCGGATCAACCTTCAGCGGATGTTCGTCATTGGCGATGATGCGCGGGCCGGCCTTCTCGGTGAGCGTGATCGGCGCAATCTCGGACTTGAAGGCGCCGCCCTCGACCGCCTTGCGCGCGCGGCTCAGCGTCTCCATCGCATAGGCGTCCTGGTCCTTCCGGGTGAACTGGTAGGCTTCGGCCGTCGCCTCGCCGAAATCGCCCATGGAGCGGCCGGTCTCGTAGGCATCCTCGAGCCCGTCCATCATCATGTGGTCGATGATGCGGTCGTGGCCCGCGCGATAGCCGCCGCGCGCCTTCGCCAGCAGATAGGGTGCATTGCTCATGCTCTCCATGCCGCCGGAGACGACGATGTCGGCCGAGCCGGCGCGGATGATGTCATGAGCCAGCATGGTCGCCTTCATGCCGGAGCCGCAGACCTTGTTGACGGTGGTCGCGCCGGTGGCGTCGGGGAGGCCAGCAGCGCGCGCCGCCTGGCGCGCCGGCGCCTGACCCTGGCCGGCCGGCAGCACGCAACCCATGAAGACCTCGTCGACCTTCTCGGGTGCAAGCTTGGCGCGCTCCAGCGCCGCGCCGATCACGTGCGACCCAAGCTTGTGCGCGGCCAGCGGCGACAGCTCGCCCATGAAACGGCCAAGCGGGGTGCGGGCGGCGGAGACGATGACGACGGGATCGGCGGCTTCGGCCATGACGGGCTCCCTGAGATGACGAGTCATTAGGATTATGATCATCATATGATGCGGCGCGGGAAATGCAACCTCGGCTCGGATGAGAATTTGTCGTGGATCGGATGAGCTTTGCTCGTTCGATCGGAGGAGCTTCTGACACGCAGCCGCTCGCCCATACGCCTCTGTCATCGCGATCCAGTATTCCAGAGGCAGTACACGGATACGGAGAAGCCGCGGCGTACTGGATGCCCCGCCTTCGCGGGGCATGACATCGTCTTTGGGGGCTTACCGCTTCCGATTCACAAACGCCTGCATCAGCCGGGTCGGCTCGTCGGTCAGGAACGACTCGCCGAACACCTTGACGCTGAGGTTCACAGACTCCGTCAGCGGCAGTTCTTCCCACTGCCGCAGCAACGCCTTCTGCGACCGCAGCGCTTCAGGGCCGCATTCAAGCAGGCTCTTGATTGTGTGCTCGACCGCGGCATCGAGTTCGCCCGGCGCGGCGACCTTGTCCACCAATCCCCAGGCGAGCGCCGTCGGCGCGTCGATGTTTTCGGCCGTCATCACCAGCCAGCGCGCGCGGGCCCAGCCGATCAGGCGCGGCAAAAGCGCGGCATGGATCACCGAAGGAATGCCGACGCGGACCTCCGGCATGCCGAAATGCGCATCATGGGCCGCGATCCGGAAATCGCAGGCGGCGGCGACTTCAAGTCCGCCGCCGAGGCACCAGCCCGGCATGCGCGCGATCACGGGGGTCGGGAAGGCGCGCACGGCTTCGCAGAGATCGCGCAGGCGGCTGATGAAGGCTTCGGCCGATGTCTGGTCGAGCTTCGCCATCTCCTTGATGTCGGCGCCGCCGATCATGCTCTTCTCGCTCTGGCCGCGCAGCACGACCACGCGAATGCTGCGATCGGCCGCCAACTGCTGCAGGCCTTCGCGGACCGCATCGGTCACCGGCGAGCCGAGGATGTTGAGAGAGCCGGCGTTGCAGATCGCAACATGAACGACGCCGCGCGCATCGCGCGTCACGCCGCAGTGATGATTGAGCATTTCCATGGCGGGATCTCTAAGTTTCGTGGACGTGCGCGGGCGCACGGGTCGGGATCACTTCCGGGCCGAAACGCTCTGCTTGTCAAGCGGCGAGGAGAGGTTGCCAGCGCGAAGTCCGTGGCATAGTATGACATACATCATATAAAGAGGCCGCCATGACCGACATCGATCAGCTCGACCTGTTTTCGCCAGCGCGCCGGCGCGAGCGCGTGGTGGACTGGCAGGTGCCGGCACCGGTTGCGAAGGCGGCCATGGGCTTCTCCGGCATGGACGCCATGCTCGGCATTCGCGACGGCCGCCTGCCGCCGCCACCCTTCGCCAAGCTGATCGGCTTCACCATGGCCGTGGTGGAGCCGAGGCGGATCGTGATGGAACTGGAGCCGCGCGAGGACCTCGAGAATACCATTGGCCTCCTGCACGGCGCGACAGCGGCGGCGCTGCTCGACACCGCCATGGGGTGTGCGATCTCGACCCGGCTGGAGGCCGGGCAGGGGTCCGTCACGCTCGATCTGAAGCTGACCTTCCTGCGGCCGCTGTCGGTACGCTCGGGGCTGATCTCGGCCGAAGGCAAGGTGATCAAGCTGGGACGCCGGACCAGCTACACCGAGGGCTTCGTCCGTGACGGAAAAGGGGCCCTAGCGGTGCATGCAACTGCAACCTTTTCCATGATCGGCAACGACTTAACTGCGAATTAATGCGCACTCGGCCATTCCCGTGCTATTAAATGACTTCCGACATCCAATGAGATCCGCATGCGCTACTCCAGGGAACACAAGCAGGAAACCCACGACCGCATCGTGAAGAAGGCCTCCGTGCGGCTGCGCGAAAAGGGCGCTCACGGCATCGGCGTCGCCGACCTCATGAAGGAGGCCGGGCTGACCCATGGCGGCTTCTATGCCCACTTCGATTCCCGCGAGGCGCTGGTGATGGAGGCCTTTGCCTATGCCATGGATCGCTCGATGGAGCACTGGCGCAAGATCACCGACGAGGCCGCTCCCGAAAAGCGGCTGGCACTGATCGCGGACGCCTATCTCTCCGCGCTCCATCGCGACAATCCCGGTCACGGCTGCTCGATCCCCTCGCTCGGCGCCGAGATCGCCCGCGAGAGCCCGAAGACCCGCAAGGCTTTTGCCGGCAAGCTCGACGAGATGATCGAGATGATGACCGATTTCATCCCCAACATGCCGCGCAAGGCGGCACGCAAGCAGGCGATCGCGACGCTCGCGACCATGGCTGGCACCATGCTGCTGGCGCGCATTGCCGGTTCCAGCGAGCTGTCGGACGAGGTGCTGAAGGCGGGCAAGGACGGCGCCCTCGACGGCGCGCGCCGCGAGCCGGCGAAGCCCGCCGCGGCGAGGAAGCCGCGCGAGAAGCAGAATTAGGCGGGATGCCGTAGGGTGGGTTTGCCGAAGGCGTAACCCATCCCTTCTCTCGACGCGTGGAGAGCAAAGAGGTGGGTTACGCTACGCTAACCCACCCTACGGAGTCCCAACTCACCGCCCCGCAAACAGCGCCCGCTCGCGCTCCACGATCTCGCTGATGTAATCCGCCACCGCGCGGATGCGCGCGAGATCCTTGCTGTCGGCGTGCATCAGCATCCAGAAGGTTCGGGTGATCGAGACTTCGTCCCGCAGCACCGGGACGAGCTGCGGATATTCGCTCGCCATGAAATGCGGCAGCACGGCGATGCCGAAGCCGGCCAGCGTGGCGTTGAGCTGCGCGATCAGATTGGCGCTGCGCAAGCGCGCCGAAAGGCGCGGCGCCACCTGCGGCAGATAGTCCAGCTCCGGCGTGAACAGCAGTTCCTCGATATAGCCGACGAAGCGGTGCTGCGGCAGCGCCTCGCGCGAGGCGATCTTGGGGTGGCGGTCGAGATAGGCGGGTGCGGCATAAAGCCCGAGGCGGTAGTCCAGGAGCTTGCGGCCGACGATCCGGCCCTCGTTCGGCATGGTCAGGCTGATGGCGATGTCGGCTTCGCGCTTGGAGAGGCTGAACAGCCGCGCGGTTGCCACAAGTTGCAGGTCGAGATCGGGGTAGCGATCGGCAAAGGCCACGAGCCGCGGTGCCAGGAAGGCGGTGCCGAAGCCATCGGGGGCGCCGATCCGCACCGTGCCGGTCAGCCGCGCCACGGAGCCGCCGACCTGCTCCTGGCTGGCGACGATGGTCGATTCCATCGCCTCGGCGCTGTCGGCGACGCGCTGGCCAGCCTCGGTGAGGAGATAGCCGGTCTTGCGCCGGTCAAACAGCTTTGCCGAGAGGTGCCGTTCCAGCCGGTCGACGCGCCGGATCACCGTGGCATGGTCGACGCCGAGCTGCTTGGCCGCAGCCGAGACCGAGCCACCGCGCACGATGGCCAGCACGAAACGAAAATCATCCCAGTCGATCGCGCCTTGATCCAGCATTTTCGCACATCTATGGTGCAATATCTCAGACTTGAATCCTATAAAATGCAGGTCAATAGGATTTGTCAAAGCGATCTAACCCGTTCCGTGGGAGGAATTCATGCGCGCAGTCGGACATTTCATCGGTGGCAAGGAAGTGAAGGGGACCTCGGGCCGCACCGCCGACGTCTTCGAACCGATGACCGGTGACGTCCAGGCCAAGGTGGCGCTGGCGTCCAAGGCTGAAGTCCGCGCCGCCGTCGAAAACGCGCGTGCCGCGCAGCCGGAGTGGGCCGCGACCAATCCGCAGCGCCGCGCGCGGGTGATGACGAAATTCGTTGAGCTGGTGCAGCGCGACTACGACAAGCTCGCCGAGCTTCTGGCGCGCGAGCACGGCAAGACCGTTCCCGACGCCAAGGGCGACATCCAGCGCGGCCTCGAAGTCGCGGAATTCGCCTGCGGTATTCCGCACCTGATGAAGGGCGAGTACACCGAAGGCGCCGGCCCCGGGATCGACATCTATTCCCTGCGCCAGCCCCTCGGCGTCGTCGCCGGCATCACGCCGTTCAATTTCCCGGCGATGATCCCGATGTGGAAGTTCGCCCCCGCGATCGCCTGCGGTAATGCCTTCATCCTGAAGCCGTCCGAGCGCGACCCCGGGGTGCCGATGAAGCTCGCCGAGCTGATGATCGAGGCGGGCCTGCCGGCCGGCATTCTCAACGTCGTCAACGGCGACAAGGAAGCTGTCGACGCCATCCTCGACGATCCCGACATCAAGGCCGTGGGTTTCGTCGGCTCCACGCCGATCGCGCAGTACATCTACGAGCGCGCCGCGCAGACCGGCAAGCGCTGCCAGTGCTTCGGCGGCGCCAAAAACCACGCCATCATCATGCCCGATGCCGACATGGACCAGGCCGTCGACGCGCTGATCGGCGCGGGCTACGGCTCGGCCGGCGAGCGCTGCATGGCCGTCTCGGTCGCCGTTCCCGTCGGCAAGACCACTGCCGACCGCCTGATGGAAAAGCTGATTCCGCGCGTCGAGTCGCTCAAGATCGGCACCTCGATCGATCCGTCGGCCGATTACGGCCCGCTGGTGACGCGCGAGGCGGTCGAGAAGGTCAAGAGCTACATCGACATCGGCCTCAAGGAAGGCGCGACTCTCGCGGTCGACGGTCGCGGCTTCAAGATGCAGGGCTATGAGAAGGGTTTCTATCTCGGCGGTTCGCTGTTCGACAACGTCACCAAGGACATGCGGATCTACAAGGAAGAGATCTTCGGCCCCGTGCTCTCGGTCGTGCGTGCGCACGACTACAAGGAAGCGCTGGCGCTGCCGTCGGATCATGACTACGGCAACGGCGTTGCGATCTTCACCCGCGACGGCGATGCCGCGCGCGACTTCGCGGCCAAGGTGAATGTCGGCATGGTCGGCATCAACGTGCCGATCCCGGTGCCGATCGCCTATTACACCTTCGGTGGCTGGAAGAAGTCGGGCTTCGGCGATCTCAACCAGCACGGCCCGGACTCGATCCGCTTCTATACCAAGACCAAGACGGTGACCTCGCGCTGGCCGTCCGGAGTCAAGGAAGGTGCGGAGTTCTCGATCCCGACGATGAAGTAAAGCTGTAGCCCAGCCCGTCATTGCGAGCGCAGCGAAGCAATCCATGTCGCCGCGAAAAGAAAGAATGGATTGCTTCGTCGCTTCGCTCCTCGCAATGGCGAGAGAAATGAGCAGCCCAGCATGCAGTTCGCTCTGAACGAGGATCAGATCGCGGTTCGCGACATGGCGTTGGCGTTTGCGGCGGAGAAGATTGCGCCGCACGCGCTGCGCTGGGACGAGGAGAAGCATTTCCCCGTCGACGTCATGCGCGAGGCTGCTACGCTCGGAATGGGCGGCATCTACATCCGCGACGATGTTGGCGGCTCCGCCATGACGCGGTTCGACGCGGCGCTGATTTTCGAGGCGCTCGCGACCGGCTGTCCGACCACATCGGCCTTCATTTCCATCCACAACATGGCGTCCTGGATGATCGATGCCTACGGCAGCGACACCCAGCGCCAGAAGTGGCTGCCAAGGCTCTGCAGCATGGAGCTGATCGCAAGCTACTGCCTGACCGAGCCGGGCGCAGGCTCGGACGCGGCGGCGCTCCGCACCCGTGCGCTACGCGACGGCGACCATTATGTGTTGAACGGCCAGAAGCAGTTCATCTCGGGTGCCGGCGGCACCGACTTGCTGGTCGCGATGGTGCGGACCGGCGGCGACGGCCCCGGCGGCATCTCGACGCTCGTCATCGACGGCAAGGCCCCCGGCGTCTCCTTCGGCGCCAATGAACGCAAGATGGGCTGGAACGCGCAGCCGACCCGCGCCGTGATGTTCGAGAATGCCCGCGTGCCGGTGGCCAACCGGCTGAGCAAGGAGGGCGTCGGCTTCAAGATCGCGATGGCCGGCCTCGACGGCGGCCGTCTCAACATCACCGCGTGCTCGCTCGGCGGGGCGCAGGCCGCGCTCGACAAGGCGCGCAGCTACATGAAGGAGCGCAAGGCCTTCGGCAAGCGGCTCGACGAATTCCAGGCGCTGCAATTTCGCCTCGCCGACATGGCGATCGAGCTGGAAGCTGCGCGCACCTTCCTGTGGCGCGCTGCCGCCGCGCTCGACCGCAAGGATCCGGACGCCACCATGCTCTGTGCGATGGCCAAGCGGTTTGGCACCGACGTCGGGTTCGAGGTCGCCAACCATGCGCTGCAGCTTCACGGCGGCTACGGCTACCTCAGCGAATACGGCATCGAGAAGATCGTGCGCGACCTGCGCGTGCACCAGATCCTCGAGGGCACCAATGAGATCATGCGGCTCATCGTGGCGCGCAAGCTGATCGAGGGCGCGCGATGAATGCAGTGGAAGAGGGCGATCTTGTCGCGCGCGTCGAAGGCTCGGCGGGCGTGATCCGGCTCAATCGCCCCAAGGCGATCAACGCCGTCACGCTGGAGATGTTTCGCGACATCGACAAGGCGCTCGACCGGTTCGAGACCGATCCCGCCGTTGCCGTGATCCTGCTGGAGGGGGCCGGCGAGCGCGGCCTGTGCGCGGGCGGCGATATCCGCGCGCTCTGGGAGAGTTCCAAGGTCAACGGTGATCTCGGCAAGATCCTGTGGCGCGAGGAGTACATCCTCAACGCCCGGATCAAGAAATTCCCGAAGCCCTATGTCGCCTTCATGGACGGCATCGTGATGGGCGGCGGTGTCGGGCTCTCCGCGCATGCCAGCCATCGCGTCGTGACCGATCGCACCAAGCTTGCGATGCCCGAGGTCGGCCTCGGCTTCTTCCCCGATGTCGGCGGCACCTATCTGTTGTCGCGCTCGCCGGGCGAGATCGGTACGTATTTCGGCCTGACCGGCCAGACCATGAACGGCCCGGATGCGATCAATGCGAAGTTTGCCGATGCTGTGGTGCCCGCTTCGAGACTGCAGGCGCTGCGCGAGGCGCTGACGCAGGTTCGTCCCGGCGTGACTGCGGCCGATGCCAACAAGCTCATCAACAGCTTTGCGACCGGTGACGCCGCGGGGCCGGTGGCCGCGAAGCGGGCGATGATCGATGCGCTGTTCGCATTCGACCGGATGGAGGACATCGTCGCCGCGCTCAAACGCGACGGCTCCGAGTTTGCGCAAGCGACGCTGAAGACGCTCAGCGAAAAATCGCCGCGCGGCATGGTGGTGACCTTGAGGCTGCTGCGGCTCGCGCGCAAGGCCTCCAACCTGGAAGAGTGCCTGGTGCGCGAATATCGCGCGGCGCTGGAAGTCTTCCGCAGCGACGATTTCCGTGAGGGCGTGCGCGCGGCCGTGATCGACAAGGACCGCAATCCGACCTGGTCGCCGCCGCGGATCGAGGATGTGACGCCGGACATGGTTGCACCTTATTTCGCCGAGATCGGCGCCGACGAACTCAAGTTCAACTAACAACGACGTTCAAGCGGAGGAAACGAAGATGGCCACGATCGCATTCATCGGTCTCGGCAACATGGGCGGCCCGATGGCGGCCAATCTGGTCAAGGCCGGCCACAAGGTCGTTGCGTTCGACCTGGTCCAGGCTTCGTGTGATCAGGCCAAGGCGGATGGCGCCAGCATCGCCGACAGCGCGACGGGTGCCGTGAAGGGCGCCGACGTCGTCGTCACCATGTTGCCGGCTGGCAAGCACGTCCTCGGCGTCTGGAACGACATCGTCCCCGCCATGGCCAAGGGCGCGCTGGTCATCGACAGCTCGACCATCGACGTCGAAAGCGCGCGGCAGGCGCATGCGCTCGCCGCCAAGCACGGCGTGCTGTCGGTCGATGCGCCGGTCTCCGGCGGCACCGGCGGCGCCAAGGGCGCGAGCCTCACCTTCATGTGCGGCGGCGACGAGCAGGCGTTTTCCGCGGCAAAACCCGTGCTGGAGAAGATGGGCAAGAAGATCGTGCATTGCGGCGGCGCCGGCGCGGGCCAGGCGGCAAAGATCTGCAACAACATGATCCTCGGCATCTCCATGATCGCGGTGAGCGAGGCCTTCGCGCTCGCCGAGAAGCTCGGGCTTTCGCATCAGGCGCTGTTCGACGTCGCCTCGACCTCGTCGGGCCAGTGCTGGTCGCTGACGACCTATTGCCCGGTGCCGGGCCCGGTGCCGACCTCGCCCGCCAACAACGACTACAAGCCGGGCTTTGCGTCGGCGCTGATGGTGAAGGATTTGACGCTCGCGCAGGACGCCGCGAAGGCCGCGGGCGCCGCGACGCCGCTCGGCAAACATGCGCAGGAGATCTATCAGTCTTTCGACGCAGCCGGACATGGCGGGGTGGATTTTTCCGGAATTATCAATCACGTTCGTAGCCTCGCTGGAAAATAGCGAGGCTTTCGGGCTACGCTCGAAGGTCAATTCGACGGGCCCGGAACATGACGACATTTCAGGAAGCGCGCGCGTTTCTGCTTCATAACCGTACGGACTACGAGACTGCGGTCAAAGGTTTCCGCTGGCCCGATCCGGTTCCCTTCAACTGGGCGCTCGACTGGTTCGACGCCGAGCTGGCGGCAAATGCGGAAAGCAAGGACCGGCCCGCGCTCTGGATTGTCGATGCCGCGCAAGAGCGCGAGACCAAGCTTTCCTTCGGAGCGCTCTCGCGCCGCTCCAACCGGGTCGCGAATTTCCTCCGCGCGCAGGGCCTGAAGCGCGGCGATCATCTCCTGCTGCTGCTCGGCAATGTGGTTCCGCTCTGGGAGACCATGCTCGCGGCCATCAAGCTCGGCGTGGTCGTGATCCCCGCCACGACGCTGCTCACTGCCGATGAACTGCGCGACCGGCTCGACCGCGGCAAGGCGAGGGCGGTGGTCGCAGCCCAGGACCAGGTCGCGAAGTTCGCTGGGCTCGGCGCCGAAGGCCTCGTCCGCATCGTGGTCGGTACGGCCGCCGATGGCTGGCTTTCGTACGAAGAGGCGGCAACGGCGTCGGAGAGTTTTGCGCCGGACGGGTCAACCAACGCCGACGACCCGATGCTGCTCTATTTCACCTCGGGCACGACGGCGAAGCCAAAGCTCGTGCGGCACAGCCAGCGCAGCTATCCCGTCGGCCATCTCTCGACGATGTATTGGATCGGGCTGAAGCCCGGCGACGTCCATCTCAACATTTCTTCGCCCGGCTGGGCCAAGCATGCCTGGAGCTGCTTCTTCGCGCCCTGGAATGCGGGCGCCACCGTTTTCGTGGTCAACCAACCGCGCTTCGATGCGAAAAACCTGCTCGCCACCATCGGCCGGTGCGGCGTCACCACGCTGTGCGCGCCGCCGACGGTATGGCGGCTGTTCATCCAGGAGGACCTTGCATCCTTCAAGGTCGCCTTGCGCGAGGTCTGCGGCGCCGGCGAGCCGCTCAATCCCGAGGTGATCGACCAGGTGCAGGCAGCCTGGGGCCTCACCATCCGTGACGGCTACGGCCAGACCGAGACGACCGCACTTGCCGGCAATTCGCCGGGCCAGAAAGTGAAGGTCGGCTCGATGGGCCGGCCGCTACCCGGCTATCGGGTGCAGGTCAGCGACGCCGACGGCCATCCGGCGAAGGAAGGCGAAGTCACGCTGCTGCTCGGCGCAGACCGTCCGGCCGGCCTGATGCAGGGCTATCAGGGCGACGACGGCAAATTGTCGGGCGCGGAAGGCGCGCTCTATCGCAGCGGCGACGTCGTGTTCGCGGACGAGGAGGGCTATCTCACCTTCGTCGGCCGCTCGGACGATGTCTTCAAATCCTCGGATTACCGCATCAGTCCGTTCGAGCTGGAAAGCGTGCTGCTGGAGCACGATCTGGTCGCGGAGGCCGCCGTGGTGCCAAGCCCGGACCCGATCCGGCTCGCGATTCCCAAGGCCTTCGTGCTGCTGACCTCGGGCGCGGAGCGGACGCCGGAGACGGCGCTGTCGATCTTCAAGCACCTGCACACGCGCCTCGCGCCGTTCAAACGCATCCGCCGCATCGAGATCGTCACCGAGCTGCCGAAGACGATCTCTGGCAAAATTCGCCGCGTGCAGCTACGCCGGCTCGAACGCGACGACGATCGCGCCGATCCCTTGCGCGGTCGCGAATTCCGGGAAGAGGACTTTCCGGAGCTGCCGAAAAGCAGGGGTGAGACCTAATTGAATCAGGTCTGGATGTCTGCGCGCTCGTCATTCCACATTGCGCAAGTGCGCAATGGGGGCGATGCGACGGGACCGCGCAAGTGCGGCCCGGAGCATCGAGCCCGGAATCCATCGTCCCGCAGAGTCTGTTGCTAAATGGAATCCGGACTCGCGCGCCGCGCGCCCCGGAATGACAGAGGTTGGAGTTACTCATGAACGAAGTCTGGAAGAAGCCGCCGATCTCCCTCGAGGCCTATCAGGCCCTGGTCGGCAAGGAGGTCGGCGTGTCGTCATGGCACCTGATCGACCAGCCCCGCATCGACACCTATGCCGACGTGATCGAGGATCACCAGTTCATCCATGTCGATCCTGAGCGCGCGAAGAAGGAAACGGCGTTCGGCACGACGATCGCGCATGGCTTCCTGACGATGTCGCTGATGTCGATCATGTCCTACGAGGTGATGCCGGTCATCGCCGGTACCACGATGGGCGTGAATTACGGTTTCGACAAGCTGCGCTTCATCTCGCCCGTGCGTTCGGGCAGGCGCGTCCGCGGCCGTTTCGTGCTGGCCGAGGCCAAGCTGCGCAAGCCCAACGAATTGCAGTCCCGCACCAATGTCACGGTGGAGATCGAAGGCGAGGACAAGCCGGCGCTGGTCGCCGAGTGGCTGGGGCTGATCTATTTCGCCTGACGCTGCCCGTCATGGCCGGGCTTGACCCGGCAATCCATCGCTGCTCAAAAGCTCTCCAAATCGGTGCGCTCGGACCCTCTCCCTGGAGGGTGCCTCGCGGAACGCGAGGAAGACAGAACAGGAACTGCACTCATGGCAATCAGGTTTGATGGACGCGTCGCCATCGTCACCGGCGCGGGCAATGGTCTGGGGCGGGCGCATGCGCTGGGGCTGGCGAGCCGCGGCGCCAAGGTCGTGGTCAACGATTTCGGCGGCGCGCGCGACGGCACCGGTGGTTCGCTCTCGCCGGCGGAAGCCGTGGTCGAGGAGATCCGCAAAGCCGGCGGCATCGCGATGGCCGACGGCGCCGACGTCTCGAATTTCGAGCAGGTCACTGCCATGGTCGAGCGCGCCACCAAGGAATGGGGCAGCGTCGACCTCATGTGCGCCAATGCCGGCATCCTGCGCGACAAGTCGTTCGGCAAGATGGAGGCCGCCGATTTCCAGAAGGTGCTCGACGTGCATCTCGTCGGCACCTTCTACTGCTGCAAGGCGGCCTGGGCCGGCATGCGCGACCGCAACTACGGCCGCATCGTGCTGACCACCTCGTCCTCCGGCCTCTACGGCAATTTCGGCCAGGCCAATTACGGTGCGGCGAAGTCCGGCATGGTCGGACTGATGAACGTGCTGGCCGAGGAGGGCCGCAAGAGCGACATCCGCGTCAACATCATCTCGCCGACGGCGGCCACCCGCATGACCGAGGAGCTGTTGCCGCCGCAGGCGCTGCAATTGATGAAGCCGAACGCGATCACGCCCGCGGTCGAATATCTCCTCAGCGAGGATGCACCCACCCGCACCATCATGGGTGCCGGCGCCGGCTCCTTCGCGGTGATCAAGATCATGGAGAGCGAGGGGATCAACCTGCCGGAGGCCGAATGGACGCCGGACGCCATCGCCGCGCATTTCGCCGAGATCAGCGACATGTCGAAGGCCAAGGCGCTCACCGGCGCGTTCGAGCAGACGCAGAAGTACGTCGCGCAGGCCGCGGCCCGTGCTGGAATCAAGCTCTAACCACCGTCATTCCGGGCGGCCCGCAGGGCGAACCCGGAATCAATCCAGCCGCAAAATCCGTCGCCCAATGCATTCCGGGCTCGCGCCCAAACGGGCGACCCCCGGAATGACGAGCCTCTTTGTGGGGCGAGAATCTGGCCTAAGCTCCCGCCATGCCCTCAACTGAAAACCACGTCGCGATCATCGGCGCCGGTCCCGCCGGGCTGATGGCGGCGGAGGTGCTGGCGCAGGGCGGCGCCCGTGTCACCGTGTACGACGCGATGCCGTCTGCGGGCCGCAAGTTCCTGATGGCCGGCCGTGGCGGGCTCAACCTCACCCATAGCGAGGCGCTGCCGCAGTTCATCGCGCGCTACCGCGAGGCGGCACTGAGGCTGCAAGCTGCGATCGAAGCGTTCCCGCCGGAGGCGCTGCGCGCCTGGTGCGAGGCGCTGGGCGAGCCGACCTTCGTCGGTTCCAGCGGCCGCGTCTTTCCGAAGGCGTTCAAGGCTTCGCCTTTGCTGCGCGCCTGGCTGCGCCGGCTCGATGCCGCCGGCGTGCGCTTTGCCTTTCGCCAGCGCTGGACCGGCTGGGATGACGAGGGGCGGTTGCTGTTTCAAACACCCGGCGGCACGTCCGCTGTTGCCGCCGACGCCATGGTGCTCGCGCTGGGCGGCGCAAGCTGGCCGCGGCTTGGCTCCGACGGTGGCTGGGCGACAATTCTCGCCGGGAAAGACGTTGCGATATCGCCGCTGCGGCCCGCGAATTGCGGCTTCACGATCGCCTGGTCGGACGTCTTCCGTACGCGGTTCGAAGGCCAGCCGCTCAAGGGCATCGCACTGAGCTTCGGCCCGCATGGCGTGCGTGGTGAGGCCATCATCACGCGCGCGGGCATCGAGGGCGGCGCGATCTACGCGCTGTCGGCCGAATTACGCGAAGTGATCGCAGCGAAGGGCGAGACGATCCTAAAGATCGCCTTGCGGCCCGACGTCGACCGGGTCGAGCTCGCCAAGCGCTTGTCTGCGCCACGCGGCAAGCAGTCGTTCTCCAACTTCTTGCGCAAGGCGGCGCAGCTTTCGCCCGTTGCGGTCGGACTGCTCCAGGAGGCGACGATCAGCGCTGGCCAGTCGCTATCGGCAATGCCGCCCGAACGAATGGCAGAGCTCATCAAGGCCGTGCCGATCAGGCTCACCGGTGTTGCGCCGATCGCGCGTGCGATCTCCAGCGCCGGCGGCATCGCTCTCGACGGGCTCGATGCCGATTACATGATCCGCAAGTTGCCCGGCGTGTTCGCTGCCGGCGAGATGCTGGACTGGGAAGCACCCACGGGCGGCTATCTGCTTCAGGCCGCGTTTGCGACGGGTGTTGCCGCAGGCACGGGCGTCTTGAGATGGCTAGCTCGCTAAACACCGTCATTGCGAGCGCAGCGAAGCAATCCAGGAATCTTTCCGCGGTGACACTCTGGATTGCTTCGCTGCGCTCGCAATGACGATCGTGGAGGCGACGTCGCCTTACCGCAGCTTGCCTCTTGCGGCCACCGGCAGCGCGCCGATGATCTCCTCGCCGCGGACCATCACGACCTCGTCCATCATGTTGACGACGACGCAGACGTGATTGGGCACGATGCGCACGACATCGCCGACATTGGGGCGCGTGTTGCTGCGGGAGAGGTCGAGGAAGCCGTGCTCCTCGGCGAAGCGTGCGATCTTGGCTTCGGGGTGTTCCAGGATCAGGCCGTGGCCGTCGAGGCCGCCGGTGTCGGTGGTGAGCGTCTTCGAGCCGGCGTCGAGGATGCCGCGCTCGGGCGCGGCGCGGCTGACGACCGTCGAATAGATGTGCAGCGCGCAGTCGTCCCAGGTGGCGGAGCCGGCCGCGACCTGCATGCGGTCGTTGTAGATGTAGGTGCCGAAGCGGTGCTCGGTGCCGCCCTTGAGCTTGCCGAGATTGACGAGATTCGGCGTGCCGCCGGTCGACACGATCGTGGCGTCCAGCCCGTGCGCGCGCACGCCGGCCAGTGCCTCGTCGTAGAATTTCTGTGCCTCGGCCCAGCCGGTCTCGGTCGGGTAGAGCATGAAGCCCGCGAATTGCAGGCCCTTGGACGCCGCGATCTCGCGCGCGAGCGCGATCGCCTCGGCCGGCGTTTCGACGCCGGCGCGCTTGCGCCCCGTGTCGCACTCGACCACCACCGATAGCGGCCGGCCCGAGGCGGCGGCTGCCTTGGGCAGGCCGGCGACGACCGTCGAGTTGTCGGCGGACACCGTCATGTTGGCCTTGGCCTGCAGCGCGCCCAGCCGCGCCATCTTCTCCTCGCCCAGGAGGTTGTAGCTGATCAGGATGTTGTCGATGCCGGCATTGGCCATGATCTCGGCCTCGCCGAGCTTCTGGCAGGTGATGCCCTTGGCGCCGGCCGCGATCTGCATCTTCGCGAGCGTCGGGTTCTTGTGGGTCTTGATGTGCGGCCGGTTGGCAACGCCGGCGTCGTCGCAAGCTTTTTGAATGCGCGCGATGTTGCGCTCGACCTTGTCCATGTCGATGACGGCACAGGGCGTGCCATATTCACGGGCGATCTTGGCGGCGAGGGGAGTGGTCATCTGATCTCTCTGTTTTCGGTCCCGTAGGATGGGTAGAGCGAAGCGAAACCCATCAGAACCAATCCCGTTGTGCGATGGGTTTCGCTGCGCTCTACCCATCCTACAAATTTTGCGACCTAAGCCTGCTCTATTTCTTCGCGGAGCATTTCCAGTTCAAGCCAGCGTTCTTCCGCAGCGGAAAGCTCCTCATGCGCCTTGGCGATGGCGGTGGAGGTATCGTCGAATTTCTTGCGATCCTTGGCGTAGAGGTTGGGATCGTCCAGCACGCGCTGCAGTTTTGCAATATCGGTGTGAAGCGTGTCGATCTTCTTGGGCAGCGTTTCGAGCGCGTGCTTCTCATTGAAGCTCAGCCGCCGTTTGGGTGCGGACGCCGGAGCGGCGGGCCGCTCCTCCTTCTTCTCCGCAACCGGCTGGGCCTTCGCCGTCTCGCGCTTCAGGTCGGCGCCACGCTGCGCCAGCATGTCGCTGTAGCCGCCGGCATATTCGATCCATTTGCCGTTGCCCTCGGGCGCGATCACGGAGGTGACGACGCGATCGAGGAAATCGCGGTCGTGGCTGATCAGGATCACCGTGCCTTCGTAGTCGCCGAGCATCTCTTCCAGCACGTCGAGCGTTTCGAGATCGAGGTCGTTGGTCGGCTCGTCCAGCACCAAGAGGTTCGACGGCTTTGCCAGGGCGCGCGCCAGCATCAGCCGGCCGCGCTCGCCGCCGGAGAGTACCTCGAGCGGTGTGCCGCGCTGCTCCTGCGCGAACAGAAAGTCCTTCATGTAGCCGACAACGTGCTTCGGCTTGCCGCCGACCATGACGTGGTCGCCGCGGCCGCCGGTCAGGGCTTCCGCCAGCGTCGACTTGGGATCGAGGCTTTCGCGGTGCTGGTCGAGCGTCGCCATCTCCAGATTGGCCCCGAGCCGCACGGTGCCGGACCCGGGCTGCGTGCCGCCGGTGAGCAGATTGACCAGCGTGGTCTTGCCGGCGCCGTTCGGCCCGATGATGCCGAGCCGGTCGCCGCGCTGGATACGCGTTGAGAAATTCTCGACGATCGGGCGCTCGCCGTAGGCCTTGGTGACGCCCTTGGCCTCGATCACCAGCTTGCCGGATTGCTCTGCTTCCGCCGCCGCGAGATTGGCGCTGCCGGCCGTGCCGCGATAGTTGCGCCGCTGATCGCGCAGCGCGTGGAGATTGGCGAGGCGCTTGACGTTGCGCTTGCGGCGGCCGGAGACGCCGTGGCGCAGCCAATGCTCCTCGTCGACGATCTTGCGGTCGAGCTTGTGCTGGTCGCGCTCCTCTTCCGCCAGCACCTCGTCACGCCAGCTCTCGAACGACGCAAAGCCGCGATCGATCTGCTTGATCCGGCCGCGGTCGAGCCAGGCCGTGGAGCGCGAGAGATTGGTGAGGAAGCGACGGTCGTGGCTGATCAGCACCAGCGCGCTGCGCCGGCTGTCGAGCTCCTTTTCCAGCCATTCGATCGTGGTGAGGTCGAGATGGTTGGTCGGCTCGTCCAGAAGCAGAATGTCGGGCGAGGGGGCCAGCACCCGCGCAAGCGCCGCGCGGCGCGCTTCGCCACCGGAGAGGTTTACGGGGGTCTCCTCGCCGGTCAGCCCAAGCTGCTCCAGCAGATAGCGGGCCTGGTGATGGTCGTCGCCGGGCGCAAGCCCGGCCTCGACGTAAGCAAGCGTGGTCTTGTGGTCGCCAAAATCCGGCTCCTGCGGCAGGTAGCGAACCGTCGCGCCCGGCTGCACGAAGCGCGTGCCGCCGTCGGGCTCGACGAGGCCAGCCGCAATCTTCAGCAGCGTCGACTTGCCCGAGCCGTTGCGGCCGATCAGGCAGACGCGCTCGCCTGGCGCCACATTGAGCTCGACGCCGCTCAGGAGCGGCGTGCCGCCAAAGGTCAGCCTGATGTCCTTCAGTTGGATCAGCGGTGGCGCCATGGTCAGCCCTGACTCGCTATGGCCTGGTCGGCGCGGCGGCGCTGGATCCGGCGCAGCGTCTGGTCGAGCGCCGAGAGAAAGGCGGATCGGTCGCGCGGCGCGAACGATCGTGGGCCACCGGTGACTTCGCCTGCCGAGCGCAGGTCCGTCATCAGGTTGCGGACCGCGAGGGTCATGCCGATCGATTCTTCCGTGAACGGCTTGCCGTTCGGCGCGATGACGTCGGCGCCCGCCTTCACGCAGCGGCTGGCCAGCGGAATGTCGGCGGTTACGACGACATCGCCGGGGCCCGCGCGCTCCGCGATCCAGTCGTCGGCGGCGTCCATGCCGGCGCCTGCCGCGACGCGCTCGATCGACGGATCCTGCGGCACGCGGATGAAATTGCCGGCGACCACGCTCACCGGCACGCCGTGCCGGAGCGCGACGCGATAGATCTCGTCCTTCACCGGACAGGCGTCGGCGTCGACATAGATGCGGGTGGTGCCGGGAGGGTTCGTCATCGGCCGCGTGGTACCCCATTCGGGCCGCAAAGGCGAGGGGATTGACCCCGGTTCCTCAGGCCCTACGATCATGCCGAAACAACAAGAATTCAGGGCAAGAACCTAGGGAAAGCGCACCCATGCCGAACCGGCTCGAAACCTATCGCGTGCAGGCCTACAACACGGCCAAGCAATCCGAGAACAAGATGCACGACGACACGGTGGCGCGCCGCTTCGGCTTCTCCGGCGGGCTCGTGCCCGGCGTGGACGTCTTCGCCTACATGATGCACGTGCCGATCGCCCGCTGGGGCCGCGAATTCCTTTCGAGGGGGCTGGTCGAGGCACGCTTCATCAAGCCGGTCTATGACGGTGAGGCCGCCGATGTCGATGCCACCGAGCACAATGAGCTACTCACGATCGAGGTGTTCAGCCGCACTGAGCTCTGCGCGACGGGGACCGCTTCGCTCCCGGCGGCCGCGCCCATGGCTATCTTGGACGACTATGTCGCGGTCCCGGCTGTAGCCGAGCGCAAGCCGGTTGCCCTTTCGACTTTTGAGACCGGCAAATGGCTCGGGACGGTGCCGCGCCGCTGGGCCGGGCAGGACGCCACTGACTATCTCGCCGACATCCGGGAAGCGGATCCGATCTTCGCGCGCGAGGGGCTCGGCCATCCCGGGCTGATCCAGCGCGTCATGAACCGCGTGCTGGTCGACAACACGATTCTGGGGCCGTGGATCCATGTCGGCAGCCGCATGCAGCTCTTGTCGGCGGTGCGCTCCGGAGACGAGATCACCGCGCGGGCGAAGGTCAGCGCGAACTACGAGAAGAAGGGCCACCGCTTCGTCGAGCTCGACGCGCTGGTCGTCGCCAACGGCACGACGCCGCTGGCGCATTGCCAGCACACCGCGATCTACCAGCCGCGCGAGCAGGCGGCGGCGTAAAGCGGGAAGAGGGCAAGCCTGCCACTTCAAACACGGTGTCATGCCCCGGCTTGACCAGGCCCAGTACGCCGCGGCTTCTCCGTATCCACGCGCTGCCTCTGGAATACTGGATCGCCCGCTCCAGTGCGCAATTGCGCACAAGGCGGGCGATGACACTGATGATTGCGGAGGCGGAAGCGCGTCTCTTACGCCGCCCCCTTCGCATCCTGGATCGCGCGCCAGACGCGCTCGGGCGTCAGCGGCATGTCGATGTGCTTGATGCCGTACTCCGAGAGCGCATCGACCACCGCGTTCACCACGGTCGACATGCTGCCGGCGCAGCCGGCTTCGCCGCAGCCCTTGCTGCCGAGCGGGTTGGTGGTGGCGGGCACCGGGTGATCGCCGATCGTCATGTTCGGCACGTCCTCGGCGCGCGGCAGCGCGTAGTCCATCAGCGAGCCCGTGATCGGCTGACCGCTCTCGTCGTAGCGGATCTGCTCCATCAGCGCCTGGCCGATGCCCTGGACGACGCCGCCATGGAGCTGGCCGGCGACCAGCATCGGGTTGATCACCGTGCCGAAATCGTTCACCGCGCTGTAGCGCACGATCTGCACCACTCCGGTATCAGGATCGATCTCGACCTCGGCGACGTGGCAGCCGTTCGGGAAGGCCGACGGCACAACGTCGCTGGTGTGATCGACGTCGAGCGAGTCAGGCACGCCCTCCGGCACCTTGCCGTCATGCAGGCGCCTGGCGAGCTCCATGATGTCGATGCTGCGATCGGTGCCGGCGATGGTGAAGCTGCCGTCGGCGAATTCGATGTCGGCTTCGGAAGCCTCCAGCATGTGCGCGGCGGCGCGCTTGCCCTTCTCGATGACGAGCTTGGAGGCCCCAACGATCGCCATGCCGCTCGCCGTGATCGAGCGCGAACCGCCGGTGCCATTGCCGGTGTGGACGATGTCGCTGTCGCCCTGCACCAGCTTGACGCTCTCGAAGGGGATGCCGAGCTGCGCGCACAGCACCTGCGCAAACGGCGTGGCGTGGCCCTGGCCGTAGTCGAGCGTGCCGGTGATGAGCTGCACCGTACCGTCGGGATCGAACACGATCTTGCCGAGCTCGACGCTCGGCGGCGCGGTGACCTCGAGATAGGAGCCGACCGCGATGCCGCGCAGCTTACCGGCTTTCCTGCTCTCCTTCTTGCGCTTGGCGAAGTTCTCGTGGTCGGAGATCTCGAGCGCCTTGTTGAACACCGACTGGAAGTCGCCGCTGTCATAGGTGACGCCGGAGGAGGCCGGGAACGGCATCTGGTTCGGCTTGATGAAGTTGCGCTTGCGCAGCGTCAGCCGGTTGATGCCCATCTCGTCGGCGGCGCGGTCGATCAGGCGCTCCATGTAGTAGTTCGCCTCGGGCCGGCCGGCGCCGCGATAGGCGCCCATCAGCGTGGTGTTGGTGAGCACGGTCTTGATGTCGACCGCCATCAGCGGCGTGCGATAGACGCTGGAGAAGTTCTTGCCGGTGTTGAGCGAGAGCGGGCCGGGTGCGACGCCGGTGATGTAGGCGCCGAGATTGCCGTAGCCCGAGAGTTTTGCCGCGAGGAAATGGCCCTCGGCATCGAGCGCGAGTTCGGCGTGGATCTTCTGCGCGCGGCCGTGGCTGTCGGAGAGGAAGCTGGTCGAACGCTCGTCGAGCCACTTCACCGGACGTCCCAGCGCCTTTGCCGCGTACAGGATGCACATGTATTCGGGATAGTTGATGTTCTTCATGCCGAAGGAGCCGCCGACATTGGCGGTGAGGATGCGCACCTTCTCGTTCGGCACCTTCAGGTTCTTGGCGAGGTTGGCGCGGTTGCCCGCGACGCCCTGCGTCGGCACCTGGATGGTGTAGCGCTCGGTCTTCTTGTCGTAGGAGGCAAGCCCCACACGCGGCTCCATCGAGACCACGGCGACCCGGGTGTTCTCGATGTCGAGCCTGGTCACATGGGCGGCGCCGGCAAAGGCGGCGTTGACCTTCTCCACGTCGCCATAGTGGTAGTCGAGCGCGACGTTATTCGGGATGTGGTCGTAGAGCTGCGGTGCATCGGACTTGGCGGCTTCCTCGGGATCGGTCACCGCCGGCAGCGGCTCGACGTCGACCTCGACCGCCTCGGCGGCGTCGCGCGCCTGCGCCAGCGTCTCCGCCACGACGAAGGCGACGGGGTCGCCGACGAAGCGGACCTTGTCGGTCGCGAGCGGCTGGCGGTTGGTCTGGAGCAGGGGCGAACCGTCACGGCTCTTCAGCGGCAGGCCGCAGGTGAAGGGGCCGTAGCCGGCGTCGTCGAGGTCCGTTCCTGTCCACACCCCCAGCACTCCGGGCATCGCCCTGGCGGCGTCGGTGCCGATGCCGCGGATCACGCCATGGGCATGGGTCGAGCGGACGATCACGGCATAGGCCTGGCCGGGCAGGTTGAAATCGTCGGTGTAGCGGCCCTTGCCGCGCACCAGCGTGTCGTCCTCCTTGCGCCTGACCGGCTGTCCGACGCCGTATTTTTGCAGTGCAATAGCGTTTTCGAGCGAGGACGATTTGGTGTGTTCTTGCATGGAAATGTCCTGAAAAGCCGGCATTTGCGCGGGTTTCGCGGGCGCTTGAAGGACCGACCCCGTTCAGATAACCCACGGCCCCGTTCACGACAACGCACGAATAGGCATGGTCCTATGTGATGCGTTGTTGCGCAGGCTTCGCGCGCTGCTAAAGTTTCAGGCGAAAAAGCAATTCCAGATTGGCCCAGCGGGTCGCGGAAAGACGTTTGTATGAATGACCACACGCGGCTCCGGAACGGCCATGCGCCGCACGGGGGCCTGGAGGGGACGATGGCGACGGTGGCGCTTGCCGCCGGCTCGGCCGTCCCCGCGCCGGTGCCGGGAACCGGCGTCTATGCGGCGCTTGACCTCGGCACCAACAATTGCAGGCTCCTGATCGCCTGTCCGACCGACGACGGCTTTCGCGTGGTCGATTCCTTCTCGCGCATCATCCGGCTCGGCGAGGGCGTCTCGGCGACCGGCTGCATCAGCGAGGCGGCGATCGAGCGCGCCATCGCGGCGCTCAGCATTTGCCGCGACAAGATCAACCTGCGCAAGGCGAGGCGGCTTCGGCTGATCGCCACCGAAGCGTGCCGGGCGGCCTCGAACGCGGAAGGATTTCGCAGCCGCGTCGCGGCCGAAACCGGCATCCAGCTCGAGGTGATCGACCGAGAGACCGAGGCGGCGCTGGCCGTGCTCGGCTGCTCGCCGCTGGTCGACCCCAGGGGGCGCGGCGCGATCCTGTTCGATATCGGCGGCGGCTCGACCGAGCTGGTGCGGATCGAGCGCGACCCGGCCGACGAAAACCCGCAGCCGCGCATCAAAGCCTGGATGTCGATTCCGCTCGGCGTGGTGACGCTGGCCGAGCAGTTCGGCGGCCGCGACGTGACGCCCGACATCTATGCTGCGATGGAGCAGGAGGTCGCGAACCATGTCGCGCCGTTCGCGGAAGAGCATGGCCGTGATCTTGCCGACATGCATCTGCTCGGCACCTCCGGCACCGTGACGACGCTCGCCGGCATCCATCTCAACCTGCCGCGCTACGATCGCCGCCGCATCGACAGCATCTGGATGAACGATGCCGACATCACCGCGACCATCAGCAAGCTGCTCGGCATGAGCTATGAGGAGCGCGCCGGCAACAATTGCATCAGCATCGAGCGCGCCGATCTCGTGCTCGCGGGCTGCGCCATTCTCGACGCCATCCGCCGTGCCTTTCCGCTGCCGCGCCTGCGTGTCGCCGACCGCGGCCTGCGCGAAGGCATGCTGGTCGAGATGATGCGCGAGGACGGTGCGCTCAGGAGCTGGTGAGAGATGGCCAAGGACACCACCGGCCGCTTGCACGTTCAGGTCAAGACCGGCGGCAAGCGCAAATTGTCGTCAAAGCTCTGGCTGGAGCGGCAGCTCAACGATCCCTACGTCGCCAAGGCGAAGGCGCAAGGTTATCGCTCCCGCGCGGCATTCAAGCTGCTCGAGATGGACGACAAGTTTCGTCTGCTGAAGCCCGGCATGGCCGTGGTCGATCTCGGTGCCGCGCCCGGCGGCTGGAGCCAGATCGCCGCCAAGCGCGTCGGCTCCGTGGACGGCAAGGGCAAGGTGGTCGCGATCGATCTCTTGGAGATGCCGGAAATCCCCGGCGTCGACTTCGCGCAGCTCGACTTCATGGACAATGACGCGCCGGACAAGCTCACCGCGATGCTGGGGGGCGGTGCCGACGTCGTGATGTCAGACATGGCCGCCAACACCACCGGTCATCGCAAGACCGACCAGCTCCGCATCGTCGGTCTGGTCGAGACCGCAGCCGCCTTTGCCTGCGATGTGCTCAAACCCGGCGGCACGTTCCTGGCGAAGACGTTCCAGAGCGGTGCCGACGCCGAGCTGCTCGCCCAGCTCAAGCGCGACTTCGCCACGGTGCGCCATGTCAAGCCTGCTGCGAGTCGGCAGGATTCCTCCGAGCGCTACGTGCTGGCGACGGGATTTCGCGGCGCGGATGGCGGAGAGTAGCCGTCGGGAGTCCCTTCACGGGTGGCCTGCGCAGGCGAGTCGCCGCAAGACGTCGTCGCCCTTGCGGCAGCACTTATCCGCGCACGCGCAGATAGATCGACGACGGGAAGTGACCGGTCGTGTTGGGCACGTTCAGCCCGTTGACGTCGGGGATCGGCGAATATTCCGGAAAGACGTCCTTCATCACGTCCTGCGCATCGTAGTGAAGCATGCTGAGGCAGAACAGGATCTCCAGCCGGTCATTGTTGGTCAGCAAGGCCTGGAGCACGGTCGTCTCGGCGCCCTGAAACAATCCGTCCAGAAGATCGCGCTGGAACGAATAGGGGAAATAGATGTCGTGGATGTGGATCACGCAGCCCGGCTTGATGCGGGGAAGCACCTCCAGATAGAGGTGGGCGACGTCGCCCACAGGCCGCACCGCGTGCGAGGTGTCGATGAACAGGAAATCGCCGTCGCCGAGCTGGTCGAACGCGGCGGGGTCAAGCTCCTCCACCTTGCTGATCACGAGCTCGATCCCGGGCGAGCTCTTCAGATAGTCGCTGGGATAGGGCTCGATGCAGGTATGCTTGCCGGGGTGCCCCTCCGACGCATTCAGCGCCAGCGCCTTCGTGGCGCAATGCGTCGACACGCCTGACCCGACCTCGATCACGCGCTTGGGCTTGAGCCAGCGCAGCACGCCATGCAGGGCCTGCGCCTCGACATAGCCGAAGCCCGGTCCGAAGCCCCGGGACGCACCCTCTTTGTAGGTGGCGTTGCCGCGGTATTCGGGCTCGAACGGTTTGACGATCTCCTGCAGGCGCGCGACCTGCCGGGCGATGTCGGTGTCTATTCCGGTCATCGGCGAGCGCTTCGCCCATTTGTCCTTGGTCCGCGTCAGCTCGCGGACGTCGGCAATCGGCGTGTAGTAGTGGTTCGGCAGCACCACAACGCCACCGCTCAGCGCCACCTGATGCACCTTCAGGAAGGTCGACTTGATGATGTCCCTGGACAGCCTGTTCACGCGCAGCATCCCCGTCGTTTGAGCGGCATCTCTATCACGCGAAATGCGACAGTTTAATGCAGCTCACGTTCGGTATGTTAAGTCGCGACGGCAACATCGTTGCCCGATCGGAAGTTATTCGGGGTTTCGCCCTACTTTTTGCAACCTCCGCCGACTCGCGCGACTTCGGTGTAACTTGATTGATATCATAACATAACAATCTAACGTTACATATCGCCCACCGCTCTCCTTCGGAGCGGCGTCCCATGAGCAAGCAAAGGCGGTTGAGAATGCCCGTTTCGCGACGTGATCTTTTGAAGGCAGGTGCGGTGACCATTCCGTCAGTGAGCCTCGCCTCAACGAGCAGTAGCGTCGCCTGCTACGCCGATCCGACTTACCTGACCGGGATTGGTCAGGTTGCGACCAGCTGCCAGGTCCCGACGACGCTCTACAGCTACAACAACACCTTGCAATCCTCCGCGCACAGATCGGCTCATTTCAACCGATCGGGTGCCCCTCTCTCGAGGATTCGAATTGTGGTGCCAAACTTCGCGGTCTTTGCCGGGACTGGCGCTCCCCGGACCTGGGCTGCGCGGGTCGAATATCCCATCAACAGCCTCAACACCGTACGGTGGACGGAATCGACTCCCGCTACCTCGGACGGCACATTCGTGGCGACGCCCAATGGGCTCTGGAGCGTGTCGGACGAGCTGGTGCTGCCGACACCGATTCCCGACAATGCGATGTTCTGGGTGCGGCTGTGGCAATCGGCGGAGGCGCCGGCGCCAAGCAGCACGTTGCCGGGGTTGTTGTTTCACGATCTCACGAGCAATCTGGCTGCGCTCGACGTCAATGGTCAGCCGGGCCCGTTCAGCAATCGAACGATCAGCAACGGATTGGGCGAAACCAACTACATCTTCAATCCGCCCGCGGCCATCATCGACAAACCCGTGTATCAACGCGACAGCGGCAATCAAACGCAGACCTGTCTGTTCAACTATTGGGACCAGCAAGATCCCGCGGGCGCATATATTCCCTGGATCAGCACGCGGCCGCTCGCGATCCTGGGCCCGACGCAAAAGCCATCATTCACGCTCTGGGGCGATAGCCGGGTTGTCGGGCTCGGCGACACCTACAACGGTCTGTCGAACAACAAGGGGGAGGTCGAGCGCAGCATTGGCAATGAATTCGCCTATATCAACTTCGGCATCCCCGGTCAGCGGGCGGATGATTTCATGGGCAATCTGACCGGCGTTCAAGATGCCTACAACGCGTATAGTCATGTGGCCAAGTCGTATACGACGAACCTCATTGAGGATCTCGGTGGCGCTGACATCATTTCTGCAGACCGCGGGAGGACGCCCTCGGACGTGTTCGGTACCAAGCAGGCCATCTGGAACTTCTGGACCGCGCCGACCACAACAAGCACGAAAACTCTGTCGTCGATTGCCACGTTGACGCTTCCCTGCGCCGCGTCGGCGGTCAGCGGACAATGGACGACTTTCGATCAAGCCAACGGGACGGGAAATTCGAATCTGGAAGCGCTGAACGCCCTGTTGCGAGCGAACGTTAATGTTCGCGTATTCGATGTTGCCTCAGTGGTGTCGCAAATCGCCACCGGGCATTCCGGCTCTCCCCAATATTTGTGGAAGCCCAATACGCCAGCCTTCACCGTCGATGGCCTTCATGAAAGCCAGGCTGGGTGTTACGCTATCCTCGATAGCGGCGTCGTCAACCCGCATCTTCTCGGGTCTTGATCCCGCGCGCTCGGCGGTCACCCCAGCCGCTGATCCCGCATGTCCTGCGTATCCTCGGTCGCCACCTTGACGGCGGCGCTCGCCGCGCTCTTTTCCGCGCCTTTGCGGCTGGAAATCTCCACCGCCTTGCGGCCGGAGATCTCGTGGCCGGCGTCGCCGGGCATCTGCCAGAAGAAATAGCTCGAGGCTGCCGAGGTCAGCGCGACGACGACGAAGGCGGGTGCGAACACGGTGGCGTCGAGCTCGCTGACGTGGCGCAGCCACATCGTCGTTTCCACCGAGGCGGCGCCGACCGCGACACCGGCGGAGACCGCGAGCTGCTGGTTGACGCTGACGAGCGTGGTGGCGCGGCTCATCTGAGGGTTCTCGACCTCGGCATAGGCGACCGTGTTGATCGCGGTGAACTCCAGCGAGCGGAAGAAACCACCGACCACCAGGATGACCATGATGATGAGCAGCGGGGTCGTCACCGTGAACAGCGCGCAGACGCCGAGGAAGAACGCGCTGATGATCGCGTTCACCGTCATCAGGTTGCGGAAGCCGAAGGTGCGGATGATCCGCGCGGCCAGCGTCTTCATGCCCATGGCGCCGAGCGAGGAGGCGAAGGTCACGAGTCCCGAATGGAACGGCGTCAGCCCGAAGCCGATCTGCATCAGAAGCGGGAGCAGGAAGGGCAGCGCGCCGATCCCGAGCCGGAACATGAAGCCGCCGATGACGGCGGCGCGCAACGTCGGCAGCTTCAGCAGCGAGAAGTCGAGCACGGGCGATCCCGTCCGCCGGGCATGGAGCACGTAGAGCGTCATCGAGATTGATCCGCCCACGACCAGCGCCGCGACCGTGCTCCACGGCAACAAATTGAGGCCGGCGACCGACAATCCGAATGCGATGCCGGCAAGCCCGAGCCCTGCGAGCACCATGCCGTAGAGATCGAACTTCTCCTGCGTCTCGCTCTTGATGGGATCGATGAAGCGCAAGGCCATGAAGATGCCGAGCAGTCCGATCGGGATGTTGATCAGGAAGATCCAGTGCCAGGATGCGTAGGTCGTGATGAAGCCGCCGAGCGGCGGGCCGATCACCGGACCTATGAGGGCAGGGACCGTCACCCAGGCCATGGCGTTGACCAGCGCGCTCTTGTCGACCGAGCGCAGCAGCACGAGCCGCCCCACAGGCGTCATCATCGCGCCGCCCATGCCCTGGAGGATGCGCGCGAACACGAAGTCGGTGACCGAGGTCGAGAGCGCGCAGCCGACCGAGCCCACCATGAACACGCCGACCGCGATTGCAAACACCATACGCGCGCCGAACCGGTCGGCAGTCCAGCCGCTCGCCGGGATGAACACCGCGAGCGAGAGCAGGTAGGAGGTGATCGCGAGCTTCAGTGTCAGGGGGCTGGTGCCGATGTCGGCGGCGATCGCCGGCAGCGAGGTGGCGATCACCGTCGAGTCCATGTTCTCCATGAACAGTGCGGTGGCCACGATCAGCGGAATCACGCGTTGCTTGTCGACCGACATGACAGATTGGTAATGGAAATCAGAAGGAAAGGGTGAGCTTGCGGCTTATCACCGCCGCCGGGCCGGGACCATTGCGGAACCACGCATAGCACCTAAATCCTGCGTAACAACGGTGTGACCCCTCGCGGTTGCACCGGGCGCCGGAGATCCCGTGATGATCTACATCCTTGCCGCGCTGCTGCCGCCGATCGGGCTGCTCCTGAACGGCCAGCCGTTTTCGGCGATCTTCAACCTCGTCCTGTGCGTCGTCTGCGTGATTTTCGGCCTGGTCTTCCACATCCTGCTGCTGGTGCCGTCGGCCCATGCCATCATCGCGGTGCACATGAAGAGGGAGGACCGGCGGCATCGGGAGGTGGTGGAGGCGATCCGTCAGCACGGCGCGCCGCCGGGCTATCCACGCTGATTTGAGGCAAAAAAGCCTGTGCATGGCTGGCAATCGGTCCGAATTGCTTTGATTCGTCATCCGGCCGTGCTATCGACCGGCGTCAACCCCACCGATGGGCTCCGATTCGACGGCGATGCCGCAAGGTACGCCGAGGGCGGCGCTCATCCATAAGCATTTGCGGCAGGGCCGCAGGAAGGAGTTGGCATATGGCCACGGTGCAACTTCAAGGCATCCGCGAAGCCTTTACGTTCGACGACGTGCTGTTGAAGCCTGGCCTGTCGGACGTCATGCCGGGCGAAGTCGACATCCGCTCCCGCGTCACCCGCGCCATTCCGCTCAACATTCCGATCATGGCCTCGGCCATGGACACCGTCACCGAGGCGCGGATGGCGATCGCCATGGCGCAGGCCGGCGGCCTCGGCGTCATCCATCGCAATTTCGACCCCGAAGGGCAGGCCGCCCAGGTGCGGCAGGTCAAGCGATACGAGTCGGGCATGGTGGTGAATCCGCTGACCATCAGCCCCGAGGCCACGCTCGACGATGCGCTGAAGCTGATGAGCGATCACGGCATCTCCGGCATTCCCGTCGTTACCGGCGCAGGCAAGACCACGCCGGGCAAGCTGGTCGGCATCCTCACCAACCGCGATGTGCGCTTTGCCACCGATCGCCGGCAAAAAGTCTCCGAGCTGATGACGCACGAAAACCTCGTCACGGTGCGCGAGCACGTCAGCCAGGACGAGGCGAGGCGGATGCTGCACAAGCACCGCATCGAGAAACTGCTCGTCGTCGACGACCAGTATCGCTGCGTCGGCCTGATCACCGTGAAGGACATGGAGAAGGCGGTCGCCCATCCGCTCGCCTGCAAGGATGCGCATGGGCGCCTGCGGGTTGCCGCGGCGACCACCGTCGGCGACACCGGCTTCGAGCGCACCGAGCGCTTGATCGATGCCGGCGTCGATCTCGTCGTGGTCGACACCGCGCATGGTCATTCCCGCCACGTGCTTCACGCCGTCAACCGCATCAAGCGCTTGTCCAACTCGGTGCAGGTCGTCGCCGGCAACGTTGCCACCGAAGACGGCGCGCAGGCGCTGATCGACGCGGGCGCGGACTGCATCAAGGTCGGCATCGGCCCGGGCTCGATCTGCACGACGCGCATCGTCGCAGGCGTCGGCGTGCCGCAGCTCACCGCGATCATGGATGCGGTGGAAGCCGCGAAGAAGGCCGACATCCCCGTCATCGCCGACGGCGGCATCAAATTCTCCGGTGATTTGGCCAAGGCACTCGCGGCCGGTGCCGACATCGCCATGGTTGGCTCGCTGCTGGCCGGCACCGACGAAACGCCCGGCGAGGTGTTTTTGTGGCAGGGCCGCTCCTACAAGGCCTATCGCGGCATGGGCTCGGTGGGCGCGATGGCGCGCGGCTCGGCCGACCGCTACTTCCAGCAGGACATCAAGGACACGTTGAAGCTCGTGCCCGAAGGCATCGAGGGCCAGGTGCCCTACAAGGGCCCGGTTGGCAACGTCATGCACCAGCTCGCCGGTGGCTTGCGCGCCGCGATGGGCTATGTCGGCGCGCGCGACCTCAACGATCTGCATGCGAAAGCACAGTTCGTCCGCATCACCGGCGCTGGCCTTCGCGAAAGCCACGTCCACGACGTGACCATCACGCGCGAATCGCCGAACTATCCGGGCGGGGGTTAGTAGCCTTCCTCCGCTCTATCCATCGTCATGGCCGGGCTTGACCCGGCGATCCAGGTCTGGCGGCTTGCCCCATACACCGCTGTCATGCCCCGGCTTGACCTGGGTATCCAGTACGCTGCGGCTTCTCCGTATTCGTCTCCGTCTCTGGAGTACGCCCGATCAAGTCGGGCGATGACAGCGAGAGTGTGGATGGCACGTGCCCGGCTCAATGTGAGAGGCATCTGCGGCAACCACTCCATCGCTTTTGTATTGACGCGCCTCGCTCCCTCCGCTTCCGTCCGCGAAAGACAATTCGGAGGAAGTCATCATGTCTCAAGGCAAACGCATCGTTCTCGCCGCGCGTCCCGTCGGCGAGCCCAAGCCGTCTGATTTCCGCATCGAGGAATTCGCAGTCCCGACGCCTGCGGCGGGCGAAGTGCTGCTGCGCACGATCTGGCTGTCGCTCGATCCCTATATGCGCGGGCGCATGAGCGAGGGTCCGTCCTACGCCGCGCCGGTGCCGATCGGCGGCGTGATGGAAGGCGAGGCGGTCAGTGAGGTCGCGGCCTCCAACAATCCGGACTTCGCCAAGGGCGACATCGTGCGCATACGTTCTGGCTGGCAGACACACGCGATCTCGAACGGCAAGGGTCTGATCAAGGTCGATCCCAAGCTCGGTCCGATCTCGACCTCCATCGGCGTGCTCGGCATGCCCGGCATGACCGCGTACACGGGCCTGCTCGATATCGGCAAACCGCAAGCAGGCGAGACCGTCGTCGTCGCCGGCGCCTCCGGCGCGGTCGGCTCCGCCGTGGGCCAGATCGCGAAGATCAAGGGCGCACGCGCCGTCGGCATCGCCGGCGGCAAGGACAAGTGCGACTACGTGGTGAAGGAGCTCGGCTTCGATGCCTGCATCGATCACCGCGATCCCGATCTCGCGGCCAAGCTGAAGGACGCCTGCCCGAAGGGCATCGACGTCTATTTCGAGAATGTCGGCGGCGCGGTGTTCGAGGCGGTCTTCCCGCTGCTCAATCCGTTCGCGCGCGTGCCGGTCTGCGGCCTGATCGCGCACTACAACGACACCGAGGCCAAGCCGCCGAAATGGGCAGGCGCCATGATGCGCGCGACGCTGACCAAGCGGCTGACCTTCCGCGGCTTCATCGTCTCTGATTTCGCGGCACGTCATGGCGACTTCCTGCGCGACATGTCGGCCTGGGTCCGCGAGGGCAAGGTAAAATACAAGGAGTTCGTCACCGAGGGCCTGGAGAGCGCGCCGGGCGCCTTCATGGGCCTCTTGAAGGGCGCCAATTTCGGCAAGCAGCTGGTCCGGGTCGGCCCCGACAAAGCCTAGCTGGCACCTCAAGCTCCCCCGGGGGCCGTCTTCGGCTCCCCCGGGGCCGTCTTCGGCTCCCCCGGGGTCAGCAAATGGTTAAGAAAGAGTCACCGATCGGCAACACCCGGCCCGCAAAAGCCGCAGGTGTGACCCTCGGTTCCTTGACCTCCGAGCGAAGGCATTGAATCATCGCGTATATTTCAGGTGCGATGATGTTAGAGATTGGTATTTTCTGCGTAATATTGCTGGCTGCCGGCTATTGGGCGGCGATGTATGTCATGGGCCGTCGTGATGACGTGATCCATGGCAAGTTTGTCCATGCCGAGGATGCGGCCGAGTTCGTGCCGGCCCAGATGCGGACGCCTCCGCCGCCATTTCCGCGGCGCCCGGTCAAGGCCGCCAAGCCTGCGAATGTGCAGCCTGGCGTTGATGAGTCCAAGCCGGTGAACAGCGCGGCTCTGCAATCCTTGCTCGCCGCGATTCAGCAGGATCTCAAGAGCGTCGCTTGATGCGTGCGCGCTAATGCGCGCCGTCCATCTGCGTGAGGATTTCCTCGAGGTCGATATCGACCTGACCCGCCGCGCGGACGTGGCGGACTTCAAGGCTGTCGGGCTGGAAGCGGTATTCGACGAGGCCGGTTTCCTTGATCGCGATCCGGTCCTGGCGCGTGTCGTTGATCTTGAAGCCGGCTGACGGCGCCCAGATGTGTCGCGTATGGCGGAACGTGAAGTCGCGCCGCTGATGCACGTGCCCGCTGGCGATCAGTCGCAGATCGACGCGCGCAAACATCTCGATCAGGCGCGCACGCGCCGGCTGGGGCACGTAGCGGATCGAGGTCTCGACCAATTCGGGATCGTCGGGGAGGTTGAGAAACACCGGCTTGTGCAGGAACAGCGCGACCGGCTTGCCGTTCACGCGCCCGATTTCCGAGGCCAGCCAGTCGAACTGCTCGGCCTCGAAGGCCAGCCCTGAATTCATCACCAGCGAGTTGAGGCCGATGAAACACCAGCCCGCGGCCTCGAACGACCAGTGATCCTCGCCGATCACGGTGCAGAATTGCTGGCGGTGCGCTTCCTCGACCGGCGGCTTGGGGGCCGGCCCGATCGCGGTGGGATTGTCGCCGATGTCGTGATTGCCCGGCAGGTAGCGGCAGGTGACGGGCAGGGCGTCGTGCAGGCTCTTGGCGAACTCGACATCGTCGCGGCTGGTCGGCCCGTCGAAGGAGACGTCGCCGGTGTTGATGACGAGATCGGGCCTGTCAGCGTCGATATGCTCACTGACGCGGTGGAAATTCGCGACCAGGCCGGGAAAGCGCCGGCCAAGATGCGTGTCGGAAATCTGCGTCAGGCGAAATTCGGACATGAGGTCAGCATACCCGTTGCCACGCGTCGGAACGATGACGGCGCGCCCATGCATTGCAATGAACAAAGTTTAAAATACGCGGTAGCGGATCGTGTAGGCGTCCTGCGGCGCGACGCTGCCTGCAAAGGGCGAGGCGATGTGGTCGGCAAGATGCCAGGGGCCGAACTGCTCGGAGCGATGCGGCTCGGCGGGCAGGCGGAGGCGGAACTCGAAGGTGCCCTTTCCGGGCAGGCTCACGACCAGTAAGCGGTCAGCGGTGCGGTGATTGAGCGCCACCACGCCGCGTAGCACCGAGCGTCCATCGCCAAGCTCGCGCACGCCGTCGACCAGCACCAGCGTCTGGTTGCGGTCGGTGTGCAGCTCGATCTGGGTGTCGCTCACCGCCGTCAGGGTCTCCTTCGGCATGCGGATTTCGAACTCGACCGCGGGCTTGGACGGGTTGAGCCCGAGATAGGCCAGCGCGGCATGGTGCATGTCGTAGGCGACGAAGACGAACAGGACGGCCGCGGCAAGGGCCGCGAGGCCGTGCCGGAGCACGTCGCGCCAGGTCCGGTAGCCCGTGCGGAAATAGACGGTCATTGCCAGCGCAACCGCCAGTGCGGCTGCGATGCCGGCGAGCGCCGACATCAGGATGCCGAGGGACGCATCGGGGGAGTCGTTGAACAGAGACGTGATGCTCATGGCGGCGTCGCCTGGAGGATCAAAATCGCATGAAGTATCGAGACTTGGTCGTGCGATCGAAAGCGCCGGTTCAAGCCGTTCAGGAACCGACGGCGACGGCCGCCATAAAATGAGGGCGTCACCGCTGCCGGCCTTCGAGCGATTCCGGTGGCAGCTCAAATGGATTGGCCGCGATCCCAGTTTCGATGCTGACGACCTATTCCGCAGCCGCAAGTGCCGGCGCCTCACGGCGCGCGGCATTGAACTTGCCGCAGACTTGCGTGCTGAGGCAGTCGTCGCATTGCCTGGACCGCGCGGCCTGTCGCATCCGGCGGAAGCGGTCGGGCAGGGCGGCAAGATCGGCGGCGCTGCGCACGCTGCCGACGTCGGCGCCGTAGTCCTGCGTCGTGAAGCTGCAGGGTGAGATCAGGCCCTTTTCGTCGATGAACAGGAAGCTTTGTCCGGGATCGCAGTCTGCGACCGGGATCTGCTCGTCGCGTGCGCTGGCGCGGATACGAGTGAGATACTGCTCGCCGCCGACCAGGACGACGCCGCGCGCCGAAAGGCCCCGGCGGATCTCCGGCAGCGCCCGCGCCAGCGCATCGACGTCGGCGCGGGTGAGGCGGTGCTCTGGATAGAACTCCGGCCGATCGCGGCCGCCGAGCTGATTGTAGGTGATCTCGCTGATGCCCCAACCGGCGAGCTCCCGGCACAGCGCGGCGAATTCGCCGACGTTCTGGTGCATCAGCACGACATTGGCGCGCAGCTTCAGCCTCGAGCCGAGCGCCCGGGCCTCCGCCGCGAGCGCAGGCACCCAGAGGCGCAGCTTTTCGAAGCCGCCCGCCCAGCCGCGCGATGGATCATGGAAGGCCGAGAAGCCATCGACGCTGATGGTCAGCTCCTTGTAGGTCTCGCAGAGATGCCGGCGGAGCTGCGGGCTGCCGAGCGTAGTGCCGTTGGTGGTCGCACTCACCTCGAGGCCGAGCCCGCGCACGGCGTGGGTGAGGGCCTGTAGCGGTTGCCAGCGCAGCGGCTCGCCGCCGAGCCAGCTCAGGAGCACCCGATCACCGGTCCCTGCCTGATGCTCGGCAAGCACCGCAGCGAAACGGAGGATGTCCGCGGGCGCGGCCTGGCTTCGCGGGAAGCCGAGGCGCTTGTCGAATGCGCAGAAACCGCAGGCGAGGTTGCAACTGTCCACGACACGCCAGACGACGATCATGATGGCCTCTCACTTTGACCCAGTGTCTCGGGCGACGCTTGCTGTCACCTTGACGAAGCTTCTCCTTCACATCGGTGCATTGCAACTTGTTATTTGCAATTTGCTATTTGAATACGGTATGATGGCCTTATGGCCACCGAGCTCATCCGCCCGATCCTCACCGTCGACGTCGTGCTTCTGACCCTGCATGACGACCGGATCCATGTCGTGCTCCAGGCGCGCGAAAAGGCCCCGCACGCCGGCGCGCTCGCTCTTGTCGGCGGCTACGTTCATCCGGAGGAGGATCAGTCCACCGCCGCGGCTGCGGCGCGGGTGCTGCGCGACAAGGCCGGTCTTGCGGTCCGCGTGCTCGAGCAATTGATGACGTTTTCCGGCGGCGACCGCGATCCGCGCGGGTGGTCGGCATCGGTCGCCTATTATGCGCTGCTGCCCCACGAGGAAATTGCCGAACGGGGCGATGCGTCCCTCAGAATGCTGCCGTTTGCGCAAGTGAAGGGGCTTCCGTTCGACCACGATGCCATCGTCGCCGGCGCGATGCAGCGCTGCCGGCGCCGCGCGGCCTATTCGTCGCTGCCGGCCTTCCTGCTGTCGCCGGCCTTCACCCTGCCGGAACTTCGCCGCGCCTATGAAGCCGCGCTCGGCCGCTCGCTCAACGACAGCGCGTTCAGGCGCAAGATCGACGAGTTGCGGATGGTCGAGCCGGTCAGCGGCTCCGTCAGCAAGGCTACGGCGCGGCCGGCCCAATTGTTCCGCCTGAGCAAGTCCGGCGTTGTCGAATTCGATCGCACCGTGTAGCGGTTGTCGGCGCGCTGCCGTTCGCGCGTCATTTTCGGGAAAGTTCCGATGTCCGTTCAAATGGTCTTGCTGCCGGTCTTCGTGCAGGTTGCCCTGACCTTCGCGCTGCTGATCGGGATGGCGCTGGCGCGCCGCCGCTCGCTGGTCTCCGGCGAGACCAGGAGCCGCGACGTTGCCCTGGGTGAGCCGAACTGGCCGAAGGAGGCCACACAAATTGCCAATTGCTACCGCAACCAGTTCGAGTTGCCGGTGCTGTTCTACGCGCTGATTGCGCTGGCGCTCCCGCTGCGCCATGCCGATCTCTTCATCGTGCTGATGTCCTGGGTGTTCGTGGTGACGCGCTTCGCCCATGCCGGCATCTTCGTTTCGTCGAACGATCTCGGCCGGCGCTCGACGATCTGGCTCGCTGGCGTGCTCGTGCTGCTCGCGATGTGGATCTACTTCACGCTGCGGATCTTGTTGCTGATTTGAGCGCCTTAAGCGCCAATCCTGATCTGAAAGATTTAGAATGACCCCCGCTGCCCGGCTGTCCGCAGCCATCGAACTGATCGACATCATCGAGAAGGACCGCGTGCCCGCGGCCAAGGCGCTGAAGGAGTGGGGCACGGCGCATCGCTTTGCCGGCTCCGGCGACCGCGCCGCGATCGCCGGCCTCGTCTGGGACGTGCTGCGCCGTTATGCCTCGAGCGCGTTCCTGATGGACGCCGACACCGCGCGGGCGCGGCTGATCGGGATGCTCCGCCTCGAGCGCGACATGGATACCGCGACCATGGCCGCGCTGTTCGACGGCAGCCGGTTTGCGCCGGCGCCGCTGACGGAGGCGGAGGCGGCGGCGCTGGCCTCGCGTTCCCTCAAGGGCGCGCCGGCCGCGATTGCCGGCGACTATCCGGAATGGCTCGACCCGCACTTCGCCAAAGTATTCGGCGAGGATCGCGTGGCGGAAGCAACCGCGATGGCGAGCCGGGCGCCGCTCGATTTGCGCGTCAACACGCTAAAATCCAATCGCGACAAGGCGCTGCGCGCGCTTGCTCATCTTCATGCGAAACCGACGCCGTGGTCGCCAACCGGCCTGCGCATCGAGCTTTCGGCCGATGCGCGCAATCCCGGCATCCAGGCGGAAGAGGATTTCATCAAGGGCGGCATTGAAGTGCAGGATGAAGGCTCGCAGCTCGCGGCCGCCTTCACCGCGGCAAAGCCGGGCGAGCAGGTCATCGACCTCTGCGCCGGCGCCGGCGGCAAGACTCTGGCGCTCGCGGCCCTGATGCAGGGCAAGGGCCGGCTGATCGCGACCGACCGCGACAAGCGCCAGCTCGCCCCGATCCACGAGCGGCTGTCGCGCGCCGGCGTCCACAACGCCGATGTTCGCACGCCCAAGGGCGAGGCCGATGCGTTGTCCGACATCCGCAGCTCGGCCGATCTCGTCGTGATCGACGCGCCCTGCACCGGAACCGGAACCTGGCGCCGCAATCCCGACGCCAAATGGCGCATGCGCCCCGGCGCGCTGGAGATCCGCTTGCGCGACCAGGCCGAGGTGCTGGAGCGCGCCGTGCCGCTGGTGAAGGCGGGCGGCCGCATCGCCTACATCACTTGCTCGGTGCTGACTGAGGAGAACGGCGAGCAGGTCAGGGCCTTCGTCGGTCGCCATCCCGAGTTCTCGGTCGTGCCGCCCGACGAGACCGCGAGCGTGCTGTGGGACAAGGCCGAGGATTTTGCGCAAGCCGCGCTGCAATCGGCCGAAGGCTGGCTGATGACGCCGCGGCGGACAGGGACTGACGGGTTCTTCGTGTCGGTCTTGAGGAAGGCTGGCTAATCGTACTCCGTCATTCCACATTGCGCAGTTGCGCAATGGGGGCTCGCGAAGCGAGAACCCGGAATCCATGGAGCCGCAGAGATCGCCGCGCGATGGATTCCGGGTTCGCCCTCCGGGCGCCCCGGAATGACGGACTGGCGCGGGCGAAGCGGCACAGTTCCATCCAAACAAAAGCCCCGCGCACCGAAGCTCGGTGGCGGGGCTTGATGGCTTGCGCTCTGCCGGTACGTCCGTGGTCAGAGCGCCGCTGCGCTGGCGGATTAGCCGACGCGGAGATTGTCAGCGGAGGACTTGCCGCTGCGGCGGTCGGCGACGATGTCGAACGACACCTTCTGGCCCTCGTTGAGGGTGCTCAGGCCGGCGCGTTCCACCGCGCTGATGTGGACGAAAACGTCCTTGTTGCCGTCATCCGGCTGAATGAAACCAAAGCCTTTTTGGTTGTTGAACCACTTCACGGTGCCCATAGCCATGGGAATTTCCTTTTTCATAAGATACGCACGTGGACCGGTACGCATTGCGCCCATGATCCTGATGAGTCGATGTGTTGGAAAAATCATCTGAAGCGTGCGCGCCCGTCAGAAACGAGGCGAAGCGGCCCAGTCGTTCGGCCAATGATCGATGATCACAATCTAGCGAAATAATGGGGCTACTTCAAGGCACTACCCGCACATCGCGACAGCCCATCAGTTTTCTATTTGGCGCTGTAAATTCGCCGCTCCGCTCGCTGGCGCGCCCTCAATCCACGATGAAAAGCGTCGCGCCGGTGGTGGTCGACGAGCGATGCGCGGCATCGCCGAAATCCGAGACCTGGTAGCTCATGCCCGGCGTGAGCTTGAATCGGCGCCCGTCGCGCAGCTCGGTGTCGAGCTCACCTTGCAGCACGTAGAGCACGTGGCCGCGGTCGCACCAGTGATCGGCGAGATAGCCCGGCGAATACTCGACCATCCGCACCCGCAGCTCGCCGATGTCCAGCGTCCGCCACAGTGCCTCTCCGCTCTCGCCCGGATGCACCGTCGGCGCAATCCGGCTCCAGTCGGTGACGGTGAAGGGGGAGGTCGGGAGTTTCATTGTGGTCATCCTGTTTCGGTGCGGGTGGACCGCTTCCGTTATCGTACGCCCTCACCGCAATCTCCGTCATTGCGAGCGCAGCGAAGCAATCCAGGACTGTACCCGCGGAAATCTCGCAATGATGAGTTTACGGCACGACCGCACCACGTTCTGGCTGTCATCGCCCGCCTTGTGCGCAATTGCGCACTGGAGCAGGCGATCCAGTATTCCAGAGGCTGCGACGTGATGCGGAGAAGCCGCGGCGTACTTCATTCCCCGCTTTCGCGGGGAATGACGGCGGTGGGTGAGGAAGGCCCAAATTAGGTCAATAATACGTACCTATACCGCTTTGTCCATGCCCAAAGAAGAATGTGGGCGCGCCGGCCCACGCGGTTGCGGGCGGGGCCCCCGTCGCGTATCTGCTTGCCATGACAGCAGCACAGAACGACCGCTCCCCGTCGACGTCCTCCGTGGCCTCGGCGCACGACAAGATTCTCATCGTCGACTTCGGCAGCCAGGTGACGCAGCTCATCGCGCGTCGCGTGCGTGAGGACGGCGTCTATTGCGAGATCGTCCCGTTCAACAAGGCCGAAGGCGCCTTCGGGGAGATGAAGCCCAAGGCGGTGATCCTCTCCGGCGGACCTGCCTCGGTGCTCGACGACAATGCGCCGGCTGCCCCAATGTCTATCCTCACCGCCGGCGTGCCGGTGCTCGGCATCTGCTATGGCGAGCAGACCATGGCGCAGCAGTTGGGGGGCACCGTCGAGGCCGGCCATCACCGTGAATTCGGCCGCGCAACAATAGAGGTCACCGACGATTGCGCGCTGTTCGAGGGCGTCTGGCAGAAGGGCGGCCGCTACGACGTCTGGATGAGCCATGGTGACCGCGTCACCAAGCTCCCCGATGGTTTCCGCGGCGTGGCGAAAGCCCAGGGCTCGCCGATCTCCGTCATCGCCGACGACAAGCGCAAATTCTACGCGATGCAGTTCCACCCCGAGGTCGTGCACACGGTGGACGGTGCCAAGCTCATCCGCAATTTCGTACGCAAGATCGCAGGCCTCAGCGGCGACTGGACCATGCGCGCCTTCCGCGAGGAGGAGATCCAGAAGATCCGTAGCCAGGTCGGCAAGGGCAGGGTGATCTGCGGCCTCTCCGGCGGCGTCGATTCGGCCGTGGCCGCCGTGCTGATCCACGAGGCGATCGGCGACCAGCTCACCTGCGTCTTCGTCGATCACGGCCTCTTGCGCCTCGACGAAGCGAAGACCGTGGTCGATCTGTTCCGCCACCACTACAACATCTCGCTCGTGCACGTGGATGCGTCGAAGCAGTTTCTGGGCGAGCTCGAAGGCGTCACCGATCCCGAAGTGAAGCGCAAGACCATCGGCCGCCTCTTCATCGAGGTGTTCGAGCAGGAGGCCAAGAAGATCGGCGGCGCCGACTTCCTCGCGCAGGGCACGCTCTATCCCGACGTGATCGAGAGCGTCTCCTTCACCGGCGGCCCCTCGGTGACGATCAAGTCGCACCACAATGTCGGCGGTCTGCCCGAGCGCATGAACATGAAGCTCGTCGAGCCCCTGCGCGAGCTCTTCAAGGACGAGGTGCGCAAGCTCGGCCGCGAGCTCGGCCTTCCCGAAATCTTCGTCGGCCGCCATCCGTTCCCGGGCCCGGGCCTCGCCATCCGCTGCCCCGGCGACATCACCCGCGACAAGCTCGACATCCTGCGCCAGGCCGACGCCGTCTACATCGATCAGATTCGCAAGCACGGCCTCTACGACGAAATCTGGCAGGCCTTCGCCGTGCTGCTCCCCGTGAAGACCGTCGGCGTCATGGGCGACGGCCGCACCTACGACTACGTCGTGGGCCTGCGCGCCGTCACCTCCACCGACGGCATGACCGCGGACTTCTACCAGTTCGACATGAAGTTTCTCGGCGAGACCGCCACGCGCATCATCAACGAGGTGAAGGGCGTGAACCGGGTGGTGTACGACGTGACCAGCAAGCCGCCCGGGACGATTGAGTGGGAGTAGGGGGGGCGTGCGCCTGCGGTAGGTTTCGCATAGCTCGATCTTGGGGAGATCGAAATTGAAGGGGCGCACTGAATAAATCATGGGATTCGGGGTCTTCATCCATCGCTTGGACTCGATCTACGATGACAACCCGGCCGAACGATATCAGTTTCCCAGTCAGTACCTGCGTCGGGTCGAAGCCTGCGTCGGGGACTGGATAATCTACTATGAACCGAGCAAGGTCGCCGAAATGCGAGGCTACTTTGCGATTGCAAGGGTACAGCAAGTTATTCCTGACCCTGGCACGCCGGGGATGTATCTCGCTCTGATTGAGCCGGGAAGCTATCTCGATTTTGCCAACCCTGTCCCTTTCAACGGATCGAGCGGGCCAGTGGAACGCGGCGTCCTAAATGAGCATGGACGAATCTCAGGGCGTGCTCAGTCGGCAGTCCGTCCAATTTCGCCCGACGATTTCAATCGAATACTCGAGCTTGGTTTCGCGGAAGGCGCACCGTTGCTGCCCCGAGTTGATACCGACGTTCGATCGTCCCAATTTGATGAAGAGCAGGCACCCTTTAGATTCGAGCAGCAACGAGACCGCGTCAGCCTTACGGTATCCAGAGTTCTACGCGATCGAGTTTTTCGTCGAATCGTACTGCGCGCCTATGATGAGCGTTGCGCCATCACCGGGCTGAAGCTCATCAATGGAATGGGGCGCGCAGAGGTCGCGGCAGCGCATATACGGCCTGTGGAGGCAAATGGGCCGGACATCGTTAGCAATGGGATCGCTCTTTCGGGCACCGCGCATTGGATGTTCGATCGCGGTCTCATTAGCTTGGCCGATGATCTGGCGATATTGATCTCGCGTCAGACAAACGATCTGGACGGAGTCCGGTCGATAATCAACAAGACCGGCCGCGCGTTTGAGCCGCAGCGGATGTCGGATCGGCCACACCCACATTTCTTGAAATGGCATCGCGAGCATTGTTTCAAGCAATAAGCCCGTAGGATGGGTAGAGCGCAGCGAAACCCATCGCGCCTGGGAAACGGGATTGATGGGTATCGCTTCCCTCCACCCTCCTGCGAGCTTATCTTCCTAGCGACATTGCGATGCGCGACGCGAGAAGGTTAAACATGAAGCCGGGGGAATAGCCCCGGTAGCTTGGCAAATCGTCTGGAAGTGCAACTCCATCGGGCTTGAACTTCGTGCAGATCCGTAGCTGCAGGGGCGGGGGTTCTCCGTGAAATCTCGCTCTGTATGCCGAGACCCAGTGCGGGCCTCTATCGAAATTCATGAACATCGCCGAATTGCAACACGCAGCGACAACTCTGTTTGTCGCCGAACTTTCCTTGAGCTTGTGAGGCCTTAGCAGTTCGGCTCCTCTGGAGCATTCGAACCTGTCTTTTCGATAGAGCATGTAGGCTGTCCCGCCATCGGGATCGCGCACGGCGCCGGCATTCGGGAGAGCTTCGATCTGGGTTGCCCCCTTCTGGCAGTCGTCGCAGTAACAGACGGCGCTTACAATCGGCTTGCCGAACGCCTTGAGTTCGACGCTGCTGCAGGAGCACGTTGCGATCAGGGTTGGTGCGCGGGTCATTTGTTGGCATCCCCCTACGAGTTTCGCGACAACTTCTCGAACCTCTTCACCAGCCGCTCCCGCTTCAGCCGCGATAGCCGCTGAATCCAGAACATGCCATCGAGCTGATCGATCTCGTGCTGGTGACAGACGGCACGTAGGCCGTCGGACTCCTCGGTCTGCATGTTGCCGTCGAGGTCCTGATAGCTGATCCGCACGCGGGCGTGGCGCTGGACCTCGTCGGTGACGCCGGGCATCGAGACGCTGCCTTCCTTGTGCAGGATCATCTCGGGTGAGGCCCATTCGATCTCAGGGTTGACGTAGGTGCGCGCGCCGTCCTTGGCGTCGAGCTCGAGCACCACGACGCGCAAGGGGATGCCGATATGCGGCGCCGTGATCCCGATGCCGGGTGCGGCGTGCATTGTTTCGAGCAGATCCGTTGCGAGCTCCCGCAAGCCGGCGTCGAACGCGGTCACTGGTCGTGCCGGCGTCGTGAGCCGGCGGTCGGGATAGCGGAGGATGGGGCGTATGGTCATGATCTCTGGATGGTGAAGATTTTGAAGCGTTGCCGTCAGGAGCTGCTTGCACGGCTGAGCTTGCGTGATCCCTTCGCGTTCGCTGCGCCTCGCGGTGTATCGGCGCCGCGATATCTGACGTGCTCGATGAACGCGCGCAGCTTTGGCAGGACCTGACGCTTTCCCGGATAGTACAGAAAGACCCCTGGGCCAGTCACGGCAAAGGGCGTCAAGAGCGCCTGGAGCCGGCCATCGGCAATCGCCGCTCGGGCGAGCGGACCGGGCACCTGCGCAAGTCCGACACCCTGGATGGCCGCGCCGACGAGCGTGGCATAGTCGTGGGCGATGAGGGGCCCTGACACGATCGCCTCGACGGACTTGTTGCCGTCGACGAACGGCCAGGGCGCGATCGATCCGTTGGAGCGGCGCAGGCGCAGGCAGGCATGCTGACGAAGATCGTCGATGCGCTGCGGCCGCTTCCGCCCGCGCAGATAATCGGGGCTGCCGACGACCATGAACGGGAACGGCTGCGTCAGCCGCACCGCGACCATATCCGGCGCGATGAGCTGGCCGAGACGGATGCCGGCATCGAAACCGCCGGCGGCGAGATCTACCATCTCCTCGCTCGCGGCGATCTCCACCTCGATCTCGGGATAGGCCTGGCAGAAGGCGGCGATCACGGGCTCGAGGATCAGCGGTACGACCGATCGGGGAACTGCGAGGCGGAGCAACCCGGCCGGGCGCTGGCCGAGGTCGCGCGCGGCTTCGCTCGCGGCCACGAGCTCCTCGAAGGCGGGTTTCGCGCGCGAGAAGAACCGCTCGCCGGCCTCGGTCAATCCGACGCTGCGCGTCGTGCGGGTGAACAGCGCCGCGCCGATGCGTGCCTCCAGCGTGCGCACCGCCTGGCTCATCGCCGACGGGGTCACGCCGAGCTCGGCGGCCGCGCGGCGAAAATTGCGGTGCCTGGCAACGGCGAGGAAGGCCTCGACGCCGTCGAGCGCGCTCTGCCGGATTGTGAAGTCCTGCTTCATAGCCCGTCGACATTATCGCGGATAGTCGCTGGGCGGAAGCGGCCGTATCTTTGCCGCGAGAAGTCGAGCTTTCACGGAGTGCTTTCACGGAGTCCTGCAATGACCGATGTCCTTGATGGCGTGCGCGACCACTATGCGGCGAGTGGCCTGACCGAGCGGCTGAAAGCGGCGCTCGCGGTGTTCGGTCCGGAAGATCAGCCGCTCGCTCCCCAGCAACTGGCAGCCCTCGATCAGTTCCACACCCGCGGCCTTGCGGCGACCGCCGACCTTGCGAAGCTCGCTGGAATTGCGGCCGATATGTCGGTGCTCGACGTCGGTGCGGGTGTCGGCGGCCCGGCGCGCTTTCTCGCAACGACTTACGGCTGCCGCGTGATCGGCGTCGATCTCAGCGATCCATTCGTCCTTGCCGCGCGCTATCTGACCGCGCGCACAGGTCAAAGCGAGCGCGTGTCGTTCGAGACGGCAAGCGCGATGGAGTTGCCGTTCGACGACGGCCGGTTCGACGTCGCGTGGCTCCAACACGTGGCCATGAACGTGCCGGACAGGGATCGGCTCTATCGCGAGATCCGCCGCGTGCTGAAGATCGGCGGCCGCTTTGCGACCTTCGATGTCGTGATGGGAGGCGGCGAGCCGCTCTATCCGGTGCCGTGGGCGCGCACGCCTGCGACGAGTTTCCTCCTGACCGCCGCGGCCACGCGCGAGGCGATCGAGGCAGCCGGCTTCCGCGTGCTGGTCTGGCAGGACGACAGCGAAGCCGCCAAGGCCTGGATCGCCCAGCTCCGCGCGTCCGGGCCGCCGCCGGCGCCAAATCTCGGTGTGGTGATGGGGCCGGAGTTCGCCCAGCTTGCCGCCAACCTCGGGCGAAACCTGCTGGAAGGCCGTCTCGGCATCCTCACCGCGGTGTTCGAAGCCGCGCCGATCTAGGCCAAGGAGGGACCGCAAATGTCGCCGGCCACCATTTTCCAGATTCATCTCGCGCTTGGCTACGTGCCGTGGCTGCTTCTCTTCTTCGCGTATGGCTGGCCCTGGCTCAGGTCGATGGAGCCCGTCGAAGCGCAACGCGTCATTGCCGCTCTTCACAGCTTCCGCTTCTTCGGCCTCGTCTTCCTGGTGCCTGGCGTGGTCGGGCCCCATCTGCCCGCCGGCTTTGCCATCACCGCCGCCTACGCCGACTTCGCAACCGGACTATTGGCCATGCTGGCGTTTGTCACGACGCGGCGGCCTGCGCTGTTCTGGCCGTTCGTCGTTGCCTTCAATCTTGCCGGGGCAGGTGACATCCTCGTCGACTACTATCACGGCGTTCAGCTTGGCCTCGCCGATGTGGCGGGGGAGTTGGGTGCCGTCTACGCGATCCCGATCATCTACGTGCCGCTGTTGATGATCACGCACGTGGCCGCGTTCTATCTGCTGGTCTCTTCTCGCGGTCGGCAGCGTCTGGAGCGCGATGAGATTGAGCTCGCTCGATGATGACATCGTGCCGGTGTTTTGCCCGACGTGTCAAATCGCTTGCGGACATCGTCGGGCAAGGCGCCGGCTACTTTGCATGGGGTTGTTTTCGAGATTTTTGATGTGGAGCATAAACCCTCAAGTCGGACCTATTTTCATCCGAGCTTCGATCCAGCGCCGACGATAAATTCGCTTTACAAGAAATTCGAAATATCGTAAGGATGTTTCGCCAAGGGCCGCTGGAACTCCGCTCCAAAAATATTCCGTATCCCGTCGGCCCCATTGTCGGCTCCCGCCGTTCCCATTCGTCTTCCACCCGGAGAGACCTGACGGGAGACCAAAATGACCTCTTTCAACTATCGCTGGGTGATCGTCGCGGCGGGCGGCCTGCTTGGCTGTGTCGCGATCGGCGGCATGTTTTCGCTGCCGGTGTTCCTGCAGCCGATCACCAGGGATACCGGCTGGTCGGTGACCGGCATTTCCAGCGCGATGACGATCGGCTTTCTGGCGATGGCCTTCACCAGCATGGCCTGGGGCACGCTGTCGGACCGGTTCGGGCCGCGGCCGGTGGTGCTGACGGGATCGGCCGTGCTGGCCTTGAGCCTGTTCGCGGCGAGCCATGCGACCTCGCTGCTCGCGTTCCAGTTCGTGTTCGGCCTTCTGGTCGGCGCCTCCTGCGCGGCGATCTTTGCGCCGATGATGGCGACCGTCACCGGCTGGTTCGACACCCATCGCAGCCTCGCCGTGTCGCTGGTGTCGGCCGGCATGGGCATGGCGCCGATGACGATGTCGCCGCTCGCGGCCTGGCTCGTCTCGCACCACGACTGGCGCACCTCGATGCAGATCGTCGCGCTGGTGGTCGCCGCCATCATGATCCCGGTCTCGCTGCTGGTGCGCCGCCCGCCGGCGCTCGCGCATGCTCTGGCCGCGCCGGCAGGCGAGGGCGCGCCGCAGGCCGAGATGTCGATGGGCGAGGCGCTGCGCTCGCCGCAATTCCTCATCCTGCTCGCGACCAACTTCTTCTGCTGCGCCACCCATTCCGGCCCGATCATCCACACCGTCAGCTATGCCGTGAGCTGCGGCATTCCGCTGATCGCGGCGGTGACGATCTACAGCGTCGAGGGTTTTGCCGGCATGGGCGGCCGCATCGCCTTCGGCCTGCTCGGCGATCGCTTCGGCGCCAAGCGCGTGCTGGTCTCGGGCCTGTTGCTGCAGGCGTTCGGCGCACTCGCTTACGTCTTCGCGCATCAACTCACCACGTTCTACGCGGTCGGCGCCGTCTTCGGCTTCATCTATGCCGGCACCATGCCGCTCTATGCGGTGCTGGTGCGCGAAAACTTCCCGCTACGCATGATGGGCACGGTGATCGGCGGCACGGCGATGGCCGGCAGCCTCGGTATGGCCACCGGCCCGCTCGCCGGCGGCCTGATCTACGACGCGTTCTCGAGCTACGCCTGGCTCTATATCGGCTCCTGGGCGATGGGCCTCGGCGCGTTCCTGATGGCGATGACGTTCCGGCCGTTTGCCAAGCCGCTAGGCGAGGCGGTGCCGGCGGCGGCGTGAGAGGAAACGAATCACTTCATGCGGCGCGCTCGCGGCTTGCTGGTGCTCCGATCGCGTTGCGTTCCAGGGGATGACTTTGCTTGCGTGTCCGACATCGCGGCCTCGATCAATGCGCGGATGGCCCAACGCTTCACGGCGCGGGCCTCCGCATCGTCGAGCTGCAGCACGTCCTTGATCGCGATCACGCCTTCCGTGCCGACGATCAGCGCGAGCGCCTTGCTCAGGGTCTCCAGCGTCCCCGCCTTGAACTGGTGTCGGCTGGGGTTGAGCGCGGCCTCGATCAAAGGCATGCGGCGGTTCTGGCGAACAGGAAGCTCACCCTGCGGGCTCCCGCCCATCGCGTGCTGGAGAGAATGCACCAGCATCATGCGAAGGGCGGCCTCATTGGCCAGAATCATGTCGTGCAGGGCGGTGTCGACCTGCTGCACGCGCGCGACGGGATCGCCCGCAGCGTCGCCGTGGAACAGGTCGGCGGCGTCCGGAACGGCGATATCGAAGGAAGCCTCGAGCAGGAGGGCTTCCACATTCGGGAAGTAGCGGTACGCCGTTGCCCGCGACACGAGTGCGGCCTCGGCGATCTCCTCGAGGGTGGGCTTGCGGCCCTGCTTCACAAGGCGCGTCGCCGCGTCGAGAAGATCTTTGCGCGTTCGTTTTCGCTGGTTCGGGCGACCCGCCACTTCACCGTCCATCGTGTCAGTCTACTGCAGCTGGTTCAGAATCGCAGCGAAGTCGAGCCAGACGTTTTCGCGCTTGATGTCGCCATTGTCGGTAAACTCGACGATATGCAGAAGGCGGAATTCGAGCGGGCGGTTCTTGCCGTCCAGCCCGAACGGCTTGCCCGGCGCTCTGCCGCTCCAGATCGACTCGTCGACCAGGAAATTGTCGCCGTAAAGCCTCTTCACGCACCTGACGCTGCTCTCCGAAAGGTCGGCGAACATGGACTCATAAAACGGGCGCGCAGCCGCACGGCCATGGGTGGGCCCGGTCGGCGAACCGACGATGTCGTGCTCGACATCGTCGGCAAGCGTCGACAGCACGCCCTCAACGTTGTCGGTCGCCTCGAAGCTGAAATGCTCGTCGATCTTCCGGTCCATCTGTTCGCGAGTCATCGCCATGTCGTCAAATCTCCTTGTCTTGACAATTACGACAGCGGCTTATAATGAGACGATCGTCTCATGTAAATACGCATTTCTCAACAAGGGGGCGTCGCGGAGGGCCCCGCCTAGAGCTGCGCCTCGATCGCGGCCTTGTCGATCACGGACCACACCTGCCGAATCTTTTCGTCGTGAAACGCGTAAAACACGTTCTCGCAGAAGGACACACGCCTGCCGTTCACGTCGAGGCCGAGGAATTTTCCAACCGGCGTGCAATCGAATGTCAGTCGGCAAGCGATGTGAGGCGGATCGGATATCAGCAGCGCGATCTTGAAATTGAGGTCCGGGATCTCGCGAAAATCCCGCTCCAGCATCGCGCGATAGCCCGGCAGCCCGACCGTCTGCGCGTTGTGGGCGACATCATCATGCACGAACCGACCGAGCGCGGGCCAATCCTGCCGGTTCAGGCAGGCGATGTAGTCGCGGTAGATGGCGGCGAGATCGGACTTCGTCACGGCAAAGCTCCTGCGGCTCCGGCCATAACGCGGGAGGAGGACAGTCGGCCCCGCTCACATCCGCTTTTCGAAGAACAGATCGGGGTAGGGGTCGTCATTGAAGCGCGGGATCTCGCTCCAGCCGGTCCTGCGGTAGAGCTGACCGGCCTCAGGCAGCGCGCTGTTGGTGTCGAGCCGCAGCAGCGCGATGCCGAGCTCGCGTGCGGCGGCTTCCGCCGCATCCATCAGGCGCCGGCCGAAGCCCAGTCCGCGCGCTGCGGGCGCGACCCACAGCCGCTTGATTTCCGCGTAGCCGTGATCCGTGCCCTTCAGCCCGACACATCCGATCGGCAGCGTGTCCGACATCGCGACGATGAAGGTTCCCCGCGGGCGGCGCATGTCGGCGGCATCGGGATCGCGCGACAGCGAGACGTCAAAGCCCTGTTTGAAGCGGCGGCCGAGCTCGGCATAGTATTCGCCGAGACAATAACGTGCCTCGTCGCTGCGCGGATCCATCTCGTCGAGCGTGATGCGGTCGCGCGTCAGCGCGGAGGCGATCAGGTCCATCGCAGCGAGCAGGGCGTCGGCTTGCGCATGGCGGTCGAGGAAGCCTTTCGCCTGCGTGTTCGACAGCGCCTCATAGGCGGCGAACTCGCGCCGGCCGGCGCGCGTCAGCTTCGCGACGCGGCGGCGCGCATCGTCCTCATGCGCGGTGGTCTCGATCAGGCCTTCGTCCTCGAGGCTGCGCAGCAGCCGGCTCATCAGTCCGGAATCGAGGCCGAGATAGTCGCGGATTTCGGCGACGTCCGAGCGTCCATGTCCGATCGCGTTGAGCACGCGCGCCGCACCGAGCGGCCGGCCGCGCCCCAGGAACGAGGTATCGAGCGCGCCGACGGCGGAGGTCACGGCACGGTTGAAGCGGCGGACGCGGGAGATGGGGTCGAGCATATATCTGACTTTAGTCAGATATCTTGCGAGGGTCAATCGGAACTGCTGGCCTCACTTCGCCAGCGTCAAGAGCGGCTTGTCCTTCGCGACGATATAGGTCGCAAGCTCGCTTGCCGTGTCGCCGCCGACATTCTTCGCCGCATGCACGGTTCCGGCCGGGATGAACAGCACGTCGCCGGCCTTCAGCGTCACCGGTGGCTTTCCGTCGACGTCATATTCGATGGCGCCTGCCAGCACATAGATGATCTCCTCGCCCGGATGGGTGTGACGGCCGAACGCGACGCCCGGGGCGAGATCGACGCGAACCTGGACCGCTTCGCGTCCGGGCGCGCTGAGATCGTGGCGCTGCAGGTCGGTCCGCGTCACGCCCGTACCTTGCGCGTGCGCGGCGGCCGGCAGGGTGAGAAGGTTGATCGTGATCACGGCGGCGCTCGCCAGTACGCGCGCGGCTCGCAAGAGATGATGGCTCATGGTCGGCTCCTTGTGTCGGTCGACTGCATCGCGCGGGACCGGGCCGGATTGTCCGGCCGGTCCGCGATGCGGTTGCGTGCGTCAGACGAGAGTGGTGGTCACCTCGATGTTGCCGTGCACCGCCCTGGAGTAGGGGCAGATGCCATGCGCGGCCGCGATCAGCTCCTGCGCGACGGCGCGGTCGATGCCGGGGACGCTGACGTCGAGGCGCGCGCGCAGGAAGAAGGCGCCGTTCGCATTGTTCAGGTCGATCGCGGTGTCGACCGACGGCTCGGTCGGCAGCTTGATCTTGCGCTGGGCGGCGGCGAGGCCGATTGCGCCGAGGTAACAGGCCGACCAGGCGGCGGCGAACAGGTTTTCGGCGGCCGGGTGCGGCTCCGGCAGCTTGATGTCGAGCCGTCCGTCGGCCGAGCGCGCGGCGCCGTCGCGGCCGGAGGTGACGTGGGCCTTGCCGGTGAAGAGAACCTTCGAAGCGGTGGTCATGGCGGGTCCTTTCGGGATCAAGTTATATCGTATCCGATCAAATCGGATGCGATTTGAAATAATTCGCGCTGCGGTCCCGGTCAAGCCTTTCCGATTTAATCGCATGCGATTTATATGGATCGCGAGATCACGAATTGCGGAGCCTCCCGTGTCCCGTCCTGCCAAATCCGCCAAACCGGACCGAAAGCTTTCGAATTTCCTGTGCTTTGCGATCTATTCGGCCAATCTGGCCTTCGGCCGCGCCTACAAGCCGATCCTCGACGCGGTCGGGCTGACCTACACCCAGTACATCGCTCTGGTGGCGCTTGCCGAGGAGGACGGGCAGACCGTCAGCGCGCTCGGCGAAAAGCTGTTTCTGGAATCCAACACGCTGACGCCGATCCTGAAGAAGCTGGAGCAGATGGGCTACATCCGCCGCGAGCGCGACCCCGCCGACGAGCGGCAGGTGCGGGTGAGTCTTTCGCCCGCCGGACGCAAGCTGCTCGACAAGGACCTCGGTGATTCCCTGATCGCGGCCACCGGCCTCGGTGAGGATTTTCCCGTGGTGCAGAAGACCGTGAGCAGGCTGCGCGACAATCTCCTGCGCAACACCAGGCTGGGTGAGAAGAAGTCCTGATCGGCAGCGCGGCTACGCGCGCGGTCAGGCAAGTCCCAGTTGCTTGCGAGCCTTCTTCGAGAGCTTGGCAACGATCAGCGCATGCGCCTGCTCGAGATAGGCCGCGAGCTCGGGATCGGGCAGGGCGTCGTTGCCTGTGAGCTGCACCCATTTGGCGCGTGCGAGGTAAGGCGCCGGCCGCGCAATGCCGTGCTCGATCAGCATCGCATAGGCCATGTTCGAAACCTTGAACATGTAGCCGCCGGATCGCGCGGCAAAGCCGCCGCCGAGCGCGAACATCTTGCCGCCGACCTTGAACACGGACGTGCCCTCCCACTGCACCACCTTGGTGACCGCGGGCAGGCGCAGGCAGCGCGTTTCAAAGCTTCGGGGAGTCATGGCGCGAGCGATAGCACGTCGTGGACGGCTTGCAACGTCGCGCCTTTAGCCGGCGACCGCCGCGAAGGCGGCAATCGTGCGATCCACCGCTGAAACGTCGATGTGGCGATGGGTGACGAGCCGGAGCTGCGCCACCCCGCTCGCCTGGACGAGAATGCCGTGTCGCTTCAAGTCCGCGGCCCACGCGGCGGCGTCATGCAAGCTGCCGGAGACATCGATGCGCAGGATGTTGGTCTGCACTTGATCGGGATCGGCAAGCGCAGGATCAAGCCAAGCCAGCGCCGCGGCGAGCCGCTTCGCCGCGGCGTGATCCTCGGAGAGGCGCTCGATCATGGTCTCCAGTGCCACCAGGCCCGCGGCCGCGACGATGCCGGACTGGCGCATGTTGCCGCCGACGAGCTTGCGGAAGCTGCGCGCCCGCGCGATGAACGCCTCGTTTCCGCAGAGCAGGCTGCCGACCGGCGCGCTCAACCCCTTGGACAGGCAAAACATGACGCTGTCTGTATGCTCGGCGATCCGCGCGGCCGGCACGCCGAGCGCGACGGAGGCATTGAACAGGCGGGCGCCGTCGAGATGCACGGGGATGCCGCTCTCCTGCCCGAGCGCGTGGATGCGGGCCATGTGGGCGAGGGGCAGCACGGCGCCGCCGGCGCCATTATGCGTCGTCTCCATTGCAATGAGGCCGGACCGGCTTGAGGCGCGGATCGCCTGTTCCAGCGCGGCTTGGTCCATCGCACCGCGATGGCTCGGCATGGATTGGGGCACGAGCCCCGCGATCGTCACGACGCTGCCGAGCTCCGAGTTGAGGAGATGTGCGCCGCTGTCTGCGAAGACATCCATGCCGCGCTCGGCGTGGGCGAGCATCGCCAAGAGATTACCCATCGTGCCGCTCGGCACGAACAGGCCAGCCTCCTTGCCCGTCAGCGTGGCGCCGCGCGCCTCGAGTTCGCGGACGGTTGGATCGCCCTCGCGGCCGTCGTCGCCGAGCGGGGCGCATTGCATGCGCGCCAGCATCGCCTCGGTCGGAAGCGTGACGGTGTCGCTGCGCAGATCGACGACGTCGCTGCGGCTTTCTTGCGCGATCATCAGGCGTCCTGCACCTGAAGGCCGGCGGCCGCCGGCTGCGATTCATCGGGAACCGCGTCGCCGGCAAAGCGCTCGACCAGCTTCACCGCGACCGTGTTGCCGAACACGTTGATCGCGGTGCGGCCCATGTCGAGGAAGGCGTCGACGCCGGCAATGATCGCGAGCGCCTCGATCGGCAGCCCGATCGCCGACAGCACCATGGCGATGGCGACGAGCCCGCCGGAGGGAACGTTGGCGCTGCCCTTGCTCGCGATGGTCGTGACCATCACGATGGTGAACAGCGTCGACCAGGTCAACGTCACGCCATAGGCTTCCGCAAGGAAGGTGACGGCAAGCGCGAAATACATGATGGCGCCGTCGCGGTTGAATGCATAGCCGAGCGGCAGCACCACCGAGACGATGCGTTCGGAGGCGCCCATCGCGCGCAGCTTCTCCATGTGTAGCGGCAGCGTCACCTCGGAGGAGCGGGTGGAGAAGGCCAAAATCATCGGCTCCATCACCGCTCTCGTGACGGCAAGCGGCTTCTCGCCGATCGCGAGCAGCATCAGCCAGAAGATCACGACCATGATCGCAAGGCCGAGATACATGACGCCGACGAGCTTTGCCAGCGCGACCACGGTGGCGAGCCCTTGGGTCGCGAACAGCCAGGCCATCACCGCGAAGATCGCGATTGGCGCAAGGCTCGTGATCCACTTCGTGATCTTGAACATCGCCGCCATCACCGCTTCGAGCACGGCGACCATCGGCTCGCCGACCTTGCCGACTGAGGCCAGCGCGAGGCCGAACAGGATCGCGAACACCAGCGTCGGCAAGATCTTCTGCTCGGCCATCGCCGCGACGATGTTGGAAGGGATCATGTCCATGAAGAACTTGATCCAGTCGACCGACACCGCAAGGTTCTGCGGCACCTTGCCGGTCGCGGCGAGCGGCGCCCCGGCGCCGGGATGGAACGCGGCGTTGAGGAGCAGGCCGATCACGATCGAAATCACGGTCGCGACGTAGAAATAGCCGAGGCTGATCGCGGCAACGCGGCCCAGGACCTTCAGCTCGCTACCCATCCGGTAGAGGCCGAGCGTGACCGCGGCGAACACGACGGGGATGACGATCATCTTCACCGCCTCGACGAAGGCGGTGCCGATCGGGCGCAGGCTCGCGCCGAAATCCGGCCAGATCAGTCCGACGCAGAGGCCGGCGGCGAGGCCGATCAGCATCTGGAACACGAGCGGCACTCTGAACGACGCTCCGATCATGCGCGATGGTCTCCCTGCCCCGGATACTGCGTGCGGATGGCGCCCAACGCGGTGAGGCGCGCTTCGAAGGCGGATGAGAGGTGGCGCCACATGCGCTGCTGCGCCACGTCGGGGTCGTTCGCTTCGACGGCCGCGTAGATCTCGAGATGCTCGCTGACGGCCTGGCGAGTGCGCTCGATGCTGTATTGCCGCATCTTCTGCAGGGCGAGGCCGCTTTGAGCGCGCAGATTGTCATAGGCCTGCGCCAGCCGGCCATTGCCGGTCGCGCGGAAGAGTTCGTCGTGGAAGGCCCAGCCGACCTGCTGCGCCTCTTCGACATCGAGCGTCGCCCCCGACTGGATCCTGCGCAGCTCCTCCGCACAGTGTCGCAACGGTTCGGTCGGTCCGCGCGTCGCGGCGAGATAGGCCGCCATTCCCTCGAGCGCGAGCCGCAACTCGTGGATCTCGCGTAGATCATCGAACGACATCTGCCGCACGAAGGTGCCGCGCATCGGATGGATGGTGAGGAGGCCGTCATGGGCGAGCGCCTTCAGCGCCTCGCGGATCGGCGTGCGTCCAAGCGCCAGCCGGGTCGACAGGCTGCGTTCGGACAGCGGCTCGTCGGGCGCGAACTCGCCGGAGATGACGAGGTCGCGGAGCAGGGAATAGGCGCGGTCACGGTCGAGCGAGGTCGTGGGCATGCCTGACATACCAGCGGCATGTCACAGGTGTGTCAAGTCGAGCCATCGATTTTGCCGGGGAAACAGCCGTTCCGAAACAAAGTCACGGACTTGTGCCTTGTGCTCCACATCGAAAAACATATCGTACGATATATCTAACAATGGAGACGTAAGATATGTTTCGTGACAAACACCACAACAGACACGGTCGAGATGACCACGAGTTCCGCTTCGCTTTCGCCATGGGTCGCCATGGCAGGCGGCATCCCTTTGGCCGCGGTGGGCATGGCTTTTTCGGACGCGGCGCCGGCGGCGATTTTCCGGGTGCGCGACGGCTGTCCTCGCAGGACCTCCAGCTCGTGATCCTGGCGCTGCTCGCCGAAAATCCGGCGCACGGCTACGAGCTGATCAAAACCATCGAGGAACGCTCGGATGGTTTCTACACGCCGAGCCCGGGCGTGATCTATCCGGCGCTGACCTATCTCGATGAGGTCGGCCACGCCAGCGTCGCGCAGGATGGCGGCCGCAAACTCTACAGCGTCACAGAGCAGGGCAAGGCGCATCTCGCCGAGAACCGCACCACGGCCGATGCGATCCTTCAGGCGCTGTCGCGGATCGGGCGCCGCATGGAAGAGGTGCGCGAGGCCTTTGCCGGTGTCGGTGATCTCGATGCGGACGCTTCCGACGAGCTGCAGCGGGCCCGCCATGGCCTCAAGCGCGCGCTGCGCAGCAAGCACGGCTGTGACGCCACTGAAGCGCGCCGCATTGCCGGCATCCTGGATCGCGCCGTCGCAGAGATCGTGGGCTCGTAACGTCGATCCCGGAATCTTCAGGAAAGCATCATACGGGTCCGTCGCTGAAAGTGGCGTGAGATCGCTGGAAACGATGCACGCCGAGCGCTTGTGAACGCGCTGTCAACGACGTCGTGGCCGTTGGCTTCCTGGGGGCCGGCTCTGCGCAGAAGGGCGTTGCGTGTCTGGGACACGAGAGTGATGGATGCCGCCGCCATACTCCGTCATTGCGAGCGCAGCGAAGCAATCCCGGACTGTATCCGCGGAAAGACTCTGGATTGCTTCGCTGCGCTCGCAATGACGAGGTTGAAGCAGTTGCGCGGGATATCTCCCGTCGTCCTGGCGAAAACCCGTACTGCCGCGCGAGCGCCTTCGCCCATCGCGATTGCCCTCGTCAGCGTTGCGAAAGCTCGCCACCATTGTGTCTCACAACAAGCGCGTGTGGTTGTGGATTCTGGCTTTGGCCCGGACGACAGCGTTGAGAGACTTGTGAGTTGTGCCAGAGCCCCGTCCGGCTACGATACCGCCGCGTCCGCGCCGCGCGGGGGCTGAAACATTTGCGGGAGGCGACATGAGCGGGCAAGAGCGCAAGGTGAAGGGATCGGATCTGTTCGTCGCTGCTCTGGAGAATGAGGGTGTCGACCGCATCTTCGGCGTCCCCGGCGAGGAAAACCTCGATCTCGTGGAATCGCTGCGCAACTCCAAGATCGAGCTGATCCTGACCCGGCACGAGCAGGCTGCCGCCTTCGTGGCCGCAACCCATGGGCGGTTGACCGGCAAGCCGGGCGTGTGTCTCTCGACGCTTGGCCCGGGCGCGCTCAACCTGTCCACGGGAGCTGCCTATGCGCATCTCGGTGCGATGCCGATGATCTTGATCACCGGCCAGAAGGCGATTATGAGCAGCCGCCAGGCGCGTTTTCAGATCGTTGACGTCGTTGCGTCCATGAAGCCGTTGACGAAGCTGGCTCGGCAGATCGTTAGTGCTTCCAGCATCCCAACCGTGGTGCGCGACGCCTTTCGTGTGGCGATGGAGGAGCGGCCCGGGCCGGTACACCTCGAATTGCCGGAGGATGTCGCCGGCGAGGAGGTGGCCTCCGTCCCGGTGATCCCGACCCATCCGATCGAGATTCCCGTCGCCCATCGCGCTGCCCTCGACCGCGCGGCCGAGATGATTCTGGCCGCAAAGCGCCCGCTGGTGATGATGGGCGCGGCGACGAGCCGGCCGCGATCGACGCATGGGATAGCGACCTTCGTGCGGCGAACCGGCATTCCGTTCTTCACCACGCAAATGGGGAAAGGCACCGTGCCCGGCGGCACCAATCTCTACATGGGAACCGCCGCGCTGTCCGAGCGAGACTACGTTCATGATGCCATCGATGCTGCGGATCTGATCGTGGCGATCGGGCATGATCCGGTCGAGAAGCCGCCCTTCATCATGGGGCCGTCGGGCCCGAAGGTCATTCACGTCAGCTACACGCCGGCGAGCGTCGAGCAGGTCTATTTTCCGGATGCAGAGGTCGTCGGCGACGTCGGTCCGAGCCTAGAGCTGTTGGCCGACCGCGTCGAAGGCAAGCTGCCGCAGGCGGCGGCGCTGTTACCTTTACGCGAGAAGATACTCAGCCACATCGCCGACCGTGCCACCGAGGGGCGCTGGCCGCCGACGCCGCAGCGGATCGTGCACGATATCAGGCAAGTGATGCCGGAGAACGGCATCGTTGCGCTCGACAACGGCATGTACAAGATCTGGTTCGCGCGCAACTACCGTACCCGCGTCGCCAACACGCTGTTGCTGGACAATGCGCTGGCAACGATGGGCGCTGGCCTGCCGTCGGCGATGATGGCCGCGATGCTCCATCCAGACCGTCGCGTGCTCGCGGTCGCCGGCGACGGTGGTTTCATGATGAACAGCCAGGAGATGGAGACGGCGGTCCGCCTCAAGCTCAATTTGGTCGTGCTGGTGCTGGAGGACAATGCCTACGGCATGATCCGATGGAAGCAGGCCGTCGATCACTTCGCGGATTTCGGCATGACCTTTGGCAATCCAGACTTCGCCCTCTACGCCAAGGCTTATGGCGCGAAAGGGCACCGGATCGCGAGCATCGAAAGTTTCGTCCCAACACTCGATGCGGCGTTCAAGGACGGCGGCGTGCATCTGATCTCGATCCCGATCGACTATTCCGAGAACGTGCGGGTGCTGGTCGACGAGCTGCGGGCGCGGGACAGGTAGGGCGGCCCCGATTTGTCCGGAGGATCATACCAGCCATTCCTTGATATATATCGTGTCACGATATATTGGCAGGCGCGAGAATCCTCCCGACAAGAGCAATCATGCGCCAGACCCTGGACATTACCGGCGGGCTCCCGCGTCATCGCGGCAAGCCCGGAGACTTCACCGCCGACCGCCGCGTGCTGGTCCTGATCGGCATGGCCCTGCTGGTCGGTAGCCTCGGGGCCGGGGCGGCGTGGATGTTGTTGAAACTGATCGCGCTGGTCACGAACCTGGTCTGGTTCGGCCATATCAGCACCGAGAACGTCTCGCTGGCGAATGCCCATCCGGGGATCTGGATGGTGCTGGCGCCGGCGCTTGGCGGTCTCGTGATCGGGCTGATGGCGCGATTCGGGTCGGAGAAAATCCGAGGGCACGGCATTCCGGAGGCGATCGAGGCGATCCTGATCGGCGGCAGCCGGATGCAGCCGAAGGTCGCGATCCTGAAGCCGCTGTCCTCGGCGGTCTCGATCGGAAGCGGCGGTCCGTTCGGCGCCGAGGGACCGATCATCATGACCGGCGGGGCGATCGGATCGATCTTCGCCCAGTGCTTCCATCTCACTGCAGCCGAGCGCAAGACGCTGCTGGTCGCGGGCGCTGCCGCCGGCATGACGGCTATCTTCGGCACGCCGATCGCGGCAGTCCTGCTGGCGGTCGAGCTATTGTTGTTCGAATGGAAGCCGCGCAGCTTCCTGCCCGTGGTGACGGGGGCTGTGATCTCGGCGGCATGGCGCCCGCTGCTGTTCGGGACCGGACCGCTGTTTCCGTTCGTGGAACGGCCGGACCTGCCGTGGTGGGGACTGGCGGCCGCCATCGGCGTCGGAATCGTTGCTGGCCTGCAATCCGGATTGATGACGCGGCTGCTCTATGCGGCCGAGGATCTGTTCGATCATGTGCCGCTGCACTGGATGTGGTGGCCGATGCTGGGTGGCCTGGTCGTCGGGCTCGGCGGCCTCGTCGATCCGCGTGCCCTCGGTGTCGGCTACGACGTCATCGCCGATCTGTTGTCCGGCCACATGGTGCGCGACGAGGCGATCCGGCTGTTGCTGGTCAAGTCCGCGATCTGGGTGATCGCGCTGGCCTCAGGCACGTCGGGCGGCGTGCTGGCCCCGCTGCTCATTCTCGGCGGCACTGCCGGCTGGATGGAAGGGCTGGTGCTGCCCGGCGGCGCCTCGTTCTGGGCACTGGTCGGCATGGCCGCGATGATGGGCGGCACGATGCGCTCGCCGCTCACCGGCGTGATGTTCGCGATCGAGCTGACCGGCAACATCGACATGCTGCTGCCGCTGCTGGCCGCGACCGGAGCCGCGCATGCCGTCACCGTCCTGCTGCTGAAGCGCTCGATCCTCACCGAGAAGATCGCGCGCCGCGGCCAGCACATCACGCGCGAATACGCGATTGATCCATTTGAACTGCTGCGCGCCGCCGACGTCATGGTGACGAATGTCGATACCTTGCCGGTCGACATGCCGATCGACGCGGCGGTCGCCTTCTTCACGTCGGATGAGCGCCGTCACAAATCCTATCCCGTCGTCGCCGCCGATGGACGGGTCACCGGAATGGTCACCCGCGCCGACGTGCTGCGCTGGCGCACGGAGGGCGACCATCAGGCCGTGACGCTCGATGACGTCGTCTCGGACACCTCGGCCGTGGTGGCGCATCCCGACGATGTGCTGGGACGCGTCGCCGATCTCATGGTCGCGTCCGATCTCGGGCGCCTGCCGGTGGTCGACCGCGCCAGCCATCGCGTGGTGGGACTGGTCGCGCGCAAGGACCTGCTCCGAATTCGCGCGGTCGTGAACGCGCAGGAGGAGGATCGCAACGCATATTTCCTGCGTGAAAAGACGCTTGTGCCGGAGGCGCGGATCGCGGAAGGTCAGCCCCTCTGAACTCCAGCATTCACAGGAATGGAAATGACCCGCGTTCGCTGCGTTACCGAGATGGGCATGGGCGTCGACGTCCACGGCAAGGATGCGACCAAGGCGGCCAAGCGAGCCGTGTCGGACGCGATCAGGCATTCGAGCCTCGGTTTCTTCCGCATGATCGGGAAGACCGCGAACGACATGTTCGTCGATGTGACGATCGGGGTGCCCTATCCCGAAGCCGTCGATAAGGACGCGGTCGCCAAGGAGCTTCCTTACGGCACCGTGACCGTCAACGCGGTCAAGGGCGGGCTGGAGATTCCCTCGGCCACGGAACAGGCCAACGACCCCATCCTCATCGCCAATGCGGCCGTCATCGTCAGCTTCGACAAGGAGTGACACGAGGTGTCCGACGGCGATGAAACGCTGCTGGATCGCCCAATCTGGAGTGCGCTGACAACCCGCCAGAAACATCTGGCCGAGGGTGGTCCGCAGGCGCTGCGCTTTCCCGTGGCGATGACGCCCTTTGCCGACATGGTGGACATGTCCGCAGCAAGCTTCGCCGCGCTCGGCGAGCTCTTGTCGGGCTCGGAAGTTGCTGCGCTGGCTACGCCGGACGCGGTGATCGTTCCCCCCGGCTTCAAGGTCGTGCTCGCGGCGGCGGGCGAGCAGATGATCGGCTCTCCCGCCGACAGTCGGCTTCGTGACGCCGAGATCGTGATGCTGGGCGTCGCCGACGTCCCCGCGATGATGGCGCTGACCGGGCTGACGAAGCCCGGTCCGTTCTCTGTGCGAACACATGAGCTCGGCACGTTTCTCGGCATCCGCTCAGGCGGCGAGCTGGTCGCGATGGCCGGTGAGCGGATGAAGCCAGGCAATTTTACCGAGATGACGGCAGTCTGCGTGCATCCTGATCATCGCGGGCGCGGCTACGCGCAGGCGCTGCTCGCGGCCATCGCACGCCAGATCGAGGCGCGCGGCGAAATTCCGTTCCTGCACGTGCTTTCCAACAACGCGTCGGCCATCGCGCTGTACCAGCGACAGGGGATGCGGATCCGCCGTCGCCTGCACTTCACCGCGTTCATGAAGCAGGCATAAGGCGCGGGTGAGGGGTGGGCTTCATATCCGGAAAATTCGCGCTATATCGATCCCAACCACATTGGGAGAGAGAAGCAGATGGACGCCAGGGTTAGCGATTTTTCCGCCATACGGACGGCGATGCAGCGTTACGTCGATCAGGAGATCATCCCCGGCGTATCCTGGGCCGTGCTACGCGGGGCCGATGTCGTCGATCAGCAGTGCGTCGGCTTCGCGGACCGCGAGGCGAATATCACGCTTGGTCCGGACCATATCTTCCGCGCTTTTTCCAACACCAAGATCTTCGTCACCTGCGCGGTGATGCTGCTGGTTGAGCAAGGGCGCATCGGGCTCGATGATATCGTCGAGAAATTCCTGCCGCAGCTCGGCAATCGCAAGGTGCTGAAGCAGGGCGCGGCGAGCCTCGCCGATGTCGAGCCGGCGCGGAGCCCGATCACGATCCGCCAGCTCCTGACCCACACCTCTGGTCTGAGCTATGGCATCTTCGATCCCGGCACGGTGTTGTTCAAAGGCTATAACGAGGCGCGCGTCCTCAATCCGCTGACGCCGCTGACCGACATGATCGACAAGCTCGCCGATCTGCCGCTGTCCTATCATCCCGGCACGGCCTGGGAGTATTCGATCGCCACCGACGTGCTTGGCCGCGTCGTGGAGGTCGTCTCGGGCAAAACCCTCGATGCCTTCCTGAAAGCACGGATCTTCGACCCGCTCGGCATGACCGATACCGGCTTCCATGTGCCCGAGGCCGAGCAGGGCAGGCTGGTTGCTCTCTATAATGGCGCCGACGTGCTCGATCCGATGAAGCCAGGCCTCACGCGGGCCGACAATCTGCCCTATCCGCAGGCCTATCGGCGGCCGTTCCCGCGGCTCTCGGGCGGCGGCGGCCTGGTGTCGACCCTGCCGGACATGCTCGCGCTGGTCCGCGCGCTGTTGCCCGGTTCGAACGCGCTGCTGAAGCCGGAGACGTTGCGGCAGATGATGACGAACCAGCTGCCCGCAGGCCAGACCATCAGCTTCGCCACGCTCGGGCCGATCCCCGGCAAGGGCTTCGGCCTCGGCGGCGCCGTCACCTTCGCGCCGACACCGTTTGATCCCGCGAATTCGATTGGCGAATTCCAGTGGGGCGGCCTTGCCGGCACCCATTGGTGGATCTGTCCAGAGGCCAATACGGCAGGTGTCCTGATGACCCAGCGCTACATGGGCTTCTGGAATCCGTTCTTCTTCGAGTTCAAGCGCCTCGCCTATCAGGCGGTCGGCGCGGGATGACGAGGCGCTGCCCGCTTCGTCGGTGTACGTTGTGACAGCGCAGTGCGAGCGGGGGGCATTGCCTCCCGTCCGTCGATATTGTCATCAGTCCTTCCACGGATCGAATTCGCCTTCGCCGGCCATGGCGACGGCAAACGGCCGCAGCGTGTGCAGGACGCGCACGGTGCCGGCGTGCTGCGCCAGCACGTCGGGCAGACGGCGATAGGCCATCGGGCTCTCGTCGAGGTCGGCACCGATCAAGGTGACGCCGCGCTCGTTGAGCCAGCAGTCCATCTCCGCGCGCGAGAAGCGCCGCTTCGCCTCCTTGCGCCCGAACAGGCGGCCGGCGCCGTGCACGGTCGAGTAGAGCGAAGCCTTGGCTTCGGGACTGTCGACACCCTCGAGGATGACGGCGTCGTCGCCCATCGAGCCGCCGACGAATCCCTTCTGGCCGGGAAACGCCGGCGTCGCGCCCTTGCGCACCACCCACAGATCGCGGCCCGCGTGGGTCTCACGCCAGGCGTAGTTGTGGTGGTTGTGCACGCTCTCGGTCACGTTGCCGCCGATGAGCTGGCGAACGCGCTCGACGACCCACTCGCGGCCCGCATAGGCATAACGCCCGGCGAGCTGCATCGCCGCGATGTAGCGGCGGCCGAGCTCGGAATCCTCGTCGACCACGGCGGGCGGGACGTTCATGCCGTCCTTGCCGCCGGCGGCCTTGAGATAGCGCGTCGCGGAGGTATGCCCGAGACCGCGGCTTCCGAAGTGGACGCCGATCCAGACAAAGCCTTCTTCGTCGCGCATGAGATCGACGTAGTGGTTGCCGGACCCGACCGTGCCGAGCTGGCTCACCGCCTTCTGACGGTAGGCCTCCATGTCGCTCTCGCGCCAGGCATCGCTGTCGTCGAACAGCTCGTGCTCGGCCCGCTCGGCATTGGCGCGGCCGATGCCGAACGAGATCGTCTTGGCGACGTCGCGGATGATCGTGGGCACGATGCCCGCGATGTCGTCGAAGCGCGTGTCGAGCCGCGCGGCCATGTTGCCGCAGCCGATGTCGAAGCCGACGCCGGAGATGCTGATCTGCTTCTCATAGGCGATGACCCCGCCGACCGGCTGGGCGTAGCCGAGATGGCCGTCGGCGCAGATCACGCCGGACACGACATTGCCGACCGCCATGCAGTTGCGCATCTGCGCAACCGTCGCCTCGTCATGCACGCCGAAGATCTTCAGCGGCGCATTCTGGAAGCGCGCCTCCTGCGGACGGAGGTTTGCGATTTCGCTCGCGGCCGCATTGGCCTCGCGAGCGAGATGCTCCTTGCGCGCAGCGTCCCGGTACGAACACCAGGCAGGCTGACCGCGTCCTTCGCCGACGCGCGAGTCGGGATCAACGCCGGCGGCGAGGCAGAGCTCGCGGGCGCGGTCCATGTAGGGATCTGATCGTCGCATGGTCTTGCTTCCTGCTTCACAGCCCAGCCGCATCATAGCCGGGGCGCGTGGATGATTTCAGACATTTCGAAGGCCCCGGGCGCGATGTCTCGCGTCCGGGGCCGTCGTTGTTGCGCATCAGTTCAGCGCCGTCTCCGATGCCGCGATCCACGCGACCACGGCTTCGGAGAAGCCGTTGACGCGGGTCCAGGCGCCATGGCCGACACCGTGCTGATACGAGGCCACGTTCACCATCGTGCCGCGCGCCCTGGGCTCGGGCACCTGGTCGTGGCTCTGCTCGTCGGTGAAGACGATCAGGCGGTCGCCTTTGCGGTCGATCTCGGCGACGGCCTTGCCGAGATAGGTTCCGCCATGCGGCTGCGAGTTGATGATCGCGTCCCGCAGCGCGAAGCCGCGGCGGGGCGGGACCTTCACAACTTCATTGCTGAAGGTGAAGATCTCGACCTCGTCGCAGATCTCGCGGGCGAGGATGGCCAGACCACATGCCGCCTCCGCACGCGTCATTTCCGACTGCGCGGAGAGGGCCGCGAACATCGAGCCCGACACGTCGATCAGGAGCCGGGTGCGGCCGGGGAGCCGCACATGGTCCTTGACCGACTTCAGCATCGCACCTTCGAGCTCGGGCTCGAAATCCGGCGCATAGCGCGCCGCCGCGATGAAGCGGTAGGGAAGGATACGATCCGTCCGCATCGCCTCGATCGCGCTTGCGATGGTCTCGCGCGGCACCTGCGCGTTCTGCATCAGCCGCAGATTGCGCAGCAGCGCTAAGCCGCCGAGCTTACGCTCGGCGATCAGCCGCTCGAAGGTCTCGCGCTTGCTCTTTCCGGCCGAGAGCGACACCTCCCAGGTGTCTGGGGAGGCGAGCTCGCCGTCGACGAGCTGCTTCCACAGCTTTTCCTGTTCGGCGTCCTTCGGCTTGGCGTGCACCAGGAACAGCACGTCCCTGATCCGCACCGCGCCGTCGCGGTCGTACTTGGCGAGCTGATAGGCGTCGAACTTGGTCAGCGCGCGGGCGAGACCCTTCTTGACCTGCGCCGAGACGGGCTGACGTTTGCGCTGCTGCTGAGGGCCGAGCGCATCCGCCCAGTAGATCGCGAGCAGCTCCGTCATCTCGTCGGGACGCTGGATCACCTTGTGAAGCGTGTCGGCGACGAGAGCGCGATGCTTCTCGTGGCGCGCCATCTCGCGGATGACGAGCAGCGGCGCGTGCCGCAGCTTCATCACCTCGCGCGCCTCGATCGCGAGCTGCGCGACGCGCGCAGGAGCGACCTTGGGCACCAGCGCCTTGATGCGGTCGGCGATCGACACGCCGTCCTCGTAGAACTGGTCCTCCCACAGGAGGCAGTTCATCAGCGTGCGCTTCAGCTCCATCTCGGGCGTGAAGCGCGTTGCGCGCGCGCCCTCACGCGTGAAGGCGCGAACGATCTTGTTGAGCCTGACCATGACGGCCTCCTCTGGGTTGATGATTTGTTGGAACGGCTGCCGGGGAACAAGCGAGGCTGTGCTGCCCTTGCGGACACGTCACATGCTCTATCCGCTGAGCTACGGACTTTCGTCCGGAAGGATTCGAACCTTCGACCTTGTGATTCGAAGTATCAGCGCTCTTCACCACCGGCGGTGGGGACGATAGTGACACGGTCCGGGAACAGGCGATTGCTGTGACCCGGCGAACCGAGGCTCGCCGGAAAGCGCTCTAACCTCTGAGCTACCGGTGCATGGTACACCGGGCGGGATTCGAACCCGCGACCTCTCGCGTGACAGGCGAAGTAACAGAAATCTTCACCGCGGATCGTGATGGGGTTGGCGGGGAACGGGCGATGCTGCTCTGCTCTGTGAGCGGACTGAGCTACGGCATTTCAGCCGGCGGGATACGAACCCGCGACCTCCGTTCTGGCAAGCCAGAACGGCGCTCTACCGAAGTAACAGACATCTTCACCACCGCCAGGTCGATGCTCTCGCATCGGCCGTTGATGGGTACGCTGGGGAACGGGCGATATCGGCGTCAGTGACAACAACGCAGGAAGCGCTCTTGCGAGCAGTTACTGCGCCGGGCCGCGTGCAAGCCTTTCTCGAGGCCGCATCCCGGTGCGTGTGTCAAAGGCGGGAGGAATACCCGCTTTCCTTTGCGAGAAGTATCCGAGATCTTCACCACCAGCGTCGGTTGAGCCGCGATCATCGCGGCAAACCGAGTTACAAAAATTCTATCGCGGCGCTGTCGACGCGCCGCATTTTGCGAACCATCAGGGTTCGCTCTGCCATCGGTGTCCGGCTCATCGCCTCGTTCCCTCCGGCAGGCCCCGCGCACTTGGGCACGCGCATCGTTTGCGCGAGCCCCGAGATCCGGGTCTCTCGTTCCGGCCATTGCCGGGAAGTTCGAACGGGCCGCGCGGCGGGCAACAAAAAACCCTCCGGAGCGGCAGGCTCGGGAGGGTCCGTGAGAAGCGGACTGTCGATCTTGCGGTCAGGCAAGATCGCTCCCATGAGCCGGGCATGCGACATCGAATAGCTTGGAGCTATTCGGCATGCGGGCAATTCTTTCGTAGCGGTACAGCATCGCTCGGTTCATGTTGGCTTTCGCGAACGGAAGTGCTCGCGAGGGCGGGGGACATACCCCTGCAACTTGCGGATGTCAAGCGACGCGCGTGTGGAAATTGCAAATGACGGACGAATGACTTGCCAAGCTATCTCGGCCTCGATGGATTTCGCTTCGGCTGGGTCGCAGCCTGGATCGACGATAACGGTGATCACGGCTTCGATTATTCACCGGGCCTCACGCGGTTGCTCGCGATGCCGCATGCGCGGGCGATGATCGACATGCCGATCGGCTTGAAGACCGAGGGCTATCGGATCTGCGACCTGCGCGCCCGCGAGCTGGTCGGTGCCGCCGTGTTTGTCGGTGCGCGCCGGGACCTCTGGGCCTTTCCCGACATGGCCGCGGCCAACCGGCATTACTGGGAGCACGAAGGCAAGGGCAGGGGCGTGTCGGCTCAGCTATGGAATATCAGGGACAAGATCAGGGAGGTCGACGATGTCATGACGCCCGCGCGGCAAGCTACGATCGGCGAGGCGCATCCCGAATTGATCTTCTGGAATCTCGCTGGCCGCGTCCGGCTCGATCGGAAGACCTCAGCGCGCGGCCGGGAGCAGCGCGTCGCACTCCTGAGGGAGCGCGGCTTCGCGCGATTGCCGAAATGGCTGACGCAGCGCCACGGCACCGGCATCGGCTGCGACGATCTCGTCGACGCCTGCGCTTGTGCCGTTGCGGCGCGCGACAGCTGGCAGCGTGTCGATGGCGGCGAGATCGATCCGCGTGGCTTGCGGATGGAGATCAACTATTGAGGCTGCCGGCACTGGTGGGCACCAGAGATCGCCGGGAAAAAATGGCAATTTCTTTGCGGTGAACAGGAACTGTGGCTGGTGGCCCCGCGTTCACGTTGCGAACCGAATGGACAGAAGTTTTGGCGATGAATGATGCCAGCCAATTCGCGACCGCGATGCTCGCGCTCGTCTTCATTGCAGCCCTGCTCGTCACCGGGGAGCTTTTCATCGAGCAGCGCGCGCAACGCGACATCGTTTACGTGACGAGCCATTTGCTGCGACCACTGTGAAAGAGATTGAGTACGGGAAAATCGTGTGACCTTGCGCCATTCGACGGCTCGCCTAGATTAGGGGCGCGTCGCAAGAATGAACCCGGGGTCCCGATGTCCGATCTGTCTGCTTTTCCCATCACCAAGCGCTGGCCGGCCAAGCACCCCGAGTTGCTTCAACTGTATTCGCTGCCGACGCCCAATGGCGTGAAGGTCTCCATCATGCTGGAGGAGATCGGGCTGCCCTATGAGGTCCATCTCGTCGACTTCGGCAGGGACGATCAGAAGGCTGCTGAATTCCTCTCGCTGAATCCGAACGGCAAGATCCCGGCGATCCTCGACCCCAACGGTCCCGGCGGCCGGCCGCTGCCGCTGTTCGAGTCCGGTGCGATCCTGCAATACCTCGCGGAGAAGACCGGCAAGCTGCTGCCGCCGGATGCGGCGCGCCGCTACCAGACCATCCAGTGGGTGCATTTCCAGATGGGCGGCATCGGGCCGATGTTCGGCCAGGTCGGTTTCTTCCACAAATTCGCCGGCAAGGATTTTGAGGACAAGCGGCCGCTCGAGCGCTACGTCAGCGAGTCCAGGCGTCTGCTCGGCGTGATGGAATCCCATCTCGGCGGCCGGCAGTGGTTCATGGACGACGACTACACCATCGCCGACATCTCCATGCTCGGCTGGGTGCGCAATCTCATCGGCTTCTATGGCGCCGGCGATCTCGTCGAATTCACCCAGTTCAAGTCGGTCGGCGCCTGGCTCGAACGCGGGCTGGCGCGTCCGGCCGTGCAGCGCGGGCTGTACATTCCCAAGCGGCCCTGAGATCAGCTCAGCGCCTTGTAGGTCATGTAGAACGCCATCAGCGAGACGAAGCCGATCATCATCCGGCGCAGCACCGATTTGCTGACGCCATTGGCCATCCGCGCGCCGAGGTCGGTGCCGACCCAGAGGCCGGCAAGGATGCCGATGATGGCGGGCCATCCGACTACGAGGCCCTTGCTCCAGTAGATCCAGGCCGGCGGAATGTTGGTTGGGATGACCGAGAAGATGAGGCTGACGAGCTGGGCCTGATGCTGCGGCACGCGCAGGCCGGCGGCGAGGCCGACGGTGATCGCGAGCCCGCCGCCGATACCCATGAAGCCCGATGAAAAGCCGGCAAGCGTGCCGATAAGGAGCAGGGGAAGCCAGGGCAATTCGTCTTGATGCTCGGCCTCGTTATTACCGCCCTTGCGCTCGCGGCGCAGAACCAGCGCTGCTATCAGCGCAACGAGGTAGACGACATAGGCCCATTGCAGGAACGAGTCGGACACGGCAGCCGCGGTGTAGCCACCGCTCGCGCCACCAACGAGAAATCCGATGCCGATCCAGACGATCCATTGCAGCGGGCTGCGATTGCCGCTCTGCCAGTAGCGGCGCACGCCGGCGAGACCCGTCGGAGGGATTTGTGCGATCAGCGACGTGCCCTGGGCGACGTGTTGCTCCGCGCCGAGCAGCAGCACGCAGAAGATCACGAGACCGCCTCCCGGGCTTGTGCCCATGAAGCCGGATGCCAGTCCTCCGACAAGACCAACGCCGGCGCCGGCGAGCAGTTCGTGGACCCAGGTCATCGCTCACGCCCTGGTCCGGCGCCGGACGTCCGGTTTGGTCGTGCGAAAGCCTTCGATCACGCCGGCGACGGCCGTCATGCAGGCCTCGACGTCGATCTCCTCGCCCCAGCATTTCTGCAGCACAAATCCCTGGAAGATGGAGATCAGCACGCGCGCGGTCGCGTCTGCGTTGAGGTCGCGCTTGACGAGCCCGTCGTGCTGGGCGCGTTCGATCAGCGCTACGATCAGGGCGCGCGGCATATCGATGCCTTCGACGACGCTGGTGCGGACGCGGCGGTTGCGAAGCGCTTCCGCCCAGCCATGGATTCCGACGCGCCGCCGTGATTCGCCGGCGGGATCGGTGAGCCATTGCGCATAGACGCGGACCAGCGCATGCAGCGCTTCGAGCGGATCACCAGAGCCTTGCGCAACCGAGTTCAGCACCGCCTCGCGGCGATGGCGGTCGTCGGCGAGCGCCTCGATCAGATCGTCCTTGCTCTGGAAGTACAGATAGACCGCGCCATGGCTCAGCCCCGACCGCTTGACGATGTCGGCCATGCCGGTCTGGTGAAAGCCGTTTTCGGAGAAGCAGGCGAGCGCAGCGTCGAGAATCTGCTGACGGCGGCCTTCGCGTTTCTTCTCGCTGATTTTCGGCACGGGCTGCTCACAAAGTAAATGATCGATCGATCGTTTTTGCCTCAGAAAGATGCAGAATAAGGCTAGGCCTCCTTCACCAAGATAAAAAACGATCGATCAGTCATTTTAGAATCAAAGGCACGCTTGGTCAAGGCGTCCCGATCGCCGGCACGGCTCAAACAGAGGAACGGACGGGCGACCGGGCGAACGGTGCTCGGTTGCCTAAATCCGGTACTAGAACAGCCGGCCGCCGTTCGGCACGGGCTTGCTCGGCTGCATCAGCACGACCTTGCCCTCCGCATCCGGAAAACCGAGCGTCAGCACCTCGGACACGACCGGTCCGATCTGGCGCGGCGGAAAATTGACGACGGCCGCGACCTGTTGTCCCACCAGCGTCTCCAGCGGATGATTTTCCGTGATCTGCGCCGAGCTTTTCCGCACGCCGATCGAAGGTCCGAAGTCGATCCACAGCCGCCAGGCCGGCTTGCGCGCCTCCGGGAAGGGCTTGGCATCGACGATCGTCCCGACGCGGATGTCGACCGCGAGGAAGGTGTTGAAGTCGATGGTCGGCGATGCCGCAGCGGCGGGATCGTGAGTGACGTGCATGGTGTGTCCGTTTGGAGAATTCGGAAGCTTCGTTCGGAATATTGTGGCGTGAACCGGAGTTTCGTACAACGCCGCGGCTACAGCATCACACCACGCATGCGCGAGGACCGGGTCTTGCCCAACATCATCTACGGCATCAAGAACTGCGACACTATGAAGAAGGCGCGCGCCTGGCTCGACGTGCATGGCGTCGCCTACGAGTTCCACGACTACAAGACCGCAGGCGTGGAGAAGGACAAGCTCAAGCAGTGGAGCGACGAGGTCGGTTGGGAGACGCTGCTCAATCGCGCCGGCACGACGTTCAAGAAGCTGCCCGACGCCGACAAGGAAGGCCTGAACGAGAAGAAGGCGCTGGCATTGATGCTAGCGCAACCATCGATGATCAAGCGACCGGTGCTCGAGGTCGGCAGCAAGCTCCTGGTCGGCTTCAAGCCCGACATCTACGCCAAGGACGTCGGCGCGAAAGTGCGCAAAGGCTAGTTCAGCTCGATGATCTCGGTGGCGACGCCGGGTGCGGGCTGATCGGAGAATTCGACCACGTCCGCGGCCGCGATACGGCCGGGCGCGCGATGATAGAGATCGCGATCGATCACGGCGCGCAGCTTTGGACGCGGCAGCGCGTCATTTCCGCGCATCAGGTTCTTGATCTCGAATCCGCCGTCCTCGCAAAACGTCTTCAGCGACGCGATGACATGGCTGACCTTGTCATCCGTCAGGAAAGGCAGCAGCAGCCGTTCATAAGCGACGACGCGTCCATAGATGTCGTCGACATCGGCAACGCTGTAGACCGGAAGTCCGCGCGCGACGCATTCGTGATAGATCGGCATCACGAAGGGCGCGAGCCGCGGCCCGACATAATCGTCGAGGAGAATGCCCTTGCCGGTATGTCCATAGGCGCGTGAGATTCGTGTGCCTTCACTCTGAATCGTCAGGCGCGGCGTCGGCACCGAGGTGTCCACCGTGTAGTAGATGAGATCGGATAATTCCTCCTCGAGCCGCGCGGGCTGATACTCCCAGATCGACGGCGCAATCTGCTGGCGCGCATAAAGTCGCAGCCACGTGTTCAGGAGATCACGCTGCCGGATCGACTTGACGACGGAGGGAGCGGCGCTTGCGAAATCCAAAACAATATTCCCGGCGAATGGAAACCCGCGCATGATCGCCGTCGCGGGAAAATTTTCTATGAAGGCTGGCGCGTGGGGCGAAAGACCGTTAACGACAGCTTGATGACCGGCGCTTTGCGAACCGGGAGGCCGGGCAGGCGCGACATCAAACACCTCCGACTAAGGGAGCATGCGTATCCCGGCCGGAGCCTTGATCTGCTCAGCTTTCCGCCTTGCCTAACCCCCGTCACCTCCGGCATATTCCGCGCCCGGAGGCGGCGTTCCGGGCTGGGCTCCAAGGCCTCCGGAAAGCCGAAGCAACAAAGGACAGCCGCGCGCGACCAGCGCGTCGTGCGGGCGGGGGGAAATCTGTTTGGCCGATGAGTTCATTCTCGAAACGGAAGGCTTGACCAAGGAGTTCGCGGGCTTCTTTGCCGTCCGCGACGTTGCGCTCAAAGTCCGCCGTGGGAGCATTCACGCATTGATCGGTCCAAACGGGGCCGGGAAGACGACGTGCTTTAATCTGCTTACCAAGTTCCTGAAACCGTCTGCCGGAAAAATCCTGTACAAGGGACAGGACATCACCGCGATGGCGCCGGCCGACGTCGCCCGCATGGGGCTGGTGCGTTCGTTCCAGATTTCGGCGGTATTTCCGCATCTCACCGCGCTTGAGAATGTCCGTGTCGCGCTCCAGCGCCAGCATGGCAGCTCCTTTGATTTCTGGCGCTCGAAGTCGGTGCTCAACCGCTTCAACAATCGCGGGCTGGAGCTGTTGAACGATGTCGGCCTCAGCGAGTTTGCCAATACGCCGGCGGTCGAGATGCCCTATGGGCGCAAGCGCGCACTGGAGATCGCAACCACGCTCGCGCTCGACCCGGAGATGATGCTGCTGGACGAGCCTATGGCCGGCATGGGCCACGAGGACATCGACAAGATCGCGGCGCTGATCAAGCGGATTTCGGCGAAATATACCATCCTGATGGTGGAGCATAATCTGAGCGTCGTCGCCAATCTCTCCGATATCATCACCGTGCTGACGCGCGGGCAGGTGCTCGCGCAGGGCAATTACGCCGATCTCACCAAGGACGAGCGCGTCAAGGAAGCTTATCTGGGAGCCGGTCATGCCTGAGACTGCAACCGCGGAAGCTCCGGCAAAGGCCGCAACCGGCGGCAACATCCTCGGGGTTCGCAACCTGGAAGCCTGGTACGGCGAGTCCCACATCCTGCACGGGATCAATTTCGACGTGAACGCGGGCGAGGTCGTCACCCTGCTCGGGCGCAACGGCGCCGGCAAGACGACCACGCTGAAGTCGATCATGGGTATCATCGGCAAGCGCACCGGCTCGGTGAAATTCAACAATCAGGAGATCACCCGCGCGACCTCGGACAAGATCGCGCGCATGGGCATTGCGCTCTGTCCGGAGGAGCGCGGCATCTTCTCCAGCCTCGACGTGCGCGAGAATCTGCTGCTGCCACCGGTGGTGCGGCCGGGGGGATTGCCGCTCGATCAGATCTTCGAGCTGTTTCCGAACCTGAAGGAACGCCTCACCAGCCAGGGCACCAAGCTGTCCGGCGGCGAGCAGCAGATGCTCGCGATCGCGCGCATCCTGCGCACCGGCGCAAGCTTCCTGATGCTGGACGAGCCGACGGAAGGACTGGCGCCGGTCATCATCCAGCAGATCGGGCACACCATTGCACGGCTCAAGAAGGAGGGTTTTACGATCCTCCTGGTCGAGCAGAACTTCCGCTTCGCATCCACCGTTGCGGACCGTTATTACGTGGTCGAACACGGCAAGATCATTGATGGATTTGCGAATTCGGAGCTTGCCGCCAACATGGACAAGCTCCACACCTATCTCGGCGTCTAGAGCTGCCAAACGAGAAACTTCAAAAAGGGAAAGTTGCATGAAGACCAGGTCGATTGCGTCATTTCTGCTGAGCACCGCGCTGACGTTCGCCGCAGCAGGCGTCGCTTCCGCGCAGGACAAGACCGTCAAGATCGGCGCGCTGTCCGATCAGTCCGGTCTTTATGCCGATCTCGGCGGCCCCGGCTCGACCCTGGCCGCGCAAATGGCCGTCGAAGACTCCGGCCTCACGGCGAAGGGCTGGAAGATCGACGTCATCTCGGGCGACCATCAGAACAAGCCCGACATCGGCACCGCGATCGCACGCCAGTGGTTCGACGTGGAGAAGGTCGACGTCATCGTCGACGTGCCGAACTCCGGCGTGGCGCTCGCCGTCAACAACGTCGTGAAGGAAAAGAACGGCGCTTACATCAACTCGGGCGCGGCGACCTCGGACCTGACCAACGCGCAGTGCTCGCCCAACACCGTGCACTGGACCTACGACACCTACATGCTCGCCCACACCACCGGGCAGGCGCTGGTGAAGGCCGGCGGCGACACCTGGTTCTTTCTGACCGCCGATTACGCCTTCGGCGCGGCGCTGGAGCGTGATACCACCGCGGTCGTTACCGCTAACGGCGGCAAGGTCGTCGGCGGGGTCAAGCACCCGCTCAACACGCCGGACTTCTCGTCCTTCCTGCTGCAGGCGCAGGCTTCCAAGGCCAAGATCATCGGCCTTGCCAATGCCGGCGGCGACACCACGAATTCGATCAAGCAGGCGGCCGAGTTCGGCATCGTGAAGGGCGGCCAGAAGCTCGCGGCACTGCTCTTGTTCCTCACCGACGTCAAGGCGATCGGTCTCGAGACGGCGCAGGGCCTGAACTTCACCGAGACCTTCTACTGGGACATGAACGATCAGACCCGGGCATTCTCGAAGCGCTTCGCCGCGCGGATGAAGAACAATGCGCCGCCGACCATGGTGCAGGCCGGCGTCTATTCGGGCCTGCGTCACTATTTCAAGGCGCTGGAAGCGCTCGGCGGCAATCCGCATGATGGCGCGAAGGTCGTCGAGAAGATGAAGTCGATGCCGACCGAAGACGATCTGTTCGGCAAGGGTGAGATCCAGCCCAACGGCCGTACCATCCACAATGCCTATCTGTTCGAGGTGAAGACGCCCGCCGAGTCCAAGGGACCGTGGGACTTCTACAAGCTGGTCGGCACGGTGCCGGGCGACCAGGCCTTCACGCCGCTGTCTGAAAGCAAATGCGCGCTGCTGAAGAAGTAAGCTAACGGCCCGCAGGCCTTGTCGGCCTGCGGGCAAGTTTGAGGGAACGCCGAAGGGACTGGGTGCGCGATCGATGCAGGCTCTCTATGCACAGCTACTGGTGGGATTGATCAACGGCTCGTTCTACGCGCTGCTCAGTCTCGGGCTTGCCGTGATCTTCGGCATGCTCAACATCATCAATTTCGCCCATGGCGCGCTCTACATGATGGGCGCGTTCGTCGCCTATTTCCTGCTGAACCTCGGCGGCATCAACTATTGGGGGGCGCTGATCATCGCGCCGATCATCGTCGGCATCTTCGGCATGATCCTGGAACGGACCATGCTGCAATGGCTGACCGGCCTCGACCATCTCTACGGATTGCTTCTGACCTTCGGCATCGCGCTGATCGTGCAGGGCGTGTTCCAGAACTATTTCGGCTCATCCGGCCTGCCTTATGCCATTCCGGACCAGCTCAAGGGCGGCATGAACCTCGGCTTCATGTTCCTGCCCGTCTATCGCGGCTGGGTCGTCATCTTCTCGCTCGTCGTGTGCCTTGCGACCTGGTTCCTGATCGAGAAGACGCGGCTGGGCGCTTACCTGCGCGCAGCGACGGAAAATCCGACGCTGGTGCGTGCCTTCGGCATCAACGTGCCGCGCATGATCACGCTCACTTACGGCCTCGGCGTCGGCCTTGCGGCACTCGCGGGCGTCTTGTCGGCGCCGATCAACCAGGTGCGGCCGCTGATGGGCGCCGACCTCATCATCGTCGTTTTCGCGGTGGTCGTGATCGGCGGCATGGGATCGATCATGGGATCGATCATCACGGGTTTCGCGCTCGGCGTGATCGAGGGCCTGACCAAGTATTTTTACCCCGAGGCCTCCAACACCGTCGTGTTCGTCCTGATGGTGCTGGTGCTGCTGGTGAAGCCGACGGGACTGACGGGAAGGGCGGCCTGATATGACAGCCTTGACAGACGATACGTTGCCGGTAACTCCGCGCGCGATGCGCGACGAGATGATCGTGTTCGTGGTGATGGCGCTGCTGCTCGCCGCCGTTCCGTTCACCGGCATCTATCCGTTCTTCGTGATGCAGGCGCTGTGCTTCGCGCTGCTCGCCTGCGCGTTCAACCTGCTGATCGGCTATGGCGGCCTGCTGTCGTTCGGCCACGCGATGTTCCTCGGCACCGCCGGCTATTGCAGCGCGCATGCGCTGAAGGTGTGGGGGCTGCCGCCGGAGCTCGGCATCGTCGTCGGCGTCGCCGCTGCTTTCCTGCTCTCGATCGTGACCGGTTTTATCTCGATCCGCCGCCAGGGCATCTATTTCTCGATGATCACGCTGGCGCTGTCGCAGCTCCTGTACTTCATCTACCTCCAGGCGCCGTTCACCCATGGTGAGGACGGCATCCAGGGCATTCCGCAGGGGCACCTGTTCGGCGTCTTCGATCTGTCGAAGCCGACCGTTCTCTACTACGTCGTGCTGGTCGGCTTTCTCGCCGGATTCCTGCTGATCTATCGCATCATCAACTCGCCCTTCGGCGAGGTCCTGAAGTCGATCCGCGAGAACGAGCAGCGGGCGATCTCGCTGGGCTACCGGACCGACCAGTACAAGTTCCTGGCTTTCGTGCTGTCCGGCACGCTGGCCGGCTTTGCCGGATCGCTGAAAGTGTTCGTGGCGCAGAACGCCTCGCTCACCGACGTGCACTGGTCGATGTCCGGCGAAGTCGTGCTGATGACGCTGGTCGGCGGTCTCGGCACCATCTTCGGGCCGGTGGTCGGCGCCTTCGTGATCATCGCCATGCAGCAATATCTGGCGAGCTTCGGCCAGTGGGTGACGGTGATCCAGGGCGGGATCTTCGTAATCTGCGTGCTCACCTTCCGCCGCGGCGTCATTGGCGAGATCGCGCATTACCTTCGTCGTTCGCTCTAAGATATTGATCTGGCTATAATTTAGGCCTGGATGCGAAAGCGGTGGACGATCCGGTTCCGCGGGCGTGCGAATGACACGCGCGCGGGTCGAAAATGGTCTATGACAGTTTTGTGACGGCCTGTTCGGGCCTGGCCATTTCCAACCGGTAGCCTATCCCCATGATGCGTTGGTTTCGCGCTCTCCTCCCCAGGGAAGAGCGCTTTTTCGAACTGTTCGACCGCCATGCCCAGACCGTGATCCAGGGCGCCATTGCTCTCCAGGGCGTCTTGAAGGGCGGTGAGGAGACACCGCTCTATTGCCAGCGCGTCAGCCAGTTCGAGAACGAGGCTGACAACGTCACGCGTGAGGTGCTGACGGCCGTTCGCCGCACCTTCATCACACCGTTCGACCGCGGCGACATCAAGAACCTCATTACGTCGATGGACGATGCCATCGACCAGATGCAGCAGACGGCGAAAGCGGTGATACTGTTTGAGGTCCGCGATTTCGAGCCGCCGATGCGCGAGATCGGCGGCCTCGTGGTCGAATGTGCCAATCTGGTCGGGCGCGCGCTGCCGCTGCTGCAATCGATCGGTCCGAACGTTGCGATGCTGACGGCTATCACGGAAGAACTGACCAAATTGGAGGGCCGTGTCGACGACCTCCACGACATCGGGATGAAGGAACTGTTCCTGAAGCACCGCGACGGCAACGCAATGGACTTCATCGTCGGCGGCGAGATCTACGACCACCTCGAAAAAGTCGCGGACCGCTTCGACGACGTCGCGAACGAGATCAACAGCATCGTCATCGAGCAGGTCTAGGCGCCGTGGATCTCGCTTTGGGTCTTCCCGTTCTGGTCGGACTGATCGCTGTCGCGCTGCTGTTCGACTTCCTGAACGGCCTGCACGATGCCGCCAATTCGATCGCGACCATCGTTTCGACCCGCGTGTTGCGGCCGCAATTTGCCGTGCTGTGGGCCGCCTTCTTCAACTTCGTGGCGTTCATGGTGTTCGGCCTGCACGTCGCCCAGACCGTCGGCACCGGCATCATCGATCCCTCGATCGTCGATGCCCAGGTGATCTTCGCGGCCCTCGTCGGCGCCATCGTCTGGAACCTCGTCACCTGGGCGCTCGGCATCCCGTCCTCGTCGTCGCATGCCCTGATCGGCGGCCTCATCGGTGGCGGCATGGCCAAAGCGGGAATCTCGGCGGCGGTGTGGAGCGGCTTGTCCAAGACCGTGCTGGCAATCGTGCTGTCGCCGCTGATCGGCTTCCTGCTTGCGATGATGCTGGTTGCGATCGTGTCCTGGGCGTCGGTGCGCTCGACACCGTTCGCGGTCGATCGCGCCTTCCGCATCCTGCAATTCGCCTCCGCCTCGCTCTATTCGCTCGGCCATGGCGGCAATGATGCGCAGAAGACCATGGGCATCATCGCCGTGCTGCTCTTTTCGCAGGGCCGCCACGACGGCGAATTCTACGTGCCGTTCTGGGTGGTGCTGTCCTGCCAGGCGGCGATGGCGCTGGGCACGCTGATGGGGGGCTGGCGCATCGTGCGCACCATGGGCCTGCGCATCACCAAGCTGACGCCGATGCAGGGCTTTTGCGCTGAGACCGGCGGTGCCGCGACCCTGTTTATGGCGACCTTCCTCGGCGTCCCCGTTTCGACCACCCACACCATCACCGGAGCGATCGTCGGCGTCGGCGCCGCGCGACGTGTCTCGGCGGTGCGCTGGAACGTCGCAAGCTCGATCGTCTACGCCTGGGTGATCACCATCCCGGCGTCCGCGATCGTTGCGGCGCTCAGCTGGTGGGCGGTCCAGATTTTCAAGTGACGAGCTTCAGCCCGACGATCCCTGCGACGATCAGTCCGATGCTGGCGAGGCGAAATGCGGCGGCCGGCTCGCCGAACAGGATGATTCCCAATGTCGCGGTGCCGACCGCGCCGATGCCGGTCCAGACCGCATAGGCGGTTCCAATCGGGAGCGATTTCAGGGCGAGACCGAGCAGGATGACGCTTCCGGCCATGGCTGCGAGCGTAAGGACCGACGGAACGAGCTTGGTGAAACCCTCGGTGTATTTCAGCCCGATCGCCCAGGCGACCTCCAAAAGACCGGCGACGAACAATATGGTCCAGGCCATGACGACCCTCCGTTCAAGGCAGGGTCGTCCCCGCGGCTGATGTGGCTGATCGGCGAAAGGTCGTCCTTCCCAGGGCCGATATGGGGCTGGTCAGACGGCTCTGCAATCACCAAATGAGGCTTGATCAGGCCCGTTTTCCCTGCCAAACGCTCCCGCCATGTCCGACATCGCCACTCCAGCCGAATCGCCGGCCCGTTCCCCGCTTGCCGCCGAAGTGGCGCGGCGGCGCACCTTTGCGATCATCTCCCACCCTGACGCGGGCAAGACCACGCTGACCGAGAAGCTGCTGCTGTTCGGCGGCGCCATCAATCTTGCCGGCCAGGTCAAGGCCAAGGGCGAGCGACGCAACACGCGCTCGGACTGGATGAAGATCGAGCGCGAGCGCGGCATCTCGGTCGTCACCTCCGTGATGACCTTCGAATTCGAGGGGCTCGTGTTCAACCTGCTGGACACGCCGGGCCACGAGGACTTTTCGGAAGATACCTATCGGACCCTCACGGCGGTCGATTCCGCCGTGATGGTGATCGACGCGGCGAAGGGCATCGAGGCACGCACGCGAAAGCTGTTCGAGGTCTGCCGCCTGCGCGACATCCCGATCATCACCTTCATCAACAAGATGGACCGCGAGAGCCGCGACGTCTTTGAGCTTCTCGACGAGATCGAGAAGACGCTCGCGCTCGATACCACGCCGATGACCTGGCCGGTCGGCCGCGGCCGTGACTTCCTCGGCACCTATGACGTCGTCAATGGCGGCGTACGCCTGCTCGAAGGCGGCGGCGCCAAGACTGGCGCGGCGCAGCAGATCGAGATCACGGAGCTCGCAAAGCTTAACGCGAATCTCGACGTATCAGCCGTGAAGGACGAGCTGGAGCTCGTCACCGAGGCCTCCAAGCCGTTCGAGCTTGGAGCGTTTCGCGAGGGCCATCTGACGCCGGTCTATTTCGGCAGCGCGCTGCGCAATTTCGGCGTCGGCGACCTCCTGGAGGGGCTCGGAAAGTTCGCGCCCGAGCCGCGCGCGCAGGAGAGCAACCAGCGCAAGGTCGAGGCAACCGATCCGCGCATGAGCGCCTTCGTGTTCAAGATCCAGGCGAACATGGATCCGAACCATCGCGACCGCATCGCTTTTGCACGGCTGTGCTCCGGCAAGCTCAGCCGCGGCATGAAGGCCAAGCTGGTGCGCACCGGCAAGAGCATGCCGCTCTCGAGCCCGCAATTCTTCTTCGCGCAGGATCGCTCGGTGGCGGACGAAGCCTTTGCCGGCGACGTCGTCGGCATTCCCAATCACGGCACCTTGCGCATCGGCGACACCCTGACCGAAGGCGAGGATTTCACCTTCGTCGGCGTGCCGAGCTTCGCGCCGGAAATCGTCCGTCGCGTCCGTCTCACCGACGCGATGAAGGCGAAGAAGCTGAAGGAAGCGCTGCAGCAGATGTCGGAAGAGGGTGTCGTGCAGGTGTTTCGCCCGCGCGACGGCGCGCCTGCTCTGGTCGGCGTGGTCGGCGCGCTGCAGCTCGACGTGCTCAAGGCGCGGCTGGAGGCCGAATATGCACTGCCGGTCGAGTTCGAGGTGAGCGAGTTCCAGCTCGCACGCTGGGTCTCGTCGGATGACCGCAAGAAGCTCGATACGTTCCTCGCCGCCAATACCTCGAGCATTGCGGACGATGTCGACGGCGACCCCGTGTATCTGGCCAGGAACGAGTTCTATCTCGGCTATACCAAAGAGCGCGCCGAGGGCATCGAGTTCGCCAACGTCAAGGACGTGAAGAAGAAGGGGTAGGGGTAGGGGTAGGGCCCCAATCCCCGTTTAAGCGCGAGCATGTGAACACGCGCGGGCTTGACGTGTTCAGGGCCGATGCCACTTTCGCATGGGTGGCCTTGCGAGCTCATGTCATGTGGCGCGGTATTATTGTTCTTTTCCTGCTGGCGATATCGACGCTTCCCGCCGACGCCAGACGCCGCCAGATCAATCCGATTCCATTCTCGCACGAGCCGTGCAGCGTGCTCGACAACCGTCCCTGCACGCCGTCCTTTTGCAGCGTGCTCGAGCACGGGCCCTGCATTCCCGAGATCTACTATCCCTACGGCGAAAATCTCCAGCTCACGGTCGAGAGCGTGCCGTCCGAGGCCGATCGTGCCAAGTACGCGAGGCCGGACCACGACCTCGATACGATCGGCGACCTCTTTGCCGAGCTTAGGTCCTGCTGGTCGCCGCCGACCAACGACGTGCGCGCGGGCATGCAGATGTCGGTGCGCTTCAGCTTCAACAAGGCGGGCGGCCTGATCGGCCCGCCGCGCCTGACCTTTGCGACCGCGGGCGTCCCGGCCGACACAAGGACGAGCTATCTCAACGCGATCAATGCGTCGCTGAACGCATGTCTGCCACTGAAATTCACGAGTGGTCTCGGCGGCGCACTTGCCGGGCGGCCGATCGCGATCCGATATGTCGATAATCGGGGGCCCGGAAAGTAACCGCAAGGATTGCTCCATCCCCTCATCCTGAGGAGCTTGCGAAGCAAGCGTCTCGAAGGATGAAGGCCAAGGTGCCATCCCGGCCTCTATGGTTCGAGACGGCGCTTCGCGCCTCCTCACCATGAGGGGCATCAGTTGCGATCAGCGGCCGATCAATGGTACGCCATGAGCGGGGGCGCTAGCTTAAGGGGAGGACGTCATGGGTCTGCTGGTCATGATCCTGGGGCTCGTGCTGTTTTTTGCGGCCCATGTGTTCACCACGAAACGCAAGGCGCGGGCGCAGGCGATCGCAACACTGGGCGAGGGGACCTACAAGATCCTCTATTCGGTGGTGTCGCTGGCGGGCCTGGCGCTGATCGTCTGGGGCTTTGGCCATTATCGCGCGACCGGCTGGATCGACGTGTGGTATCCGCCGAAGGCGCTGAAGCACATCACCGTCGCGCTGATGTTGCCTGCGGTCATTCTGGTGGTCGCGTCCTACATTCGGGGACGCATCTATGCGACGCTGAAGCATCCGATGCTGGCCGGCATCAAGCTGTGGGCCGCGGCGCATCTGCTGGCGAACGGCGATCTCGGTTCCATCATTCTGTTCGGCTCGTTCCTCGGCTGGGGCGTGTATGACCGCATTTCGCTGAAGCATCGCACCGATAGCGGCGCGCCGCCGATCCCGGTTGGTGGCGCCACCAACGACCTGATCGCGGTTGCGGTCGGGATCGTCGCCTACGTCGCGCTTGCCTTCGCGTTCCACCCGGTCGTGATCGGTGTGCCTGTCATGGGGTCCTGACAATGTCCATCCAATCCGCCATCAAGCGCAAGACCGCGCCCGACCTCCGCGTTCGCAAGAATGGCGAACCGATCGTGATGCTGACCTCCTATCACGCGCACACCGCCGCGCTGGTCGACAAGCACTGCGACGCGATCCTGGTCGGCGATTCCCTCGGCAATGTCATGCATGGCTTCGAGACCACGGTGCCCGTGACGCTCGACATGATGATCCTGCAGGGCTGCGCGGTGATGCGCGGCTCCCGGCAGGCGCTCGTCGTCGTCGACATGCCGTTCGGCTCCTACGAAGGCTCGAAGGAGCAGGCCTTCCAGTCGGCGGTCCGGATCATGAAGGAAACGCAGTGCGGCGCGGTCAAGCTCGAGGGCGGCGCGCGGATGGCGGAGACGGTGGCGTTTCTCTGCGAACGGGGCATTCCCGTGATGGGGCATATCGGGCTGACACCACAGTCGATCAACACGCTCGGCTCGTTCCGCGCACAGGGCCGCGAGGAGACGAACTGGGCTCCGATCGAGAACGACGCCAGGGCGATCGCAGAGGCGGGGGCCTTCTCGATCGTGATCGAGGCGGTCGCCGAGCCGCTGGCGCGCAAGATCACGCAATCGGTCGCCGTTCCGACCATCGGCATTGGCGCGAGCTCAGCCTGCGACGGCCAGATTTTGGTGCTGGAGGATATGCTCGGTCTGTCGCCGCGGTCGCCGAAATTCGTGCGCCGCTATGGCAATCTCGGGCCGGCGATCGAGGAAGCCATCGCTGCATATGCGAGCGACGTGAAGAGCCGTGCCTTCCCGGGCCCGGAGCACGTCTACGGAATGAAGAAGAGCTGACGAGGGGCGCATGGACTGGTCGCAGCACGCAGTTCCGCCCATGCGGCTCGAGTCGCGCTTCGGCGACCGCGTCGTGCCGGCTTTCCCGGAGCGGCCGGGCAGCGTCTGGGCGATGATCGCGGAGGCCTGCGCGCGCAATCCCGACGGCGAAGCACTGATCTGCGGCAATGTCCGGCTGAGCTGGCGGCAGGTCGTGGACCAGGCCGCGCGGATCGCGGCGGGCTTTCGCAAGCTCGGCCTCAAGCGCGGCGACCGTGTCGCCATCCTGATTGGCAACCGCATCGAATTTCCGCTGGTCCTGTTTGCCGCCGCGCATGAGGGACTGGTGACGGTGCTGCTCAGCACGCGCCAGCAGAAGCCCGAGATCGCCTATGTGCTCACCGATTGCGGCGCCAGGATCCTGATTTACGAAGCCGCGCTTGCCGATCGCCTGCCTGAGGCGCGGGATGTCCCTGATGTCGTCGATCGCATCGCGATCGACGATGACCCGCAGCGCTCGCGCTTCGCTGTGTTCACGGACAATGCGCCGGCACCTGCGCCAGTCGACGTCGCCGAGGAGGATACCGCGATGATCCTCTACACCTCGGGTACGACCGGCAAGCCGAAGGGCGCGATGCTCGCCCATTGCAACATCATCCATTCCTCGATGGTCTTCGTGTCGTGCCTGGAATTGACGGCGGCGGATCGTTCGATCGCGGCGGTGCCGCTCGGCCACGTCACCGGGGTCGTCGCCAACATCACCACCATGATCCGTTGCGCCGGCTCGCTGATCATCATGCCGGAGTTCAAGGCGGCGGATTATCTCAAGCTCGCCGCGCGCCAGCGCGTCACCTACACGGTGATGGTGCCCGCGATGTACAATCTCTGCCTGCTCCAGCCCGATTTCGACAGTTATGATCTTTCGAGCTGGCGGATCGGCGGCTTCGGCGGCGCGCCGATGCCGGTCGCGACGATCGAAAAGCTCAAGGCGACGATTCCCGGCCTGAAGCTGATGAACTGCTATGGCTCCACTGAGACGACGTCGCCCTCGACGATCATGCCGGGGGAGCTGACGGAAAGCCATATCGACAGCGTCGGCCTGCCGTGCCCTGGCGCTCGGATCGTCGCGATGGGCGCGGACGGGCGCGAGTTGCCGCGCGGCGAGATTGGCGAGCTCTGGATCCAGAGCGCCTCCGTGATCAAGGGTTACTGGAGCAATCCCACGGCCACGGCGGAGAGCTTCACCAGCGGCTTCTGGCATTCCGGCGATCTCGGCTCAATCGATGCGGACGGCTTTGTCCGTGTGTTCGACCGGCAGAAGGACATGATCAACCGCGGCGGCCTGAAGATCTATTCCGCCGAGGTCGAATCCGTGCTGGCCGGCCACCCCGCCGTGGTCGAGAGCGCGATCATTGCGAAGCCTTGCCCGGTGCTGGGCGAGCGCGTCCACGCCGTGGTGGTGACACGGGTGCCGGTTGCCGGCGACGATTTGCGGGCGTGGTGCGCCGAGCGGCTGTCCGACTACAAGGTGCCGGAGACGCTTGCCGTCACGGCCGAGCCGCTGCCGCGCAACGCCAATGGCAAGGTACTGAAGCGCCAGTTGCGGGAGCAATTGACGGGAACCTGAGCCGGGCATGCGCCCCCAAAGGCGGTCCGAGGCCTTGGGTTAACGCCTTGATCGGGCTGGCTTTGCCTTGCCACCGCCATATCGATAGGGTACGTCGCCGCCACGCGGGGACGGGATTTCCGACGCGAACGATCTGGCGCGCGCTCCCGACCGGGCATGGGATTAGCATAAGTGTCTGAATTATTTGACGAAGTCGACGAGGAAGTACGTCGCGAACAGCTCAAGAAGCTGTGGGATAGATATTCGATCTACTTCATCGCCCTGATGGTGCTGATCGTGGCAGCCGTAGGCGGCTGGCGGGCCAACCAGTACCTGGAGGCCAAGAAGGCTGCCGAGGCAGGAGCCCTCTTCGAAAAGGCCGTCGAACTGTCCGAGCAGGACAAGCATGCGGAGGCCGAGAAGGCCTTCACCGAGCTCGCCGCCAAGGCGCCTTCGGGCTATCGCACGCTGGCACGGCTGCGTGCCGCGGCCGAGGCGGTGAGCCGCGACCCCAAGGCCGCCGCCAAGATTTATGACGACATCGCCGCCGATGGCAGCGTGGGCGCCGAGTGGCGGGATCTCGCGCAGATTCGCGCCGCCGGGCTGCTGCTCGACAGTGCAAGCTACGCCGACATGCAGCAGCGGCTGGAGGCCTCGGCTGCGGCCGGGTCGACCTTCCGCCACAGCGCCCGCGAGATGCTGGCGCTGTCGGCCTGGCGTAATGGCGACACCACTGCGGCCCGCAAATGGCTCGACGCGATCGCGGAGGACGGCGAAACGCCGCCGGGCCTGCGCTCGCGCGCCGAGGCGCTTCAGGCCTTGCTGCCGCCTGTTGCGAAGAGCTGACGGCCTGAGAGCTTAGACGAGATATCGATATGCGCCGCACCCCACGTTTGATCGCAGCCACCGTCCTGATCGCCTTCACGGGCCTGTTGGGCGGCTGCTCCAGCGGCGGGTTTGATCCGGCCGATATGCTGGATTTCCTCGATACCAAGAAGAAGCTGCCGGGCGATCGCAAGCCGGTCTTCCCTGAGGGCGTGCCGGGCCTCGAGCAGGGCGTGCCGCGGGACATGTACAAGGGCGCCCAGCAACAACAGCTGCAGGATCCGAACGCGGCCGTTGCGGCTGCGCCCGCAGCGCCGCCGCCTGAGCCGGCTCCGCCATCAAAGTCCGCCAAGGGGAAGAAGACCAAGCAGCCGGCCGCGGCCGCTGCCGCGCCGGCAGAGGCGCCGGCCGGCGAGGTCGATGGCGAGGCCCAGCCTGCCGAGGCGCCGCCCGCCGCCGCCCCGCCGCCGAAGCAGAAGATCGTGCGCAAGCGCACCACTGCGCCGCCGCCCGATCAGTCCACCCAGCAGCCGGCGCAATCGGCCCAGACCACGCAGCAGCAGTCCCAAGGGGGCTTCCCGGCTCCGCTGCCAAGCGGCAGCTTCTCGCGCTGATTGTTTCATTGCATTGACAGGCGCAGCCCCCACAGCGCACGAACGACCGATGTCCTTCACGATCGCCATCATCGGCCGGCCCAATGTCGGCAAATCGACGCTGTTCAACCGCCTGGTTGGACAGAAGCTTGCGCTCGTCGATGATCTGCCCGGCGTCACCCGCGACCGCCGCGAAGGCGATGCCAAGCTCGGCGACCTCCAGTTCACGGTGATCGATACTGCCGGGCTCGACGAGGGCGCCAGGGGCTCGCTCACCGCGCGGATGCAGGAGCAGACCGAAACGGCGATTGCGCAGGCCGACGCGCTGTTCTTCGTGATCGATGCCCGCGTCGGCCTGACGCCAACCGATCGCGCCTTCGCCGATTTCGCCCGCCGCGCCAACAAGCCGGTGCTGCTGGTCGCCAACAAGAGCGAGGGCAAGCACGGCGATGCCGGCGCGATGGAGGCCTTTGCGCTGGGCCTCGGCGATCCCATCCAGATATCGGCCGAGCACGGCGAGGGCATGGGCGAGCTCTATGACGCCCTGAGTGGGCTGATGCCGGAGCCCGTCGAAGAGGATGAGGCCGAGGACGACGAGCCGCTGTCCGAGGAAGAGGCGGCCACCCGCCCGATCAGGGTTGCGATCGTCGGCCGGCCCAATGCCGGCAAGTCGACACTGATCAATCATCTGCTCGGCGAGGAGCGCCTGCTGACGAGCCCGGAGGCCGGCACCACGCGCGATTCCATCGCGGTCGAGATCAACTGGAATGGCCGCGAATTCCGCGTGTTCGACACCGCCGGCCTGCGCCGCAGGTCGCGCATCGAGGAGAAGCTGGAAAAGCTCTCGGTCGCGGATGCGCTGCGCGCCGTGCGCTTTGCTGAAGTCGTCGTGCTGATGATGGACGCGCAGAACCGCTTCGAGGAGCAGGATCTGCGCATTGCCGATCTGATCGAGCGCGAGGGCCGCGCGGTCGTGCTCGCGGTCAACAAATGGGACCTGATGGAGACCAGGGGCGGCGGGGCCATTTCCGGCCTCCGTCGTGACGCCGACCATTGGCTGCCGCAGGTCAAGGGTGTGCCGATCGTCGCCGTCTCCGGCTTGATGGGCGAGGGCATCGATCGCCTGATGCAGGCGATCCAGGACGCCTACGCGATCTGGAACAGGCGCGTGCCGACCTCGGCATTGAACCGCTGGTTCGAGCAGGCGATCCAGGCCAATCCGCCGCCCGCCGTGTCCGGCCGCAGGCTCAAGCTCAACTACATCACCCAGACCAAGGCGCGCCCGCCGAGCTTCGTGCTGTTCTGCTCGCGCGCAGATGCGATCCCGCAGTCCTATCTGCGCTATCTCACCAACTCCCTGCGCGAAACCTTCGAGCTGCCGGGCACGCCGGTGCGCATCACTCTGCGTGAGAAGGCCAATCCGTTCGCGCATAAGCGCAAGCGATTGTCGTGAGCGACGGGCCGAGCGAGGCCATCGCACCACATGCCGCGCCGGTCCGGCGCGGCGCCGTCGCCTTCATCTTCGTCACCATCCTGCTCGACATGCTCGCGCTCGGTGTGATCATGCCGATCCTGCCGAAGCTCATCGAGAGCTTTGTCGACAATGACACCGCGCATGCAGCGCGGATATTCGGCCTGTTCGGCACCGCCTGGGCGCTGATGCAATTCGTGTTCTCGCCGGTGCTCGGCGCACTGTCGGATCGCTTTGGGCGACGTCCGGTGGTGCTGCTGTCCAATTTCGGGCTCGCGGCCGACTATGTGCTGATGGCGCTTGCGCCGTCGCTGGTCTGGCTGTTCATCGGCCGCGTGATCTCCGGCATCACCTCGGCGAGCATCTCGACCGCCTTTGCCTATATCGCCGATATCACGGCGCCGGAGCGGCGCGCGGCGGTGTTCGGCAAGATCGGCGCGGCCTTCGGCGCCGGTTTCATTCTGGGCCCGGCGCTGGGTGGCCTGCTCGGCGATATCGATCCGCGCCTGCCGTTCTGGGCCTCGGCGGCCTTGAGCTTTGCCAATGCGCTCTATGGGCTCCTGATCCTGCCGGAATCGCTGGCGCCCGAGAGGCGCGCACCGTTCCGCTGGACGAGGGCCAATCCGATCGGGGCGCTGCATTTGCTGCGCTCCAACGTGGTGCTGGCCGGGTTGTCGGTCGTCAACTTCATCGCGCAGGTCGCGCATGTCGTGTTGCCGTCGACTTTCGTGCTCTATGCGACCTACCGCTACGGTTGGGATTCAAAGACCGTGGGACTGACGCTGGCAATGGTCGGCATCTGCGCCATGGTGGTGCAGGGGCTCGCCATCGGCCCGATCGTGAGCGTGCTCGGCGAGCGAAATGCGCTGCTGATGGGCTTGTGCTGCGGCGCGATCGGCTTTGCGATTTTCGGCAGCGCGCCGACCGGACCGCTGTTCTGGCTTGGCATCCCCGTGATGTCGCTGTGGGGCGTTTCGGGCGCCGCTATGCAATCGCTGATGACGCGGCTGGTCGCGCCCGATCAGCAGGGCCAGTTGCAGGGCGCGAGCTCAAGCGTGCAGAGCGTGGCGCAGCTCGTCGGCCCGTTCCTGTTCACCCTGACGTTCTCGTATTTCATCGGCAGCACCACGCCGCTGCATCTTCCCGGGGCGCCGTTCCTGCTGGCGGCCGCCCTGATGGTGGCGTGTGTGGTCATTGCGACGCGGACGCTGGCTGCGACGAAGACGGTCTCGTAGGGTGGGCAAAGCGAAGCGTGCCCACCAATTTCGTGAGGCCGCGAAGAGATGGTGGGCACGGCGCTTAGGCGCCCATGCCCACCCTACGGCAGCGTCGACTTACTTCTTGACCAGCGGGCACTCGCTGTCCTTGAGCGGCTTGGCCGCATCTTCCGCTGAAATGGTCGCGACCAGTTTGTAATAGTCCCACGGCCCCTTCGACTCTTCCGGCTTCTTCACCTCGAACAGATAGGCCGGGATGATGCGGCGTCCGTCGATGCGCAGGGGGCCCTTGCCGAACAGCGGATCGTCGGTCGGGATTTCCTTCATCTTGGCGACGACCTTGGCGCCGTCATGCGGGTTGCCGCCGAGGGCGTCCAGCGCCTTCAGGTAATGCAGCACGGCGGCATAGTTGCCGGCTTGGGTCATCGACGGCATCGCATGATTGCTCACCTTTTCCTGGAAGCGCTTGGACCAGGCGCGGGTGTTGTCGTTGAGGTCCCAATAGAAGGACTCGGTGAAGGTCAGGCCGTGCGCGGTCTTCAGGCCGAGCGAGTGAACGTCGTTGATGAACAGCAGGAGGGCTGCGAGCTTCTGGCCGCCTTCGACGATGCCGAACTCGGCCGCCTGCTTGATCGCGTTGGTGGTGTCGCCGCCGGCATTGGCGAGACCGACGATCTTCGCCTTCGAGTTCTGCGCCTGCAGCAGGAAGGACGAGAAGTCGGAGGTATTGAGCGGATGCTTGACGCCGCCAAGCACCTTGCCGCCGTTCGCGGTGACGACCGCGCTCGTATCGCGCTCCAGTGCGGCACCGAAGGCATAGTCGGCGGTCAGGAAGAACCAGGTGTCGCCGCCGGCCTTGGTCAGCGCCTTGCCGGTGCCGTTGGCAAGCATGTAGGTGTCATAGGTGTAGGAGATCGTGTTGGCGTTGCAGGCCTTGCCGGTCAGATCGGCGCTGGCGCCGCCATTGTTGAGCAGGACGGCGTTCTTTTCCTTGACGACGTTGCTCACGGCCAGCGCCACGCCCGAGTTCGGGGTATCGGCGATAACATCGACCTTCTGGGTGTCGATCCACTGGCGCGCGATGTTGACGCCGACGTCCGGCTTGTTCTGGTGATCGCCGCTGATGACCTCGATCTTCCAGCCCTTGGCGAGGAGGCCGGAATCCTCGACTGCCATCTTGATCGCCACCACCGCATTGGGGCCGCCGATATCGGCGTAGAGGCTCGACATGTCGTTGAGCACGCCGATCGTGACAGTCTTGTCCTGTGCGTAAGCGGATGTTGCAAAACCGAAGGCGGCACAGGCCAGAAGGGCCGCATAGCGGCGCGCGAGCGTCGTCGTCATAAAAGGTTTCCTCCATTGTCAAATATCCGGACGGCTCTCTTGGGCGGAGCCTTGTTCCGGCTGGTTTCCCGCTTACCGTGTCCTGCGGTCTGCGGCAATGCGCCTAAAGCCGGATGGCGCTGCGTCCAAGCGTCATCCGGGTCAACTTTTGGACAAGCTTTGCCGCGGTCTATTTGAGCGCGTCCGAGGTCAGCTTGAATTTCTGGATGCGCTTTCCGGTGTCGACCTCGGCGGTATAGACGTTACCCTTGGCATCGATCGCCATGGCATGCACCCAGTGGAATTGCCCGGCATTCCGGCCATTGCGACCGAAGCTGCCGACCACGCGGCCGTCATCGCGATTGATGACCCGGATCTCGTTGTTCTCGCCATCGGCGCTGAGCAGATAAGTCTGCTTCGGATCGGGCCAGATCGCGATGTCCCAGACCGCACCGTTGCCGAGCGTGTTCTTCTCGAAGAAGAACTCCTTCACGAAACTGCCGTCCTTCCTGAACACCTGGATACGGTTGTTGATGCGGTCGCAGACATAAACGAGCCCGTCATTGGCAAGCTTCACGCAGTGGACCGGGTTGCCGAATTGTTGGGCAACCGGCGCCTTGGGATCGTAAGGCGCCTGCTTGTCGTCGTTCGGCTTGTTGCCGTAGGCGCCCCAGTGGCGCTTGTAGGCGAGCGTGCTCGCATCGAACACGATGACGCGGCGATTGCCGTAGCCGTCGGCGACGTAGATCTCGTTTGCTTCCTTGTCGATCGCGGTCTCGGCGGGCTTGCCGAGCTGGGTCGTGTCGTTGCTGCCGAGGCTCGGCGCGATCTTGCCGATCTGCGCGACGAACTTGCCGTCGAGCGTGAATTTCAGAATGGCATTGTCGTTGTCGGCATTACCGCCGATCCAGACGAAGCCGCGCTCGTCGACCTCGATGCCATGCTCGCGGCCGACCCATTCATAGCCTTCGCCGGAACCGCCCCAGGAGCGCAGCAGATTGCCGTCGGTGTCGAATTCGAGGACGGGCGGCGCCGGCACGCAGCATTTCGAGCGCGGCGGATTGAGGGTGGCGCCTTTCTCGTCATCAGTAAGCGAACGCGGGCGATGGATGACCCAGATGTGTCCCTGCCAGTCCACGGTGATGCCGCCGACCTGGCCGAGGATCCAGTTGTTCGGCAGCGGCTTTGGCCAGGATGCATCGACCGCGAATGTCGGGACGCCGCCGGCAACTGCCGCGCCGGGTCTCGCGAGAATCACCGCCGCGATGAGGATTGAAATGGTGAAAGAGAGACGTGCCAGCGCACGCGTACGGCCTGCGCGATCGTGCCACGGCGCCATGGCGACCTCCCATTTTTCCTGCGGCTTGCTGCCGCTTGAGCGCGGCAGTCAATCGCGGGGAGGTCGGGAAGTCAATTACGCCGGGGAGCGGAAGCTCATCAGGGTGCGGGTCTTGTAATCGTAGAATTTGCCGGTCTCGGTCCAGTCCGGGGCGCACATCGGTACGATGAATTCGGCGACCTGCTCAGGCGTATCCAGCGTCGTCGGATCTTCGCCCGGCATCAGTGTCGCGCGCATCCGGGTGCGGATGGGACCCGGATTGAACAGGTTGATGCGCAAGGGCGTGTTCGCGGTCTCCTGCGCCCAGGCGCGCGCCAGCGTCTCCAGCGCGGCCTTGGAGGCGGCATAGGGGCCGACATAGGCGGTGGCCTTGTTGGCGGCGCCCGAGGTGATGAACACCGCGCGGCCGGCGTCGGACTGCTTGAGCAGTGGCTCCATGCAGCGAATGAGCTGGAAGTTCGCGGAGACGTTGACGGCCATTACGTCGTTGAAGGGCTTCAGCTCGATATGGCCGAGCGGCGAGGCGGGGCCAAGCACGCCGGCATTGCCGACGAGGATGTCGAGCTTGCCGTAGCGTTCGTGCAAGCCGGCGCCGAGCCGCGCGATGCCGTCGGAATCGGTGAGGTTGAGCGGCACCAGCGTCGCGGTGCCACCGTCCTTGCGGATCTCGTCGTCGAGCTCCTCGAGCCCGCCCTGCGTGCGCGCCACGGCGACAATATGCGCGCCGGCTCTTGCCAACGCTTGGGCCGTGGCGAAGCCGATGCCGCGCGAGGCGCCGGTGACGAGAGCGATGCGGTTGGCGAGGGGTTTTGTCATGGCGGGGTTTTACAGGCGTCAGCGCCCGGGACAAGCCCTTGCAAAGCTGTCATTCCGGGAAGTGCGAAGCATCGAAACCGGAATCTCGAGATCCCGGGTCCTGCGGACCGCCCCCGGAATGACGCGTTCGGCGTCAGCTCGCCTCCGCCAGCAGCGACAATTGCCGCGGCTGCGCTTCGGTCTGGGTCTGGTCGGTAAGGTGGGTCGGATAGGCGCCGGTGAAGCAGTGGTCCGAGAATTTCGGATTGGCCGGATCGCGGCCGGGCTCGCCCATGGCGCGGTACATGCCGTCGATCGACAGGAAGGCCAGCGAGTCCGCTCCGATGATCTCGCGCATTTCCTCAAGCGAATGCGTCGCGGCGAGCAGGCCGCCGCGATCGGGCAGGTCGATGCCGTAATAGTCGGGATAGAGGATCGGGGGCGAGGCGAGGCGGAAGTGCACTTCGGTCGCGCCCGCATCGCGCATCATGCGCACGATCTTCTTCGAGGTGGTGCCGCGCACCAGCGAGTCGTCGATCAGGATGATGCGCTTGCCTTCGATCGCGGCGCGGTTCGCCGAATGCTTCATGCGCACGCCGGATTCGCGGATCGCCTGCGTCGGCTGGATGAAGGTGCGGCCGACATAGTGGTTGCGGATGATGCCGAGCTCGAACGGCACGCCGGAATGCTGGCTGTAGCCGACCGCGGCGGGCACGCCCGAATCCGGCACCGGCACGACCACGTCGACCGGTACGTGGCTCTCACGCGCGAGCTGCGCGCCGAAGGCCTTGCGCACCTCGTAGACGGAGCGGCCGTGGACGATGGAATCCGGACGCGAGAAATAGATGTATTCGAAGATGCAGGGGCGCGGCGCCATCGGCGGGAACGGCTTGTGGACGTCCTGGCCGTTCTCGTCGAACACGATGACTTCGCCGGGCTCAATGTCGCGGATGAAGCGCGCACCGATGATGTCGAGCGCACAGGTCTCCGAGGTCAGGATCGGGCAGCCGTCGAGCTCGCCGAGCACGAGCGGGCGGATGCCGCGCGGGTCGCGTGCTCCGACCAGCTTCTTGTTGGTCAGCGACACCAGCGCATAGGCGCCCTCGATGGCGCGCAGCGCGTCGATATAGCGCTCGATGAAGCGGTTGCGCTTGGACTGCGCGACCAGGTGCAGGATCACCTCGGTGTCGGTGGTGGACTGCATCATCGCACCGTTCTTCACGAGCTCGCGGCGCAGCGTCAGTCCGTTGGTGAGATTACCGTTGTGGGCGACCGCAAGGCCGCCGGCATTGAGCTCGGCGAACAGCGGCTGCACGTTGCGCAGGATGGTGGCGCCGGTCGTGGAATAGCGGACATGGCCGACCGCGACGTTGCCGGGCAGGCGGTCGATCACCTCGCGGCGGGAGAACGTGTCGCCGACGAGGCCGAGGCGGCGCTCGGAATGGAAGCGGTTGCCGTCATAGGACACGATACCGGCGGCTTCCTGGCCGCGGTGCTGAAGGGCGTGCAGGCCGAGTGCGGTAATCGCGGAGGCTTCGGGGTGGCCGTAGATGCCGAACACGCCGCATTCCTCGCGCAGCGTATCCCCCTCCAGGTCGTCCTGAAGCTCTAGCGCGGCTGGGCCGAGATCGAGATCAAGTTGGGCGTCCTGGTCAGGGTTTCGCATCTCGTCCGCGCCTCTCTCTGGGTTCAATCAACGCGCCGCAGGCTTCTCGATCAGCTTTTTCAGGCTGTCACGAGCTGGTTTACTGTATCCGTCGCTGCCGCCCGAAGGCTGCTGCTCGGAATCAGCTTGATCATCATCTGGTTTGTTTTTCTTGAATCTCTTCAAGATGGTGTTCTCGGGGTCATCCGGCAAGAGCGACATCAGCCAATCCCCGGTTCCCTGGAGCACGACCCGGGACTTGGCCCCGGTGACCCAGTCCGGACGCTGCTTGTCCGGCACCAGCCAGGTGAAGAACAGGAAGGCGACCACGACGATCAAAAGGCCGCGAGCGAGGCCAAACAGGAAGCCGAGGGTGCGGTCGAGGGCGCCGATCCGCGAATCCAGGATCATGTCGGAGATGCGCACCGTGATCACGGAGACCACGATCAGGGTGCCGACGAAGACGCCGGCGACGACGACCACGCTCGCGACCGTGTCGTTGTTGAAATAGGTCTTTGCGGTCGGCAGCAGCTTGGAGAACGAGTAGAGCGTCACGATCGCGGCGGCGCCCCAGGCTGCGATCGACAGGATTTCGCGCATGAAGCCGCGGACCATGGCAAGCAGGCCCGAGATCAACATCACACCGAGCAGAATCAGGTCGAGGAGTGTAATCGGCATCGGCTGGTCTGGTCCGCTCGTACTCTCAAAGGTGCTCAGCGAATCGGTGTTCTGGCCGCCGCCCTAAGTGAGGGGCAGACAATGCTCCCGGCAAGACCGGAACCACGCAATCCCGTGCTGCTTTTGTGACGGCTGTATAGCGGCGGGGGCCGGGGACGTCACCTCCGGCTAACCCTCTCCACGGCGGAATCTTGCCGGTGTGGCATTTTTCTCTGCCGGCGCGTTCGCATCGCCTCGGCGGGAGCCGCGGGCGGCGATCTCGGCCACCAAGGTCGTCAGGCTGTTGACCGCGTTGAGCGCCAGCCCGGCGTCGCCGCCAGCCTCGCCCCGGGCCGATTCGGGCAGTACGGCGCGGCTGAAACCGAGCTTGGCCGCCTCTTTCAGCCGGGCAGGCGTCTGGGCCACTGGGCGGACTACGCCGGAGAGTGAGATTTCGCCGAAATAGACCGCATCCGTGGGTAACTGCGCATTAACCAGGGAGGACACCAGCGCAGCCGCGGCGGCGAGATCGGCCGCCGGCTCGTGGATGCGCAGGCCACCGGCGACGTTCAGGTAGACGTCATGGCCGGACAGCTTGACCCCGCAATGGGCCTCCAGCACCGCCAGCACCATCGAGAGCCGGCTCGGGTCCCAGCCGACCACCGCCCGCCGCGGGGTTCCGAGCGAGGTCGGGGCGACCAGCGCCTGCAACTCGACCAGCACGGGCCGCGTGCCCTCGATGCCGGCGAACACCGCCGTGCCCGGCGTCCCGAGGTCGCGCTCGGAAAGGAACAGCTCCGACGGGTTCGTCACTTCGCGCAGGCCGAGGCCCGTCATCTCGAACACGCCGATCTCGTCGGTCGGGCCGAAGCGGTTCTTCACCGCGCGCAGGATGCGGAATTGCTGCGAGCCCTCGCCCTCGAAGGACAGCACGGCGTCAACCATGTGCTCGACCACGCGGGGGCCCGCAATCTGGCCGTCCTTGGTGACATGACCGACCAGGATGATGGCAGCTCCGGTCTTCTTGGCGAAGCGGATCAGCGCCTGTGCGGAGGCGCGCACCTGCGTCACCGTGCCGGGCGCGGATTCCACCGTGTCGGTCCACATGGTCTGGATCGAGTCGATCACGATCAGCCGAGGGACCGCGCCTTCCGACAGCGTTGAGACGATGTCCTCGACCGAGGTTTCGGCGGCAAGCTGCACCGGCGCATCCGACAGTCCGAGCCGTTCTGCGCGCAGGCGCACCTGCGCGACAGCCTCTTCGCCGGAGATGTAGACGATGCGGTGGCCGGCGCGTGCCAGCATGCTGGTCGCCTGCGTGAGCAGGGTCGACTTGCCGATGCCGGGATCGCCGCCGACCAGGAGCACCGAGCCGCGGACAAAGCCGCCGCCGGTGACGCGGTCGAGCTCGGTCATCCCGGAGGACAGGCGCGGGGCGTCCGGACTTTTTCCCGCGAGGCTCTCCAGTGCAAACGTCCGTCCCTTGCGCTTGGAGCGGATCGACACCGGCACGCTGCCGGTCGCGTCTTCCTCGGCAAGCGTGTTCCACTCACCGCAGGCGTCGCACTTGCCCTGCCAGCGATTGTAGGCCGCGCCGCAGTTCTGGCAGACGAAGGAAAGCGTGTTCTTGGCCATGGGAGAGCGAGTCGGAGGGTTTCAGATTTGTTGATAGCACGGAACGGGATGCCGGACGTGCGTTTGCCGGCCCGTCACCGGCACCGCCCACGCAGGTCAATATCGCAATTCAAGCGATTGGATACACCCTTTGTTAGCTCTGCGCGGCCGTAACCAACCGGATTTTGCGAAGTGTTAGCGGACGCGGGGCCAACCTCGGAACCAATTCGGGGTGGCGAAGAGAACGATGAGATTCCTGCGCATATTGCTGGCCGTGAGCCTGGCCTGCGGCGTTCTTGCGCCGGCCGGCGGTGCCGTTGCGGCCGAGGGAAAGCCCCTCAACATCGTCTTCGTCAATCCGGGCAAGACCGGCGAGGTCTTCTGGGACATGGTCTCGCAGACCATGCAGGCGGCCGGGCGCAAGCTCAATGCGAAGGTCGAGGTGCTGACCAGCGAGCGAAACTACCGCACCATGCAGGAGCTCGGCCTCGCCGTGCTCGCCCGTGCCGAGAAGCCCGATTTCCTCATCCTGTCCAACGAAGAATCCGCGGCGGTCCCGATCGTGGAGGCGGCCGAAATCGCTGGCGTCAAGACGCTGCTGCTGTCGAACACGCTGATTGGCGACGATGCGGCGCGCCTGGGGCCGCCGCGCGAAAAGCTCAAGACCTGGCTCGGCGACATCACGACTGACCTCACGACAGCGGGCGCGCGCATGGCGAATGCGCTGATCGGCGCGGCGCGTGCTGGGAAATGGCAGAGCCCGGACGGCAGGATCCACATTCTCGGAATCGGCGGCGACGAGATCACGCCGGCCTCGATCGCCCGCAACGCCGGTCTCGACCTCGCCGTGGCGGCCGCGCCCGACGTGGTGGTGGACCGGATGCTGTTCGCCAACTGGACGCAATCGGAGGCCGAGCACGTCACGGCCAATTATCTGAACTGGGCCTCCCGCAAGGGCATCCGTCCCGCCGGCATATGGGCCGGAAACGATCCGATGGCGCTGGGAGCGCTCAACGCACTGGCGGCCGCCGGCCTCGCGCCGGGCCGGGACATCGAGGTGGTCGGCCTCAATTGGTCGGAGGACGCCCTGCGCGAGATCAAGGCGGGCCGTCTGCTCCTGACCGACGGCGGCCACTTCCTGCTCGGCGGCTGGTCGATCGTCCTGCTGCGCGACTACGCCGACGGCTGCGATTTCGCGGCGGCTTCACCCCATGTCGAGGTCAAGACATCAGCGGTCACGCGCAACAACCTCGTCTCCGTCAGCGCCCTGATCAGGACGCGCGCCTTCGAGCGTATCGACTTCGCGCGCTTCAGAGCCAAGGCCGGCGCCTGCGGCCGTTATGACTTCTCCATCGACGCGCTCATCTCGTCGCTGTCTCCTGCGAACGGCGCCGGTGAATGATGAAGAAAGACGACGCGATGACCGATCCGGATCGAACCGGGCAAGCGAGGCCCGCGGCTTCGCGCTCGGTCGTCCGTGCGATGATCTGGGCCACGGTGCCCGTGCTGCTGCTGGTTCAGCTGCTCGCCTCGGCCGGCGTCGAGGTCTCGAGCTTCTGGTCGCAGATCAGGCAGCTCGACGCCCGCATCGCCCGGGTTGCCGACAGCCGCGCCGAGCTCATCGCCGAGCCGCTCTGGAAGATGCGCTATGAGCAGGTCACGAGCGTGCTTGACGAGATCATGCACGACGAGTCGATCTCTGCCGCAGCCGTCTATGACGACACCGGCGCTGCCATTGCCCGCGTGGTGCCGCGGCCGACCGGCCAGGCGGTCGCGGAGGTCTCGCGTCCCATCAAGTACAGCAACGGCAACATCGCCGTTCAGGCCGGCCGGATCGCGATCGCCTATTCCTATTCCTCGCTCTATGCGGATGCGGGCAGCCGGCTGATGATGCTTCTCGTCGTCGGCGTGCTGGCGACGCTGGCGACCGTGATCGCGATGCGGATTTCGGCGAACATCTTCATCGGCCGGCCGCTCGCCGCCATGATGTCGGCGATCCAGCGCAGCAAGCAGGACGGCCGCGCCTATCCGGCCGATGTCCGGTCCTCGAACGAGTTCGGCCAGCTCGCGCACGCCTTCAACGCCATGCAGCACACGACGTCCGGCGCGCTCGACCGGCTCGGGCACATGGCCTCGCACGATCCGCTCACCGGCTTGCCGAACCGGCGCCCCCTGACCGAGCGCCTTGTCGTCCTGAGCAGCGAGGCCGGTTCGCACGATGCGCTGGTCGCGTTCTGCTTCATCGATCTCGACGACTTCAAGGGCATCAACGACACGTTCGGCCACGATGCCGGCGACAAGTTCCTGGTTCATATTTCGGAGCGGCTTCGCGGTGCGGTCGAAGCGGAGGATTGGGTCGCGCGGCTCGGCGGCGACGAGTTCGTGGTCATTCGCCCCGAGGTGACGGACGAGGCGGCCGCACAGGCGTTCGCACGGCGCTTGCTGGACGCCATTTCCGAGCCGATCCGGCTGCACGACAAGCTGGTGATGCCGCGCGCCAGCATCGGCCTCGCCGTGCGCCACGCCGACGATCCCGAGCTGTCGCATCTGCCGGCGCTCGCCGACATCGCGCTGTACCATGCCAAGAGCAAGGCGCCGGGCACCGTCGCCGTGCTGGACGAGGCGCTTCAGCGTGACTATCGCCGCCGCAGGGATCTGGAGCTCGCCATTCCGGCGGGCTTCGCCGAAGGACAGTTCGAGGTCTGGTACCAGAGCCAGATCGACTTCGAAAACCAGAGCGTCGCCTGCCTGGAGGCGTTGATCCGCTGGCGCCATCCCGAGCACGGCGTCATCGGACCGGCCGAGTTCCTTCCGCTGATCGAGCGCAGCGGCAACAATGCGCGGCTGACGCGCTATGTGCTGACCGACGCCTGCCGCGCCTTGCAGCGGCTGGCCGCCGCGAGCAAACCGCAGATCCGGATCGCGATCAATCTGCCGCCATCAGAACTGGCGGACCATTCACTCGCCGGCGATATCCGCGAGACCTGCACGCTTTTCGGCGTTGCCGCTTCGTCTCTCGAGCTCGAAATCACCGAGGGCTCGCTGATCAACAACATCACTAGCGCGTCCGAGTCGCTGCGCCGCTTGCGGCGGCTGGGGGCCACAATCGCGCTCGACGATTTCGGCACGGGCTACAGCTCGCTCGCGCACCTGCGCCGCTTTCCGCTCGACAAGGTCAAGATCGACAAGGCGTTCATCAGCGAGATCCCGGCCAGCGCCGAGGACAAGGCGATCGTCGGCGTCATTGCCTCGCTCGCGGACACCTTGGGTCTCACCTTGATTGCGGAAGGCATCGAGCGGGCCGAGCAGGCGCAGGCGATGCGCGAGATCGGCGTGAGGTTCGGGCAGGGCTATCTCTACCAGAGGCCGCAACCGCTCGATGCCGTGCTGCGATGGCTCGAGGGGCAGCCGGCACCCGAGAGCCCGGTACGTGCCGACAGCCCGTCGGTCGTCCCCGAATTCGCGGCCTGAGCGCCGCGCTAGGGTGACTGTGTCGCGTTCCAGAGCATCGAAAGCCCGGCCGCGATCATGATTGCGTCCATCACCAGACGGAACACGTCCGGCTTCAGGTGCAGCACGAAGCGCTTGGCGATGAAGGCGCCTGACATCAGCGAGGAGCCTGCGATCAGGCCCTTGACGAAGACATCCTGCGTCAGAGCGCCGAACCGTTCGAAGGTCACGGATTTAGCGAAATAGAGTCCGAGCGATGAGGCCGCCTCGGTCGCGAGAAAGGCGCCCTTGGTCAGGCCGTAGAACAGGAATAGCGGCACACTGAGCGGGCCGGTCGAGACCACGATGCCGGTGAGATAGCCGATCACGGCGCCGCCGATCGCGAGGTGCCAGAGTTTGGCCTTCAACTGGTGTCGCGCGAGATAGTGCCGGGCCGGCACCATGGCGATCAGGAACAGGCCGATGGCGAGATCGACGGCGTGCGAGGGCAGCGCCAGCAGCGTGCGTGCGCCAAGGGCGGCGGCCGGAACGCCCGTGACCGAATAGGCCGCGCAGGCCCGCCAGTCGACCTCGCGCCACCAGGCCAGGATCCGCGAAAAATTCGCCATCACGGACGCGACCGCCATGATCGGAACCGCCTCCTTCGGCCCGTAGGCATAGACCAGCACCGGCATCAGCATGATCGACGACCCCGTGCCGACGATGCCGGAAATGGTGCCGGCCAGCAGGCCGACGCTGAGGACGAAGAGGAAAGCCAAGGGAACCGCTCCGGGAATCGGGGGAGTGTAGCCGGAGGAGCCTCTGAGGGCGAATGGTGGTGCCAGATGTTCGGGAGCGTCGTCTTGAAAATCGGGACGACGGTGAAGCACCGGAACTCGGTGTCGCCGGACCGATCAGGCAAGAGACGAGAGTGCGCTCCGGTGGGGCATGCCGGCCTGCGCGCCACGCTTGAGGCACTTTTGCGCTGCGGCTTCGCACCCAACACGCATCGCTGCTTCCAGTGGCATGGTTTCACTCAGCATGGCGGCCAATGCGCCGGCAAAGGTGTCGCCCGCGCCGGTCGTGTCGACCGGCGTGATGTGCAGGGCGGGCACCCGAAGGCAGGTGCCGTCAGCCGTCGCGGCAAGCGCACCTTGCGCGCCCGCGGTGACGATGCAGGTGAGATCACCGGCCTTCGCGAGATGACCGGCTGCGGTTTCGTAATCGGAAGAGGCGAGGCCGATGGCTGCGGCGGAATCGCGCGCCTCGTGCTCGTTGACGAGGAGGTAGTCGGTCACAGCGAGCAGCTCTGTGACCATTGGCGCAGTCACCTGCTCCGGAACCGGCGCGAGATTCCAGAGCACGGTGCCCGATGCCGATTTCGTCCGGCGTGCAGCCGCAAGCGACTGCGCGAACGCGACCTCCATCTGCAACACGAGGAGAGTATCGGCGGCGAAGAATCCGGCCGGAAGGTCTGACGCGCTGGCGGCCATGTTGGCGCCGCTGGCGACGGTGATCGCATTCTCGCCGGCACGATCGACCGTGATGAAGGCACAGCCGGTGGGCTCATCGGATCGGATGACGAGACCGGTGTCGACGCCGTTTGCCGCGAGGTTCTCGATCGCGTCGTTGCCAAAGCCATCGTGACCGACGCGCCCCGCCATCCGGACACGTCCTGCGCCCCCGATCCGCGCGGCGGCCACTGCCTGATTGGCGCCCTTGCCGCCGAAATGCATCCGGTAGGACGGCGCGAGCACCGTCCGGCCGGGGCCGGGAATGACCGGGACCTGCGCGACCAGATCGATGTTGAGCGATCCGAATACCAGGATCATGGCGCGCAGCCCCGCGAGGTCAGCCTTCCTCGTCCATGACACGAAGCTTCTCGACGCGGCGGCGGAAGTCCTCGTCGGTGGAGAATTCGGCGGAAAGATAAGAAGAAACCAGATCCACTGCGAGCCAGGCGCCGACGATCTGGGCGCCGATGCACATGACGTTCACGTCATCATGCTCGACGCTCTGGTGGGCCGAATGAACGTCGTGGCAGACCGCGGCGCGGATGCCCTTCATCTTGTTGGCGGCGATCGAGGCGCCGACGCCGGTGCCGCACACCATGATGCCGCGCGCGGCTTCGCCCGAAGTTACCTTCTGCGCCACGGCGCGCGCGATGTCGGGGAAGTCGACCGGCTTGTCGTCATAGGAGCCGACGTCGACGACCTCATGGCCGAGGCTGCGGATATGGCTGATGACTGTCTGCTTGAGCGGCCAGCCGGCGTGGTCCGATCCGATGACGAGGCGCATGTGATTTCCTTTTCGATTGTCCTTTGACCGTGACGGCCGATGCCGGCCGTCACGGTCCGGTCTCGTTCAGCCACGCATGTCGGGCGGGAGCTCGACCCCGTGGAATTTCTTGTAGATGACGTTCAACTTGCCGTTCTTGATGTTTTCGGCGATCCAGGCATTGAGCTTGTCCATCAGGCGCGGCTCGCCCTTCTTCAGGCCGATGGCGAGATCGAAGGTTGCGAGCGGGATGCGTGACTCGAAGACGCGCGCCGGATTCTTGACGCCGATCTGGTTGATGATCGTCGCCGACGAGCCGACGCAGTCGACCTGACCGGAGACGGCCGCCGTCACCATAGTGGCATCGTCGTCAAAGCGAGCGATCTTCAGGTCCTTGTCCTTCATGTTGGACAAGGTCGTGTCCTGCGTGGTGCCGCGGGAGACGCCGATCGATTTGTCCTTGACGTCGGGCCAGTCCTTGACGCTCGACGATTTCATGCAGCCGATGTCCGATTGCAGCGTCGCGTAGCGATTGGTGAAGTCGATCACCTTGGCGCGTTCGGGCGTCACCGACAGCGTCGAGATGATGATGTCGGCCTTGCCGGTCAGGACGTTGGGGATGCGGGTCGCGCCGGTGGTCTGGACGAATTCGAGCTCGAGTCCCCAATCCTTGGCGAGCAGTTGCGCCACGTCGACGTCCGAACCGGTCGGCTTCATGCTGGCGTCCATCATGCCCGAGGGCGGAATGGCAAGATCGGTCGAGATGCGGATCTTCTTCGCTTTCATGATGTCGTCGAGCAGGTCGGCCGATGCCGGCGTCGCCGCCATCATCACGAGGCAGCACAGCGATACGGCTGCGCCCAGCAATTTCCTGTTTGTCATCCTTGGTTCTCCTCTCCTGTTATGATTTTAGATTGCCCGTGCCGACGAACTGCATCAGCTCGGGGGTCGTGGGCGACGTCAGAATCGAGGCGGGCCCGGTCTCGTGAACCTTGCCGCGATGCATGAACACGATCCTGTCGGCGATGCTCTTGGCGAACCCCATCTCGTGGGTGACCATCACCATGGTCATTCCGTCCGCGGCCAATTGCTCGATGACCTTCAGCACTTCGCCGGTGAGCTCGGGATCGAGTGCGGAAGTAACCTCGTCGAACAACATGACCTTCGGCTGCATCGCGAGCGAGCGGGCGATCGCGGCGCGCTGCTGCTGGCCGCCGGACAGTTGCTCGGGATAGGCGTGCAGCTTCTCCTCGAGCCCGACCTGGGCGAGCACCTTGCGCGCCAATTCCTTCGCCTGGCCGGTGGCCATTTTCTTTACAGCGCAGGGCGCCAGCGTGATGTTTTGTTCGATCGTCAGGTGCGGGAATAGATTGTAGCTCTGGAACACGATGCCGACGTCCTGGCGCAGGGCGCGCAGATCCACGTCCGGCCGGTCGACCCGGTGCCCGCACACCATGATTTCGCCGCCGTCGACTTTCTCGAAGCGGTCGATGCAGCGCAGGGCCGTGCTCTTGCCTGAGCCGGACCGGCCGATAATGGCGAGCACCTCGCCGCGATCGACGGCGAAGCTGACGCCGTCGAGGACCTTGAGCGGGCCAAAGCTCTTCTGCACGTCGCGGAGCGACACGATTGGTTCGGAGGAGGTGTTCTGCTGCATGTCAGGCCGGAGCGAGGTTGACCCTGCCACGTCCCATGCGTCGCTCCAGCCTCTGGCTGAACAGCGACAGCGGATAGCACATGGCAAAGTAGACGACGGCGATGATCGCGTAGATGACGAAGGGTTCGAACAGAGAGTTGTTGACGATCTGGCCCGAACGCATCAGCTCGACGAAGCCGACCACTGACGCGAGCGAGGTGTTCTTGATGATCTGCACCATGAATCCGACGGTGGGCGGCGTCGCGATGCGAATCGCCTGCGGCAAGATCACCTTCAGCATGCGCTGGGTCCGGCTCAGCGCGAGGCCTTCCGCCGCCTCCCATTGCGGCTTCGGCACGGACTGGATGGAGCCGCGCCAGATCTCGCCGAGATAGGCGGCGACATAGAGCGTGAGCGAGGCAGAGGCCGCCACGAGCGGCGAGACCTGCAGGCCGATCGCGGCGAGGCCAAAATAGCCGAGGAACAGGATGACGAGCAGCGGCGTGCCCTGGACGAGCTGGACATAGGCGGCGCTGGCGAGCCGCACCGATTTGAGCGGCGATATGCGCGCCAGCGCGATCGCGAAGCCGACGATGCCGCCGCCGATGAGCGCGATGAGGGACAGCCCGACGGTCCACAGTGCGCCGTGACCGAGGAAGATCAGGTGATTGATGTTGAGATGTCCGCCCATGGTCATCTCACAGCGGTGTGCCGAGCCGGCGCCGGCGCGGAAACAGCACGAGGCCGAGGCCCCAGAATCCGGCGCGCATCACCAGCGACAGGATCACGTAGAGAACGGCGACGATGATGTACGTCTCGAAGGCGCGATAAGTGTCCGACTGGATGTAGTTGGCGATCGCGGTGAGCTCCTCGGCCGAGATCTGCGAGCAGACCGAGGAGGCCAGCATCAAGAGTACGAACTGGCTGGTGAGCGCGGGATAGACCCGCTCGACGGCGGGCAACAGGATGATGTGCCAGTAGATCTGCACGCGCGAAAGCGCCAGTCCCTCGGCCGCCTCGATCTGGCCGCGCGGGATTGCCTCGAAGCCGGCGCGCATGATCTCGGCGGTATAAGCGCCGACATTGATGGTGAGTGCCGCGACGGCCACGGTGAAGGCGGAGAATTTCAGGCCAAGGCTGGCGAGCCCGAAATAGACCAGGAAGATCTGGACCAGCAACGGCGTGTTGCGGATCGTCTCGACATAGACCTTGCAGGCACCGGCGATCAGCGCGTTGTGCGTTCCGCGTCCGACTGCGGCAAGCGTGCCGAGGAGGGCGCCGAACACGGTCGCGAGGGCCGCGAGCTCCAGGGTGAGGGCGGCGCCGCCGAGGAAGCTCGGCCAGCGCTCCAACACCGCAGGAAAGTCGAGTTGGATACCCATCGCGCCCGGTCAGTCCCTGACCTGGTTGGTCATGCGGTCATAGACGCGGAACAGCGCCTGGTTGCCGTTTGTGCCTTCGCCGTGCGCCCGTGCATCGACATACTGGCTGGTGACGAGCGCGGTGCCGGGCAACGGCACGTTCAGCGCCTGTGCGTGCTCCTGCACCAGGCGAAGGTCCTTCAGCATCAGGTCGATGCGGAAGCCGGCGCTGACATCGCCCTCGATCATGGCGGGGCCGAGCTTGTCGAGCATCCAGGAGGCGGCAGAGCCGCCGAGCAGTACCCGGCGGAGCAGGTTGAGATCGACGCCTGAGGCGCGTCCCAGCGCGAGTGCCTCGCAGATTGCCTGGATGTTGATGCCGCAGATGAGTTGATTGCAGAGTTTTACGGTCTGGCCGGCGCCGGATGCGCCGACATGCGTGATGGTCGTGCCCATGGCGCGGAAGAACGGTTCGGCCCGCGTAAAGGCGCCGGAATCGCCGCCCGCCATGATCGACAGCGCCGCGTTCTTCGCACCCAGCGGACCGCCCGAGACCGGCGCGTCGATGAAGCTGGTGCCAATCCGTTTCAAATCGGCATGGATGCGGCGGACCGCCACCGGCGAGATCGTGCTCATGTCCACGACAAGCTTGCCGGGTGGGGGCGACTTCAGCAGGCCGTCCTTGCCGTAGATGGTCGCCTCGACATGGGGCGTGTCGGGCAGCATCGTGATGACAATCTCGGCGCCGCGCGCGGCATCCGCTGGAGTTTGCGCGCGCACCGCGCCTTCCTTGGCGACATCAGCGACGGCAGCCTCGTTGAGATCGAAGGCATGAACCGCGTGCCCGGCTTTCAGGACGTTGCGCACCATTTCCCGGCCCATCGTGCCGATGCCGATGAAGCCCACGCTGCCCTTGTCGTCTCGTCCCATGTCGTTTGTCCGTTTCTTGTTGATTGGTCCGTCCCGTCGGTCAGCGTAAGGCGCTGCTTCGGTCCACGTCGCCGACGACGGCCCGCCGCCGGTATTCGTCTCCGATGGCAAAATGCTTGCGCAGCGTCGCATCCGCTCGTTCTGGATCGCGCGCGACGACCGCCTCGAAGATGCGCCGGTGGTCGTCGATCAGGTACGTCTTCATTGATGGGAAGGCCTGCACCAGTTCGCGACGGCTGCGATGTGAATGTGTGAGCAGGCCCGCCATTGAATTGTGCAGGACGGTCAGCGTCTCCGAACGCGACGCCACGACGATCGCGCGGTGGAAATCGAAGTCGGCCATGCCGCCGGCATCGGCCTCGTCGATCGTCTCCTCGATCCTCGCAAGCGCGCGCTGCAGGCGCTCGAAATCAGCAATGCCTGCGCGTTCGCAGGCGAGCCGGATCGCCTGGCATTCGATCGCAACGCGCGCCTGCATGACGTCGTCGAGCATGTCTGCCTGCTGGGCGAGAGCGAAGGTGAAGAAGTCGTTCAGAACCGACACGTCCGGCCGCGTCACCACGGTTCCGATGCGGTCGCGGATCTCGACGATGCCGAGCACGGTGAGGGCGCGCAGCGCCTCGCGGACGATCGGCCGGCTGACGCCGAGGAGGCTCGCAAGCTCTCGCTCCGAGATCAGGCGGTCGCCGGGCTTGAGCGAGCCTGCAAGCAGGCGCTCGCGCAGGAAGGCAAAGACCTTCTCAAACCCTTTTTCGCCTTCGGCGGCCCGCTTGAGTTCCATCCCCGTCCCGTTTTGATATGACCTTGGTTAGACCAGTAGGATGACCAGAAGGGTGGCGTCAAGAGGCTTGCTTTGCCTGCGCTTTGGAACGGCAGAGGGATGACCCGCTACTTTGCATGGGGTTGTTTTGCGCATTTTCGCAGCGAGCCGATCTCTGGTGTCCGCGAGCGCGAGGCGCTGGTTCGTAAACCAGGGCCGGCGGCGTGCCGCGCTGCTGACAGCATGTTGGCAGCAGGGGAGGGCTATGACCGTCTCCTGCCATTCCTGGAGGGAGTGCTCATGCCGATCGAGGCAAGCTGTCATTGCGGTGAGACGGTATTCGAGGTGACCGAGGCGCCTTCGAACGTGACGCGCTGCACCTGCTCGCTCTGCGCCAAGCGCGGCGCATTGTGGGCCTATTACAAGCCGGTGCAATTCCGTCTGCTGTCGCCTGCCGACAATGTCGCGACCTATCTCTGGGGCAGCCGCACCGTCAGACATCACTTCTGCGCAAGCTGCGGCTGCGGGACCTATTCGGAATCCCCGGACTGGTCGACCGGCAAACCGGACTTCGACAATCCCAAGGTCGCCGTCAACGCCCGCCTGTTCGACGATTTCGATCTCGACGCGGTGCCGGTGAACGTGATCGACGGGAAGAACCTGTGGTGACGAGGTGATTTCGCGCAGCTTCGTTGCACTTCCGTCCTCTTGAGCCGCTCAGGAAAAGCTGGTCTGTTGCCGGCCTCAGGGAGCGAACGGGGAGGAAGACGATGCTGCGCCTTTTGCGAGCGATGTTCGCGATGTGTTTGGCCGTTGTGGCCTGTTTCGGTGCCGCGCAGGCGCAGACCAAGCCGAAGATCACATCGCTCGGGCCGGACTTTCCCAGGGCCGCGCTGTTCGTCGGCAACAGCTTCTTCTACTACAACAACGGCATGCCCGGGCATCTCTCCCTCCTGGAGCGGGCTGCGGATGATGCAAACAAGGCGAGCTATCGCAACACCATGGCGACCATCGGCGGCTCCGGCCTCGATTGGCACGACATGGACAATTTGCTGCGGCCGGGCGGCCTCGGCGCCTATTCCTTCGACGACCAGAACCACGTCGTCTTCAACAAGCCCGGCAAGCAGTTCGATGCCGTCGTAATGATGGATTGCAGCCAGTGCCCGATCCATCCGCAATTGAAGGACGCGTTCGTCACCTTCGCCAGGAAGGACAGCGACATCGTCCGCGCCCACGGCATGCGACCGGTGCTGTTCATGTCCTGGGCCTATGCCGACAGGCCGGAGATGACCGCCGAACTCGCCGAGGCCTACACGGCCGCCGGCAACGCCAATGACGCGCTCGTCATTCCCGCCGGGCTCGCAGTCGCGCGCGTGCGCAAGCTTCAGCCGGAGCTCAATCTCTATGCGCCGGACAGGCGGCACCCGAGTCCCGCGGGCACGTATCTCGCCGCATGCGTGAGCCTTGCCGCGCTGACCGGCCGCTCGCCCGTCGGCAATTCCTACACGATGGGGCTGGATGCGCCGACCGTGGAGCTTCTGCAGAAGGCGGCCTGGGACACGGTGCAGGAGTATTACGGGCGCTGACCTATCGCAGCACGATCCACGCCGGCGCGTGATCGCTGGCGCCGTCCTCGCCGCGGATGGTCTTGTCGACGCCGGCCTTGTGCAGGCGCGGGGCGAGGACCGGGCTGAGCAGCAAATGATCGAGCCGTAGCCCCGCATCGCGTGGCCAGCGGTTTCGCTTGTAATCCCAGAAGGTATAGACGCGTTTCTCCGGATGTAGCTCTCGGATCGCGTCGCACCAACCCTGTGCGACGAGTGAGGCAAAGGCCGCGCGGCTCTTCGGCTGGATCAACGCGTCCTTGTCCCACGAGCGCGTCGGATAGATGTCGATCGCGGTCGGCGCGACATTGTAGTCGCCGGCGAGCACGACCGGAAGATCCTGCTCGAGGAATGTCTTGGCGTGGCGCTTGAGCCGGGCGAGCCAGGCGAGCTTGTAGTCGAATTTCGGTCCGGGTTGTGGATTGCCGTTCGGCAGGTAAATGCTGGTGACGATGATGCCGCGTATTGCGGCCTCGATGTAGCGTGCCTCGTGATCGTCACGATCTCCGGGTAAGCGGTCGCGAGTCAGCACGGGCTCGGCGTCGCGGGCGAGGATGGCGACGCCGTTCCAGGTCTTCTGTCCGCACCACACCGCGCCGTAGCCGGCTTTCTCGATCGCGGCGATCGGGAATTCGCCGTCGGTTGCCTTCAACTCCTGGAGCGCGACGACGTCGGGTCTTGCCGCACGCATCCACGCCTGCAGATTGGGCAGGCGGCGGTTGATGTTGTTGATGTTGAATGTCGCGATCTTCATGTAGAGATGGCGGCCCTATTCGTTACGATCCGAACCGGAGACACCATGTCCAAGTTGAACTTCGCTGCCATCGCCTTTGCCGTCATGTTCTCCGGGGCCGCGCTGGCACAATCGACCGACACGCGCGGCGCGTGCAAGGCCGATTACGACAAATTCTGCGCCGGCATCGCGCCCGGCAAAGGCCAGATCGTCGCTTGCCTCAAGAGCAAGCGCGACCAGCTCAGCGACACCTGCAAGAAGGCACTCGACAGCAGGAAGAAGTAAGCGGCGATCCGCTAGGTCGGCAGCGGCGGCGGGCTCACCGGCTGCTCGACCGGCGGTGGAGAGGGCGTCTGCTCGGCCGCCGGCGCGGGTGTCGGCTTCTCCAGCGGCTCAACCACGTTGCCGCCCCTGTAGACGCGGGCGTAGCGGGGGCCGAGGCTGGTGAGCACCTCGTAGCCGATGGTGCCGAAATGATGCGCGAGCTCGTCGACGGTGATGCCTTCGCCGAGCAGCGTCACCATATGGCCGCGCCGCACCGTATTCGGTGGCAGATCGGTGATGTCGATTGCGATCAGGTCCATGGAGACGCGGCCCGCGACCGGGCAGCGCTTGCCGGCGACGATCACCTCGGCGCCGCGGGTGCCGTCATTGGAGCTGGCGGCGCGGAAATAGCCGTCGGCGTAGCCGACCGCGACGATCGCGAGCTTGGTCGGTCGCCGCGCGGTCCAGGTGCCGCCATAACCAACGGTTTCCCCGCGTTCGATATTGCGGGTCTGCACGATGCGCGCCTTGAGATCCACGACCTGCTGCATCGGGTTGTCGGCCTCCGGCGTCGGGTTGACGCCGTAGAGCGCGGCGCCCGGCCGTACCATGTCGAACTGGAACGGAGCGCCCAGAAAGATGCCGGAGGAATTGGAGAGCGCGGCCGGCACGCCCGCGAACTCGCTGGCGATGCCGCGAAAGGCGGCGAGCTGTTTCGCATTCACCTGGCTGTTGAGCTGCTCGGCCGAGACCAGATGGCTCATCACCAGCGTGATGCCGTGGTCGCCGGCATTGATGCGGGGGATGATGGCCTGCGCTTCAGCGATCGTCAGCCCGAGCCGGTTCATGCCCGTGTCGATGTGGATCGCGGCTCCGCCGGACCAGCCGGTGCGGCGGCAGAACACGTCCCACTCGGCGAGCTCATTGAGGTCGCCGATCACCGGCCGGCAGTTGATCTTGGCGTAGTGCTCGCCGGTGTTCTGGAAATAGCCGCCCAGCACGTAGATCGCAACGTCCGGCACCGCGGCGCGCACCGTGCGCGCCTCCTCGATGGTGGCGACGAAGAAGGTTCTGCAGCCGGCCTTGCTGAGTGCGCGCGCAACCTGTTCGGCGCCGCAGCCATAGGCGTCGGCCTTGATCACGGCCGAGCATTCGGCCGGTACCGCCGTCTTCTCGAGCTTGCGCCAGTTGGCGATGATGGCGTCGAGATCGACGGTGAGCACGCCGCCATAGGCGGCAAGCGCGGCGGCCTGGTTGGCCTCCGTGGAGAGAAGGCCGTTTTGCGGAATCATTTTCGGGTCCGACGCCACTGTCATGGCGCTGTTTTACGCAAGAGACCCGCGTGGTTCAAGGAACTCAATAGTCGCTGCGGTCCGGCAATTGGCCGTCATGCGCGAGATCGCCGAAGCGCGTGACCGAGGCATCGAAGTGCAGCTCGACCGTGCCGGTCGGGCCATGACGCTGCTTGCCGATGATGACTTCGGCCCGGCCGACCGTACGTTCCATGTCGGCCTGCCATTTGGCGTGTTCCTCGGTGCCGGGACGCGGCTCCTTCATGGCGAGGTAATATTCCTCGCGGAACACGAACAGCACGACGTCAGCGTCCTGCTCGATCGAGCCGGATTCACGCAGGTCCGAGAGCTGCGGCCGCTTGTCGTCGCGCGATTCCACCTGACGCGAGAGCTGCGACAGTGCGATCACGGGGACGTTGAGCTCCTTCGCCAGCGCCTTCAGGCTGGTCGTGATCTCCGTGATCTCCTGCACGCGGCTGTCGCTGGCGCGCTTGCCCGAGCCGGACAATAGCTGGATGTAGTCGATCACGAGGAGATCGAGGCCCTTCTGTCGCTTCAGCCGGCGCGCGCGCGCCATCAGCTGCGCGATCGACAGACCGCCGGTCGCGTCGACGTAGAAAGGCAGCGATTGCAGCTCGATCGAAACCTGTCGGATCTTCTCGAAATCGGCTTCCGAGATGCCGCCACGGCGGATGTGGGAGGAGGGAATGCCGGTTCGCTCGGCCACGATACGCGTGGCGAGCTGGTCGGCCGACATTTCGCAGGAGAAGAAGCCGATCACGCCGCCATTGGCGGCCTTCATGGTGCCGTCAGCCTGGAGTTCCGGAACGTAGGCTTGCGCGACGTTGTAGGCGATGTTGGTCGCAAGCGAGGTCTTGCCCATGCCGGGACGGCCCGCCACGATGATGAGGTCGGAGTGCTGCAGGCCGCCCATCTTGGTGTCGAGGTCGCGCAGGCCCGTCGAGATGCCCGACAGCTTGCCGTCGCGCTGGAACGCCTTGGCCGCAAGATCGACCGCAACCGTCAGAGCTTGCGAGAATTTCTGGAAGCCGCCGTCATAACGGCCGGACTCGGCGAGCTCATAGAGCCGCCGCTCGGCGTCCTCGATCTGCGCCCTCGGCGCGAAGTCGACCGGCGCGTCATAGGCGACGTTGACCATGTCCTCGCCGATGCCGATCAGGTCGCGCCGCAACGACAGGTCGTAGACGGTGCGGCCATAGTCCTGGGCGTTGATGATCGTGGTCGCTTCCGCGGCAAGGCGCGCAAGATATTGCCCGATGGTCATGCCGCCGACGTCGGTATCGGCGGGCAGGAACGTCTTCAGCGTCACCGGTGTCGCAATCTTGCCCATCCGGATCAGGCTGCCGGCGGTCTCGAAGATCGTCTGGTGCAGGGGCTCGAAGAAATGCTTCGGCTCCAGGAAGTCGGAGACGCGGTAAAAGGCGTCGTTGTTGACCAGGATGGCGCCGAGAAGGCTCTGCTCCGCCTCGATATTATGCGGCGCGCTCCGATAGGCGGGAGTTCCGGGGTCGGGCGCGAGTTTGAGGACGGTCGAATCGGTCAGAGCCATAGATTTTTACGTATTTGTTGTTCGAGCGCGGGCCGGGGATAAAGCGCTTCTCTCCGCCGCTTAGAAAGCACTCACGTGCCTTATGCCCGATTCACACAATGCGGTGTGTGAATCCTCTCCTCGGGGCCTGTCAATGCCTTGACTGGAATGCGGCCGGAGGGAGCGCCCAGTTCGAGCGTTGACGATTGAGATGATTGGGAAATCTTGCGCGGAACTTGGCCGCGCTCACTCCGATGGCATCTGCCACAGAAACCTCCGGACGGTGTGAACCTAACATGTCGGCGCACCGACTCATCCGGGAGTGCGCGCAAGACGACGCGCTGGGCTTCCGGCTCGGGCTTCAGACCAGCAGGAGGTAGACCAGCGCAACCAGGGCCGCTCCGACGCCGGTGGCGATCAGGGCGTAGTCGGTGCGGAGGTCGTCCTGCACGTCGAAGGAGGTTCGGGTCTCTTTGCTCATGGCGACCGAAATAGGCCAGGGCGGACCAGATTAATGTGAAGCAGATCACATCTTCCCGGATTCTTTCGGGGTAGTGGCGGAACGGGAAGGCGGGCAGGAGGGTTATGCTCCGGAACCCGTCGTCAGGGAGACGAGGCAAGCGATGCGGCCAGAACTGCAGCCCCAGATTTGGCGAAGCGAGGCAGGTAGCCGGCGCTGGCTGTCGGCGCTGATCGCCGCGATGGAGGATGCCGCACGACCTGAACTGCGGCGGGAGCCCGTGCCGGCTGAGAGTATCGCAGGCCTGCGCGCGCAACTTGCGCTGCCGGCTTCGCCCCGGCCCTATCAGACCTCAACCCTTCGTCACTAGATCTTATTCGCCTGCCAGCCTCAGCCTCGGCTTGCGGCCGCGTTCGAGGCCGCGCAGCCGGGCTTCTTCATGGCCGATATAGTCGCGGGTGGTCGGCACCATGCCCTGGCGCCGGGTGAGCTGAATCTGGAAGTTCATCATGTCCTGCTTGCGGAACGTCATCTCGCAGGCTGCGAGATAGAATTCCCACATCAGCGCGAAGCGCTCGTCGTAGAACTGCACGGCTTCCTCGCGCCGCGCCATGAAGCGCTCCCGCCAGGCCTTGAGCGTTTCGGCATAGTGCAGGCGCAGGATCTCGACGTCGCAGACCAGCAGCCCTGCGCGCTCGATCGCCGGCAACACCTCCGACAGGGCCGGGATATAGCCGCCGGGGAAGATATACTTGGCGATCCAGGGATTGGTGGAGTCGGGTCCCTGCGATCGGCCGATCGAGTGCAGCAGCATCACGCCGTCCTCGCTCAGGAGCTCGGCGCAGCGCTGGAAAAACGTGTCGTAAAACGTCACGCCGACATGCTCGAACATGCCGACCGAGACGATGCGGTCGAAAGGCCCGTCGATGTCGCGATAATCCTCGAGCAGGAATCGTGCCGACCCGGTCAGGCCCCTTTCGGCCGCGCGCGCGTTGGAGACCTGCAACTGCTCCATCGACAGCGTGACGCCGGTGACGTCGGCGTCCGCAACCTCGGCGAGGTAGAGGCCGAGCCCGCCCCAGCCCGAACCGATGTCGAGCACGCGCTGGCCGCCCTTGAGCAGGAGCTTTGCGGCGATGTGCCGCTTCTTGGCGAGCTGGGCATCGTCAAGCGAGGTCTGCGGGGTCTCGAAATAGGCGCAACTGTATTGCTTGTCGGCGTCGAGGAAGAGCGAATAGAGCCGGCCGTCGAGATCATAGTGGTGCGCGACGTTGCTGCGCGAGCGGGAGCGCGGATTGAACTGCTTCAGGTGCCGCGTGAGATAGCGCAGGTGCCACCACGGCTTTGCCCACTGCGGCAATACGTCGGGTTGATCGAGCAGGACCGCGAGGGCATCAGCTATCGTGCCGCGCTGGACGACGAATTCGCCGTCCATGTAGGCCTCGCCAAGCCCGAGTTCGGGATTGATGAGGATCCGTCGCTGCGCGTCCACGGTGACGAAGCGAACCTCCACCGGTTGGCGGGTGCCGTCGCCGACGGTGAACTTCATCCCGCTCGCCGTGGTCACCGTCATCGACCCGCGGCGGATGAACTGAGTCAGAAATCGACGCAACAAACGGTCCATCGACACCCTGCCTTTCGAGCGAACCCGAAAAGATGCGACTAACCCGGCCTTCTGATCTGACGCCCAGGGACCGGATCGGTTCCTATGCGTTTGCATGTAAATCTAGCGAGGCTGGTTCCGGCCCGCTATTGCGTTGTGTTCAAAGCCGATATTCGAAAATCGCGTAGTTGCTTCCCCGCGTGATGAGCTGCCTTCCATTCGCGTCGCAATCGGCTAAAAGGTGACCGCCGCGCCGGATCCCGGTTGTGTCTGCGGTTTTTTCAATGGAGAAGATGGGAATGTCGAGCCGAGCGCTCAGCCTCGCGACGGTATTGCTTCTGATTGGCTTCGGCGGGACCGACGCTGCGCTTGCGCAGGCGACCAACCTCGAGGCCGGCAAAAGCCCCTCCCAGCTTTTCGCGCAGACCTGCAACGCCTGTCACAAGAGCCCGCGGGGGCTGCTGAAGACGGTCGCGCCGGGATCGCTGCCGAGCTTCCTGCGCCAGCACTACACGACCAGTCCGGATATGGCGGGCATTCTCGCCTCTTACCTCGTCTCCAACGGCGCCACCGACACCCGCTACCAGGCCAAGGACGGTAACAAGGACGGCAAGGACAAGAAGGACGGCGCCAAGGAGAAGGACGCCAATACCAATCCCGCGCAGACGCCCGAACATCAGGGGCGCCGCCAACGGTCGCAGGAAGCTGCCAAGCCGGAGGGCGAGGGCGCAGCTCCGGCGCCCGAGGGCGCGCGCCAGAAGCGCATGGCGCGGCCGAGCGAGGAGGGCGCCAAGGACGGCGCCAAGGAAACTGGCAAGCCCGAGGCTGCCGACGAACGTGCTCCCGAAGGCCGCAAAGGCAAGCGCCTGAGCAAGCGCGGCAAGCCGGAAGCTGAGGAGGCGCCGAAGGTCGACGCCGCCGCGCCGGCCGACGACAAGAAGGGCGAGGCCAAGACAGAGCCCAAGACTGAAGCCAAGACTGAACCCAAGACTGAACCGAAGGCCGAGCCCAAGAGCGAGAGCGCCAAGGTCGACGCCGGGCGCGATGAGGCCAAGCCGGACAGCGCGAAGGCGCCGGAGAAGCCGGCCGAGCCCAAGCCGGACAGCGCCAAGGTCGAGCCGAGCAGCCCGATGTTGCGGCCCGATCCGGTGCCGCAGGTGACGCCGGCCCCGGCGGCCGCTGCAAAGCCGGCCGAGCCCGCCGCGCCGAAGCCGACCGAAGCAGCCGCGCCCAAACCGGCCGAAACGACGACCAATGGCAGCTCCGAGCCGGCGACCAAGCCGCAGGATCCGCCGCCAACCCCGACCGCCGCGGCGCCTTCATCGGCGCCGGCCGAGTCGTCCGGGCTGCCGACCCCGCCGATCTCGCGATAAGCAAATCGCCAGCTCAAGACCCCCGGAGGTCGCGTCGATCGCGGCCTCCACATTGTCTTGACCGTGGTTGGAGCATTACTCTAGAGTTATGCTCCAGGAGGTGCCGATGGCGACCGGCATGCGTGAGGACTTGTTGGCCGCGGGGCTTGCGGTGTTCGACCGCGTCGGCTTCGAGGCTGCGACGGTGGCGGCGATCCGCGCCCGCGCGCGCGCCTCGAACGGGAGTTTCTTCCACGCCTTCGGATCGAAGAAGGAGCTCGCCGGCGCGCTGTTCCTGGAAGTGCTGCGCCACTATCACGGCGCGATGCTCGAAGCGCTCGACCCGGTGCCGGATGCCGGGCAGGGCATCGATCGCCTGATCCGCGCGCATCTCGACTGGGTCGTGTTGAGCCGGCGCGAGGCGCGCTATCTGTTCGAGATCTCGCGCGGCGAATGGAGCGAGGACGTCCGCGACGCCCAGCGTGCGCAGAATGCGCGTCTTGCTGAAGGCCTCGAGCGCTGGCGCGCACCGCTCGTGGCACGTGGCGATCTCTTGCCGATGACGCCGGTGATGTTCATCAGCCAGTTGATCGGCCCGGCGCAGGTGTTTTGCCGTGCTTTTCTCTCCGGCCGCGATCGGACCGATCCGCGCAGCGAGGCCGACACGCTGATCGCATGCGCCATCCGCGCGCTGCTGCCGCCCGGCCACATCAACAGAAAATGAGGAGTGGCGTCATGAGCACCGAGACGGATCCCGATTTCGCAGCCGTGACCGAGCGCATCCACGCCAATGTCGGCCGCCAGGGTTTCATGGGTCTGGTCGGCGCGGAGCTGTCTGAGCTCACGCGCGGCACCTGCACGATCGCCGTGGAGCGCCGGCCCGAGCTGTTGCAGCAGCACGGTTTCTTCCATGGCGGCGTCACCGCCTTCCTGGTCGACAACGCGACGACGATCGCGGCGGCGACCTCGCGTGGCCAGGCGGCGCTAACGGCGGAGTACAAGCTCAATCTGCTGGCGCCTGCGGTCGGCGAAAGGCTGATCTGCCGGGCACGGGTAATCAAGCCGGGCCGCCAGGTCGCAGTCGTTGCGGCCGACGTGTTCTGCCTGACCGACGGCGTGGAGAAGCACACGGCGACGGCGCTGGCCTCGATCGCGATGCTGAGCGAGGACGTCGCCGCAAAAACGAAAAGCCCGGCCGCGTGAGCGGCCGGGCTTCGCTTCGCAAGAGCGCGAGGCTTACTTCTCGGTCTCTTCCGCAGCCGGGGCCGGCGCGATGTCTTCGTGCTGGGCTTCCGGATCGAAGAACTCGCCGGCGGCGGCGATCGCCTCGGCGGCCGCATCGCGGTCCTCGTTGCGGGTCGAGATGTCCTCGCCGCGGTTGATGCGCTCGGCTTCGTCCTGGCTGCGCGCGACCGTCACAGTGATCTCGACCTCGACTTCGGGGTGAACAGCGACCGTGACCGTGTGCTTGCCGATGGTCTTGATCGGCGCGTCGAGCTGCACCTGCGGGCGGTCGAGGTGGACGCCGTCGGCCTCGAACGCGGTGACGATGTCGCGCACGGTGACCGAGCCGAACAGCTGGCCGGCTTCGGAGGCCTGGCGGATCACGATGATGTTCTTGCCCTCGATCTTCTCGGCGACCTTGGACGCCTCGCCCTTGGCCTGGAGGTTGCGGGCCTCGAGCTCGGCCTTCATGCCGTCATACCTGGCGCGGTTGTCGGCGGTGGCGCGCAGCGCCTTGCCGCGCTTGAGCAGGAAATTGCGGGCATAGCCGTCGCGAACCTTCACGACTTCGCCCATCTGGCCGAGCTTGTTGACGCGTTCCAGCAAAATGACTTCCATAACGTTCTCCTTTGAAGTGCTCTGAGTTTCTGGTTTCGGGTTTGGACTTAAGAGGTTGGCAGCGGCGGGGGTTGCCGGTTGCGCAGGAAGCGCTCGCGGACGCCGAACACGGCGTCCGCGAGACCGAGGATCACCATCGCGATCACTGGCCATCCGAATACGACGACGACGGCGTAGGTCGAGCCGAGCCAGAAGGCGCGGCTCTTCAGGGCGAGTGTCAGCGTATGCAGCACGGCAAAGCCGGTCAGCGCGTAGGCCATCATCAGCGCCGCCGTCGCGATCTGCGCGACGATCGCGAGCAGCCCGCCGGTGAAGCAGAAGGCGAGCGCGACGCACAGCACCGCGAGCGTCATGGTCGGCAATTCAGCGGTCATCAGGTTCGGCCAGGGGCGGCGCAGCCGGCCCGAGGTCGCCGTCACCTTGGCGCTGAGCCAGAGGTTGAGCGTGAGCGTCATCATCGAGACGATGGTGGCGGCGGCCGGCGCAATCCGCACCAGGGCATCGACGAACTGGTCGGCTTCGCCGCCGGCCTGCGGATCGGTGGCATGGAGGATGCGCACCAGGCCGCGGCGCAGCGTGCTGGTGATGCTGTCGGCATCGGTGCCGAGCGTGAGGAGGGCGGCGATTGCGGTCAGCATCGCGAAGCCCGCGATCCACAGCAGGATGCGGCCGACCGGATACCATTCGATCTCGGGTTCGGCCGGCGGCTCGGTGGCGTCGGGAACTGCGCCCACGTGCCGGCCGAGCAAGACGAGGTGGCCAAGCCACCACGCCGGCAGCGCGACGGTGACGGCGAAGGCGACGCAATAGGGCAGGCCGAACAGGGCGCCGAGGCCGATCGCAGCCGCGATGCCGCCCAGGCTCGCGCAGAGCGGTCCCCAGCCGATCGAGGCCACCATCAGCGGCAGCGGTGCAAGATAGAACAGGACGAGCGAGATCAGCGCGCCCGAAACGATCGAGGCGAACATCAGGGCCGACGCAGCGCCGGCGATCAGGGCTATCAGTCCAAAGGCCATCATCAGCTGTCCCGCCCCTTCCGAGCGGTTAGAGGCATCTCCTGCCCCAACCATCGGCAACCGGACGACCCGGAAGCCTTATGAGTTCAGAACGTGGTGACCGGCGGCGGCATCGCCGCCGGTCGAAGTCGGTCGTATCAGCGGATCACGTAGGGCAGCAGGCCCAGGAAGCGCGCGCGCTTGATGGCGCGGGCGAGTTCACGCTGCTTCTTCGCGGACACCGCGGTGATGCGGCTCGGCACGATCTTGCCGCGCTCGGAGACGTAGCGCATCAAGAGCTTGGAATCCTTGTAGTCGATCTTCGGCGCGTTGGGACCCGTGAACGGGCAGGTCTTGCGACGACGGAAGAACGGACGGCGGGCGCCAGCTTCAGCCATTGATCTTACTCCTCATCCGTCGTGGTTTCGGCTTCCTCGCGGGGGCGGCGCGGACCGCGGTCACCGCGGAAGCCACCCTCACGGTCGCCACGGAAGCCGCCTTCGCGCTCGCCGCGGAAGCCGCCGCCACGGTCGTCACGCTCGCGATCGCGGTCCGCCTTGCGCATCATCGCGGACGGGCCTTCCTCGAGCTCCTCGACGCGGACGCTGAGATAGCGGATCACGTCTTCGCTGATGCGCTCCTGGCGCTCGATCTCGGCGATCGCCGCGGACGGCGCGTCGATGTTGAGCAGCACGAAGTGCGCCTTGCGGTTCTTGTTCATGCGGTAGGTGAGGGAGCGCACGCCCCAGTTCTCGGTCTTGGTGATCTTGCCGCCGAGACCTTCGACGATACCGGTCATCTGCGCAGTCAGCTCTTCGACCTGCTGCGGGCTCGCGTCTTGACGCGCGAGAAAAACATGCTCGTAAAGAGGCATGGAAGTCCTTTCCTCATGTTGGCGCATCGCCCGGCGTCAAGCCCTTCGAGGCCTTCGGAAAGGACTCGGACTTAAGCTCAGAAGGCGGAAACACGGGACGACGGGCCAACTGGCCCTGCCACATCAAAATCACGAATGATTTGCTGAGACCGTCCGTTCAGCTCCCGGCCGGGGTCTGCGGATGGCGCGCTTTATACGGATTTTGGCCGGCTTGGCAAGGTTAGGCAGGCCAATTTCGGCCCGGAAGGTCCCGGGGAGGGTGTCAAAACGGGTCCGAAACGGCTTGATTTATTTGTTTGTATGTCATACAAATAAATCAAGGGAGGATCCAATGACGGGAAAATCCGTCCAGGCCCCGTTCGAGACGGCCGGCGACCCAAAGCACGCCGCCCGCGCCACCCGCTCGGCCGGGCGCAAGATGCGCTCGCTGCTGCTCGATGCGGCGAGCCCACTGTTCAAGGAGCGGGGACTGTCCGGCACCTCGATTGCCGACATTGCGACCGCCGCAAACGCCTTCCCGAGCCAGATCACCTATTACTTCCGCACCAAGGAGGCGCTGTTCGTCGAATGCGCCTGCCGCGATCTGCTGTACCTGGCGCGCGCGACCGAGCAGGCGGCGCTGAAGGCGCGCTCGCCGCGGGAGTACACCCACGCGCTGGCGGAGACGGTGACGGCAAGCGATTCGGTCGCCTTCTTCGCCGAGGCGCTGACGTTGACGCGGCGGCGCCAGGATCTCGCGCCGCTGGTCGAGCGCACCATCGAACGTCTGCACACCGAGGGCGCGCGAGCCTATGCCGGCCAGGTGGCGCGGCATGGCTGGCGCTCGCTGCGCGCGCCCGACGAAAGCTCGCGGCGGTTCTGGGCCGTCGCCATCGGCGTCATCCTCGAAGGCTACGCCATGGACCGCTCGCCCGAACAGCTCTGCGGCGAGATGCTGCGTGTCCTCGGCGAGCAGGCCAAACCGAACGGCGAGGCGGCGCGCCTGCGCCTCGTCGACGACGGCGATTCAACTTCCAGGGACGAGGAGGGTTAGGCCATGACTGCGCTCCGCATGCGTGCCCGCGATTTCCTCACCGAGGACCAGCTCGTTGACGTGCGCCAACGTGCGACGTGGAAAGCCGTCGCGCTGATCGCGCATGCCTGGGCATTGATTCTGGGCGCAATCGCGCTCGTGGCCTGGTGGCCCAATCCGCTGACCTACCTTTTTGCGGTCGCCATCATCGGTTCGCGCCAGCTCGGCCTCGCGATCCTCATGCATGATGGCGCGCATGGCTGCCTGTCCGCCGACGAGAAGACCAATCTCGCGCTGAGCCAGTGGCTCTGCGCCTATCCGCTCTTCGCGGAGACGCGCAGCTATCGCCGCTATCACCTTCAGCATCACGCGCGCACCCAGCAGGAGGATGATCCCGACCTCGTGCTGTCGGCGCCGTTTCCGATCACCAAGCTGAGTTATCGCCGCAAGTTCATTCGCGACATCACCGGGCAGACCGGCTACCAGCAGCGCAAGGCGCAATTGCTCAACGCGCTTGGGGCAAAGGACTGGCCGTGGCGCCAGCGCGCCGCACATTTCTGGGAAAAGCTCGGGCCGCAATGCCTCGTCAACGCCGCAATGTTCGCGGCGCTCGCCGTGGCCGGCGTGTGGTGGGCCTATCCGCTGCTATGGCTGGTGCCGCTTTTGACCTGGATGATGGTGATCACCCGCATCCGCAACATCGCCGAGCACGCGGTCGTCCCCGACAGCAGCGATCCCCTGCGCAACACCCGCACCACGCATGCGAACTTCCTCGAGCGTCTGTTCATTGCGCCGTACTACGTGAACTACCACCTCGAGCATCATCTGCTGTTCTACGTGCCCTGCTACAACCTGCCGAAGGTGCATCGGCTGCTGAGCGAGAGCCGTCACGCCGGCCGCATGGAGGTGCAGCCGAATTACGCCGCGGTGCTGCGGCTCGCGACAGCGAAACCCGACCAGGAGGACCGTCCCGGCCAACTCGTGAACAGCGCACGCCGTGCACGGGCAGGCGCGGAGGTCGACGTCAATCAGACAGCCGGCGGGTTTTGAGGGGGGCGTTCCCTGTTGAATGCCTGCCGGGAGGTCTATCTCGGCTTGACATTCCGGTCCCGGACAGTGTTCTACGGCCCCCTTTGGAGCATGATCCGGAACCAGGGCGTAAGCCTGCGCGTAATTGGCTGCGGTTCTCGAAGGGATCACGCTCGACAAGCAGGGAGCGCCGATGACGGCTGCATTCACATTTCCTGGGCAGGGGTCCCAGGCCGTCGGCATGGGCAAGGCTTTGGCCGACGCTTTTCCAGCGGCGCGCGCCGTGTTCGACGAGGTCGATGCCGCGCTTGGGGAGAAGCTGACGGCCACCATCTGGGATGGCCCGGCCGAGACCCTCCAGCTCACCGAAAACGCCCAGCCGGCGCTGATGGCGGTCTCTGTAGCGACCCTGCGCGTGCTGGAGAGCGAGGCCGGTTTTTCCGTTGCGCGGGATGCAGCCTTCGTTGCCGGCCATTCGCTCGGCGAATATTCGGCCTTGGCTGCGGCCGGCAGCCTGACGATTTCCGACACCGCGCGTCTTCTTCGCACCCGCGGTCTCGCAATGCAAAAAGCCGTCCCGGTCGGCGCCGGCGCCATGGCCGCGTTGCTTGGTCTCGACTACGAGGCCGCAATGGAAGTCGCCGACGAGGCGGCGCAGGGCCAGGTCTGCCAGGCCGCCAATGATAATGGCGGCGGGCAGGTGGTCGTCTCCGGCGACAAGGCCGCGGTCGATCGCGCCGTCGAGATCGCCAAGGACAAGGGCGCCAAGCGTGCGATGCTGCTGCCGGTGTCCGCACCGTTCCATTGCAAGCTGATGCAGCCGGCCGCCGATGCGATGGCGGAAGCGCTGTCGAAGGTCACGATCAAGGCGCCGGCGGCGCCCCTGGTGTCGAACGTGCTGGCGAGCGCCATCACCGATCCCGACGAGATCCGCCGCCGTCTGGTCGAGCAGGTCACCGGAACGGTGCGCTGGCGCGAGTCGGTTGCCTATATGGCCGGGCAGGGCGTCACCCGTTTCTTCGAGATCGGCGCGGGCAAGGTGCTCACCGGTCTCGTCAAGCGCATCGCCGACGGCGCGGTCGGGGTTGCGGTCGGCGGGCCGAACGACATTGCCGCCGCCAAGGATGCATTGGCCGCTGCGAAGCAGGCCTAGAGGAGTAATCGATGTTCGATCTGACTGGCAGGAAGGCGCTCGTCACCGGCGCGACCGGCGGCATCGGCGGCGCGATCGCGCAGGCCCTGCACGCCCAGGGCGCCACGGTCGCCATTTCGGGGACGCGGAAGGAAGTGCTGGACGAACTGGCCGGCAAGCTCGGCGAGCGCACCTACGTGCTGCCCTGCAATCTGTCCAAGGCCGACGAGGTCGAGGCGCTGGTGCCTGCCGCGGAAGCGGCGATGGGACAGGTCGACATCCTCGTCGCCAATGCAGGCATCACGCGTGACAATCTCTTCGTCCAGCTCCGCGACGAGGACTGGGACGAGGTCATCAATGTCAACCTGACCTCGACCTTCCGGCTCGCGCGCGCTGCTACCAAATTGATGATGCGCAAACGCTTCGGCCGCATCATCGCCATCACCTCCGTGGTCGGCGTCACCGGCAATCCCGGGCAGGGCAATTACACCGCGTCCAAGGCCGGTCTCATCGGCATGATCAAGACTCTCGGCGCCGAATACGCCAAGCGAGGCGTCACCGCGAACTGCATCGCGCCCGGCTTCATCAAGACGCCGATGACGGATGCGCTGAACGACAAGCAGCGTGAAACGATTCTGACCAAGGTTCCGGCCGCGCGCCTGGGCACGCCCGAGGACATCGCGGCGGCCGCCGTTTACCTGAGTTCGAACGAAGCGGCCTACGTCACCGGCCAGACCATCCACGTCAACGGCGGCATGGCCATGATCTGAGGCCTCGTTTCGCACCGCCCGCACGGGGGCGGTGCGGGATGCGGCAAACGGCCGTTTCCGGAGCGAATTGAGGCTTGTAGTCAAGGCAGTTGAAGTATGATAACCGGACCATCAACGGATGGGCAAAGAACGCCATTGCAGGTTTTTGAAACCCTGTATATTGGCGATGCGGAGCCTTGGCCGTCGTTCGCCGGGCCTTGCATCGGTTAGGATGGGGCCAAATCAAAGTTCGTAAGCGAAGGCAGTCAACGACCACGACGGCTCGTATCGTCCCGGGGGGTCGGGTCTACAGGGAACAAGAGGTTAAGCAATGAGTGACATTGGCGAGCGGGTTAAGAAGATCGTGGTCGAACACCTTGGTGTTGAACCCGAGAAGGTTGTCGACAACGCGAGCTTCATCGACGACCTCGGCGCCGACAGTCTGGACACCGTCGAGCTGGTGATGGCGTTCGAAGAAGAATTCGGTTGCGAGATTCCGGACGACGCCGCGGAGACGATTCTCACCGTCGGCGACGCCACCAAGTTTCTCGAGAAGAACGCGAAGAGCTAAGGCTCTTCATTTTCGCGGGACAACATTGAAACCGGACGGGCCGCTCACCGGCGGTCAGCCGGTTTCTTGTTATCGGCCGTGAATCTTTCGAAGCGGAGATTTGCGATATGAGGCGGGTTGTCGTCACGGGCCTCGGCATGGTTACGCCACTCGGCTGTGGCGTCGAGCCGACCTGGAAGCGGATCCTCAACGGCGAGAGCGGTGCGCGCCGGATCGAGAGCTTCGACGTCTCGGATCTCCAGACCAAGATCGCCTGCGTCGTGCCGCGCGGCGACGGCTCCAATGGCAGCTTCAATGCCGACCAGTGGATGGAGCCGAAGGACCAGCGCAAGGTCGACGATTTCATCATCTTCGGCATGGGGGCCGCCAAGCAGGCGCTCGACGACGCCAATTGGCATCCGGAGTCCGAAGAGGACAAGTGCGCGACCGGCACCATGATCGGGTCCGGCATCGGCGGCCTCAACGGCATCGCCGACACTGCCATTCTCCTGAAGGAGCGCGGGCCACGCCGGGTGTCGCCTTTCTTCATTCCGGGCCGCCTGATCAATCTCGCCTCCGGCTATGTCTCGATCGAGCATGGGCTGAAGGGGCCGAACCACTCCGTGGTCACAGCCTGCTCGACCGGCGCGCACGCGATTGGCGATGCCGCCCGTCTGATCGCGCTAGGCGATGCCGACGTGATGGTTGCGGGCGGTGCCGAATCGCCCATCAGCCGCATCGGCATTGCCGGCTTCAACGCCGCACGCGCGCTCTCGACCGGCTTCAACGACACGCCCGAGAAGGCCTCGCGTCCCTATGACAAGGACCGCGACGGCTTCGTCATGGGCGAAGGCGCCGGCGTGGTGGTCCTGGAAGAGCTCGAGCACGCCAGACGCCGCGGCGTCAGGATCTATGCCGAGGTGATCGGCTACGGCCTGTCTGGCGATGCCTATCACATCACGTCGCCGTCACCCGATGGCGATGGCGGTTTCCGCAGCATGTCGGCGGCGCTCAAGCGCGCCGGCCTGTCGCCGTCCGATCTTGATTACATCAACGCGCACGGCACCTCGACGCCGCTCGGCGACGAGATCGAGCTCGGCGCTGTGGAGCGGCTGCTCGGCAATGCCGCCTCAGAGGTCGCGATGTCCTCGACCAAATCGTCGACTGGCCATCTTCTCGGCGCGGCCGGCGCGATCGAGGCGATCTTCGCCATTCTTGCGATTCGCGATAATGTCGTGCCGCCGACCATCAATCTGGACAATCCGTCGGTCCAGACCGCGATCGATCTCGTGCCGCATACTGCTAAGAAGCGCGAGATCAACGTCGCGTTGTCGAATTCTTTCGGTTTCGGCGGTACCAACGCGTCGGTGATCCTCCGGCGCTTGGCCCAATAAAGCTTGCGTTTGAGACGAATCCACCGTTTTGCCTTATTCGGCGATAGTCATACTCGTGGGCGTGTGCATTTGGCAGGGCAAGCGATTGTCAGGCCGCGATTGAACCGGCAGGATTCAGGTTGCTTCGATGAGTGAAAGGCCGCCCATTTCGCCCAGGAGTCCGCGGGCCGCGCTGGAGCCCGAGCAGGTGCCGCCGCCGCCGAAGCGATCGGACCGTGCGCGCAATCCCTTGGTCGTGGTCGGCAACGCCATCATCACGCTCCTGCTGATCAGCATGCTCGGCGCCGGCGCCGTCTATTATTACGGCCGCCAGGTGCTTGAGGCGGCCGGGCCGCTCAAGGAAGACAAGATCGTCAACATCCCACAGCGCGCGGGCAAGCGTGACATCGCCGAGACCCTGAACAAGGAAGGCGTGACCGACGTCAATCCGTGGGTGTTCATCGCCAGCGTCGCTGCGTTGAAGGCGAGCTCGGATCTGAAGCCGGGCGAATATTCGTTCCAGAAGAATGCGAGCCTGCGCGACGTCATCGCCACCATCGTCGAGGGCAAGGTGGTGCAGCATGCCGTCACGATACCGGAAGGCCTGACCTCCGAGCAGATCGTGGCCCGGCTCTCCGACAATGACATCTTCACCGGCAGCGTGCGCGAGCTGCCGCGCGAAGGCACGCTGTTGCCGGAGACCTACAAGTTCCCGCGCGGGACCACGCGCGAGCAGGTGATCCAGCGCATGCAGCAGGCGCACAAGCGCGTGCTCGCCGAGATCTGGGAACGCCGCAGCCAGGACCTCCCGGTCAAGTCGCCGGAACAGCTCGTGACGCTCGCCTCGATCGTGGAGAAGGAGACCGGCAAGCCGGACGAGCGCAGCCGCGTCGCCGCCGTGTTCGTCAACCGGCTGAAGCAGAAGATCAAGCTGCAGTCCGATCCGACGATCATCTACGGCCTCGTCGGCGGCAAGGGCACGCTCGGCCGCCCGATCAAGCGCAGCGAGATCACCCAGCCCTCGCCCTACAACACCTATGTGATCGAAGGCCTGCCGCCGGGGCCGATCTCCAATCCCGGCCGCGCCTCGCTCGAGGCCGCCGCCAATCCGGCCCGCACCCGCGACCTCTATTTCGTCGCTGACGGCACCGGCGGGCACGCCTTCACCGAGACCTACGACGCGCATCAGAAAAACGTCGCCAAGCTGCGCGCGATGGAGAAGCAGATCCAGAACGACACGGTCGAGCCGGCCGACGATGCGCCGGCGCCTGCGGCCGGAGCGCCCGCCGCCGCCGACACACCGACCGCGACCACGCCGCCCAAGCCGACCCAGCAGAAAAAGCCGCCGGCGCGGCCCGCAAATCCGGCGCCGGCCCGGCAGGGCTCGGTGTGGCCGGCCTCGCCGCCGGTGGTCCAGCGCTAGGATCGCTGGCCTGCCTTACGGACTTTGCGGATTCCACTTTCCTGCAAAATAGTCTTAAGATTCGCGTGCCTTGATGGCCTCGCGAATCCTACCTGTCCGGAGAAACCCACCTAATGGCGCTGTCGTCCATGACCGGCTTTGCCCGAAGCCACGGCGCGAGCGGGCCGTATACGTTCGAATGGGAATTGAAGTCGGTCAACGCCAAGGGGTTCGACCTGCGCGTGCGGCTGCCGCAGGGGTTCGACGAGCTCGAGGCCCATGCCAAGAAGCGCGCGAGCGAGGTGCTGTCGCGCGGCACCGTCTACGCCAATCTGAACGTCAAGCGCACCAATGCCGAAGCTTCCGTTCGCATCAATGAGGACGTGCTCTCCGCCGTGCTGAAGGCCGCCTCCCAGATCGCCGGCAAGGTCGACGCGGTGGCGCCGAGCATCGACGGCCTGCTCGCCATCAAGGGCGTGATCGAGGTTGCCGAGCCCGAGGGAGACGAGGAGGAGGACAAGGCGGCGCGCATCGCTGTTGCCGAGGCCTTCGACAAGGCGCTCGCCGACCTCGTCGAGATGCGCAAGCGCGAGGGTACTTCGCTCGGGCAGATCCTGACCCAGCGTGTCGACGAGATCGAGGCGCTGGCGAAGCAGGCGGAGGCCGCACCCGGCCGTAAGCCGGAGGCGATCAAGGCCAAGCTCGCCGAGCAGATCGCCGCTCTGCTCGACACCTCCGATCGTTTCGATTCCGACCGCCTGATGCAGGAAGCGATCCTGATCGCGACCAAGGCCGACATCCGCGAGGAGCTCGACCGCATCGCCTCCCACGTCGCCCAGGCGCGCGAGCTGATCGGCAAGGGCGGTCCGATCGGACGCAAGCTGGATTTCCTGGCGCAGGAGTTTCACCGTGAGGTCAACACCTGCTGCTCGAAGTCGAACGACATCGAGCTGACCAATACGGGACTCGCCATGAAGAACGTGGTCGAGCAGTTCCGCGAGCAGGTCCAGAATCTGGAGTGATCGATGACGACGGGCGGTCACGGAACTGACGGTGTCGAGCGGCGCGGGTTGATGTTCGTGCTGTCCTCGCCATCGGGCGCGGGCAAGACGACGCTGTCGCGTCTGCTGATCGAGCGGATGCCCGGGCTGAGAATGTCGGTCTCCGCGACCACGCGGGCGATGCGGCCCGGCGAGGTCGACGGCCGCGACTATCTGTTCGTCGACAAGCCGCGCTTCGAGGCGATGGTGAAGGGCGACGAGCTCCTGGAATGGGCGACCGTGTTCGACAACCGCTACGGCACGCCGCGCGGCCCGGTCGAGGCGGCGCTGTCGGCGGGCCAGGACGTGCTGTTCGACATTGACTGGCAGGGCACACAGCAGCTGCGCGAAAAGGCGCGCGCCGACGTCGTCAGCGTCTTCATCCTGCCGCCGTCAGCCGCCGATCTCGAGAAACGGCTGCACTCGCGCGCGCAGGACTCCGACGAGGTCATCCGCAAGCGGATGAGCCGCGCCAGTCACGAAATGAGCCACTGGGCCGAGTACGACTACATCGTCATCAACCACGACGTCGATGCGGCCTTCGCCGAGGTGCAGTCGATCCTGAAGGCCGAGCGCCTCAAGCGCGAGCGGCGCGTTGGCCTCGTCGGCTTTGTGCGAAGTCTGCAAGGCCAGCTTCAGGGCTAGCCGGCGTCAGCCGCGGGCCTTCCTTCGCCAGGCGTTCGAGCATCTGGGTGATGACGTCGATGTCGACCGTGTCGGCGTCGGCTGACTCTTCGACCTGTTCGAGGTGGGCTTCCTCGACCTGGGTCCCCTCGAAGCGATCCTCATCGAATTGATGCTCGTCGACTTGATGCTCGTCGATTTGGACTTTTTCGATATGGGCGTCGATTGCGGCGAGCTGCAATGCGTGCACCTCGGCCTCCAAGGCCGCGAACTCGCTACCCTCATGGGTGTCCTCCACGGCGCTCTCGTTCGCCTGGGACGCGTTGCGATTGTCGACGATCGTAATGGGTCTTGTGGCCAAGGATTTTGTCGCCGTGGGTTTTGTGGCCAAGGGTTTTGGGACCAGGGGACGCACGAGGTCGAAATCGACCGGGTGGGGCCGTTGCAGGCGTGATGGGGCGGTCGCCACTGCGTCGAGCCAGGGCGCACGGTCCTGGTCCTGTTGCTCCCAATTGTCCCAATTCACGCGGCGGGAGCCGTCAGCTGCCTGGACGCGGACACGGGAGCGGGAGCCGGCGAAGCGATAGATCACGCTGCCGATAACGCCCGCGAGCGCAAGCGCGCCGCCGATGACGAGCAGGAGCGTCTGGAACGAGCCGGTCGGCTTGGCGGGGGCTTCCGCCGTGGCCGGCGTCACCGGCGCAGGCGATTGCGGGGCAGGGGATTGTCCGGGATCTGCGCTCGGCTGCGCATCGGCCGTGACCGGTTCGGCCGCCGGCTGCGGCGCGGGCGCTGCGGCCATCATTGAGGTGTCGGGCCAGCGTGTAGTGACCGCCGCCTGCTGCTGGGCATTATTCCCATCGGCGGAGGCGGCGGGGGGCTGCCGCGGTGCTGGCGGCGCGATCGCTGCAGCCGGCGCGGGCGCAGCCACATTCGGCGCGGCCGATGCGGTTCCCCTCTGCTGCGCCACATATTCAGCGCGCGCGTCTTGGACCGAGTGCGGCGCGGCTGGTTCCGCATCCGCCGTGCTGGTCGCGGTCTGCGCGTTCGGTGCGGTCGACGTCTGCGCCGCCTTGTCGCCTTCGGCACGCGTGTACCAGCACTTCCGCTTGCTGGCGCGATCGAGACGATAGTACCAGTGCTGTCCCTGCGGCGCGGTGGCCTTGGGCGAGGCGAGACAGTCGTCGGACGTGGTCGCAGCAGCGGCCGGTGTGTTCGGCGCACTCTGCGACACGGCGGCCAATGGTGCGCCGGCAATGATGCTGGCGACGAGTGTGGATACGAATCTCGCGGATCGGTTGCCCATCCTGGTCTCCCGGTTACGCACGCAACTTGTTACCTGCGCTTTCTCGTCAAAGAGTTGGGTGGCAATGAGCCGCAAATCCGGAGAGGATGAGGCTTAAATCGGGCCTGCGCCGCGCTCGTTTCGCCGCGAAATCGCACGATTTTCGGCCGCAATTACCGCACGGTTCAACGCTCTCGCGACCGGAACGGCCCGAGCTTTGCCGCTTCGTTCAGGCCATGAGAGATCAAAAGGCGCAGTCTGGCGCTATCAGCGCGGTTCGATCACTTCGCCGTCTTCCTTGACGAAGCGGCCGACCGAGTTGTCCAGGAGGTCAATCACGGCTTCGGAGGGGCGGCATAGGCGGACACCTTTCGACGTCGCCACGATGGGGCGATTGATGAGAATGGGATGCGCCAGCATGAAATCGAGCAGTTCGTCGTCGCTCCATCTGGGATCGCCGAGGCCCAGTTCCTTGTATGGCGTACCCTTCTCGCGCAGCAGGGCCCGGACGGGAATCCCCATCGCCGCGACAAGCTCCTTGAGCCTCTCGCGCGACGGCGGCGTCTTGAGATATTCGATGACGGCGGGCTCGACGCCGCTTTGCCGGATCATGGCGAGCGTGTTGCGCGAGGTGCCGCAATCCGGATTGTGGTAGATCGTGACGGTCATCGTGATGTCTCCGCGATTGCGACAGGCCTGCGCGTCGGGTTGCGCCCGAGCAGCCGATTCATCAACAGCATGCCGACAATTGCACCGCAAAGCTCGGCGAGGGAAGGGCGACTCGGTGGGCGGCGAGTCGAGATAGACGTAAAGAGCCGCGATCTTGCCGTCGCGCGCGATGATGAAGTCCACACCGGTGTACGCGGGCGCTTCGCCTTTTGGCCCCTCGACGCGTCGAAAGCCGGGAGAATAGGAACCGTGACGGCAACTGCCGAATTCCAAGGCATGCCACGGTTTTATTTCGACTACCATGACTGCAACGAGGTCATCATCGACGACGTGGGTTACGATCTCTCCGATCGCCTCGCTGTGCGGCGGCTGGCGCTGGAATCGCTTGGCCAGGCCATCCTGGACGGCGCATCCCGCAATGTCCTAGGGCAGCTTGCAATCGAGGTGAGGGACGCGGCGGGCCCGGTGCTGCGCGTGTCGGCAACAATCGAGATGGAGGAGCCCCGACGCTAGCCGTCGGCCGCCGCCGTGCGGCCCAGCACTTCGCCGAAGTGTCGCTTGACCCAGCGATTGCAGGAGCAGGCGCTGGCTTGAAGCGCGAGCGCGTCGAGGACCAGGATGGCGCCGCGGCGGGTGGCGAGGATGCGCTTGGCCTTGAACATCTGGATGACGCGGCTGGCATAGCTGCGGGAGACGCCGAGCATGCCAGCCAGTTGCTCATGCGTGAGGGGAACCTCGTCGCCCCCGATGCTCTCCTGCGCGGCGATGATCCATTTTGCCGCACGCTCTTCGATGGAGTGCGCGGCGTTGCAGGCCGCTGTCTGCAGCAGCTGCGCGAACTGGCACGCCGCATACCGCGCGAACAGTTCCTGCAGGCTCGCCGATTTCTGCTGAGCCTGCTCGAGCGCGCGGACCGGCAGGCGGACGAGCGTGCCGCCGACCTTCACGACCACGCGGGAATAGGCCAGCGCAGGGCCGCGCCCGGTGGTGGGCACGGCGATCGCACCTTCGCGGCCGACCAGCAGGCTCTCGACCTCGCGATCGTCCTCGACCGGCACCGCGAACGACACGAGCGTGGGACCGCAGGGGAAATGGACCACCGCGACGCTGTCGCCGGAATGATGGAGGATGTGGTTCGCCTCATACTCCACGGGCTGGAGGTGAGGGGCGAGCAGCTCGAAGTCCTGTTGGCTGATCTCGCTGAGGAGATCGTTCTGTGGCCGACCGGTCACGTTTCTTGTCTGTCTCTGGCGGGCCGGGAATCGGCTGCAGTTCGAATCCTACGTTTCCGCAGCGCAACTGACGGTCCGAAAGTGCACATAACGGCTTATGGGGAATCGAAAAGTTGCCGATTATCGCCTGCGGCGTCCACGTTGTTGCGCCTTGATCACGCCTCGAACTCTGTTCGCATCCGGAGAACTACGGAATTTCGAGACGGGGCTTTGGGGCGATGTCAGATCCGGGGCACGTGCCGTTATCTGGAACGCGCTTCGCGTTCGACTGCGACCCGAGTTCGCGCGACATGCTCGCGGTAGGCGGCGATGGCCTTGTTGCCCAGCATCAACTGCCGGCGCTCGCCGTTCCTGAGCTGCGCCTCAATGGCGTCGAGGATAATGTTGGCGGACGCGTCGGGTTCGCCGAGCTCTCCGCTTCTCTCCAGAAAGCTCCAGGCGATAAAGAATGCGCTTTCGACGACGCAGCGAATGGACATGCTGTGCCAACGCCGTTCGGGCTGTCGCCGTTCCGCGCGCGCCGCTGGCCTGAACGATTCTGCGTCTTCGCGCGTTGACCTGAGCGACGTGCCGACCGGGCCGAACAAGACGTATGCGGCGACGTGTTCCGTCACGCCGCCGCGCGCTTCAGTTCTTCAGCACGATCCGGCCGACCACCTTGCCGGCGCGCAGTTCGTCGATCCATTTCTGGACGTCGGCCATCGGCTCCTCGCGCATCGGCGTCGGCTTGATCTTGCCGGCGCGGGCGAGCGCCATCAGCTCATGGGCTTCCGCGAGCGTGCCGACCATGAAGCCTTCGATGGTCATGCGCTTGTAGACCCACTGCACCATCGGCAGCGTGAACTGGCCGCCCATCAGCCCGGACACCACGATCTTGCCGCCGCGCGCGGCGACCGCGACCGCGAACGCCATCGACTTCTCGTTGCCGGCGAAGTCGACGATCTCGTCGAAGCCGCCCTCGGTCTCCTTCAGGATGCGCTTGATGACATCAGGCTCGGCCGGATCATAGGCGACCGCCGCGCCGTTGTTCAGCGCGGTCTCGCGCGCCGCGGGGCTGAGATCGGCAACCGTGATAGGTTGCTTGAACATGGCCTGCGCGAACGACAGGCCCATCATGCCGACGCCGCCGAGACCGATCAGCAGGAGGTTGCGCTGGCGCGGACGATCGACCAGGCGCTTGAGCGCGCCGTAGGCGGTCACGCCCGAGCACATCAGCGTCGCGGCCTGGTTGACGGGCAGGGGATCGTAGTCGAGCAGGTATTTTGCGTCGGGTACCAGCACGTGAGTAGCAAAGCCGCCGTCGATGGAGACGCCGAGGAAGCGCTGCTTGACACAGAGGTTCTCGTCGCCGTTGGCGCAGTCGCGGCACTGGCCGCAGCCGATCCACGGAAACACCGCCTTTTTGGCGCCGACGAGGCCGGCCGGCACGTCGCCTCCGACTTCCTCGACGACGCCTGCGATCTCATGGCCCAGCGTAAAGGGCAGCGTCATGCCGCGCGTTGTGTCGAGCCTCTTGCCGCCGCCGAGATCGGCATAGCCGTCCTGGATGTGCAGATCGGAATGACAGAGGCCGCAGCGCTCGATGCGCACCAGCACCTCGCGGCCCTGCGGCTTGGGCGTGTCGATGATGGTCTCGCACAGCGGCGCATCGAACTTGACCAGGGACTGCCGACGCATCAGCGCCATATTCCTTCCTCCGAAATTTTGATTGTCAGCCGTTGCTGCGTATATCGGCCAATTCACGGGCCATGGCAACAAAACCGGAAATCGGAATGGTCTCCGCGCGCCGCGTCGCATCGACGCCGGCAGCCGTAGCGAGCCGCGCTGGATCGGCTTGAAGCGATTTCAGGCTCTGGCGCAGCATCTTGCGGCGCTGGCCGAAGGCCGCGGCCGCGACCTGTTCAAGCAGCCGGCGGTCGCAAGGCAAAGGATCCGGACGCGGCACGAGGCGCACCACGGAGGACGTCACCTTCGGCGGTGGCACGAACGCCGCGGGCGAGATGTCGAACAGGATCTTCGTTTCCGCACGCCAGTTGGCGAGCACGCCGAGGCGGCCATAGGCGTCCTCGTTCTCGCGCGCCACGATGCGCTCGCCGACTTCGCGCTGGAACATCAGCACCATCATCTCGTACCAGGGCGGCCACGGCTCGATCGTGAGCCAGTTGATCAGGAGCTGGGTCGCGATGTTGTAGGGCAGGTTGGCGACGATCTTGGCCCTGGCGCCTGCGAGCAACGGCCGCGGGTCGAAGGTCATGGCGTCGCCATGCACGATCTCGAGGCGACCGGGATAGCGCGCGGAAATATCCTGCAAGGCCGGGATAGCGCGCTCGTCATGCTCGATGGCGATGACGCGGGCGGCGCCGAGCGCGAGCAGGGCGCGCGTCAGCCCGCCGGGGCCGGGGCCGATCTCGACGATGGTGGCCGCTTCGAGCGGCGCGGCCGCGCGCGCGATGCGCGCGGTCAGATTGAGGTCGAGGAGGAAGTTCTGGCCGAGCGATTTGCGGGCCGACAGGGCGTGCTGGCGAATGACCTCGCGAAGCGGCGGGAGGTCGTCGATCGCACTCATCAGGTTGTCGCCGCCGCCATGCGGCTCGCCAGTTGAAGCGCGGCGATCAGGCTCGCCGGATTGGCCTTGCCGGTGCCGGCGATGTCGAACGCGGTGCCGTGATCCGGCGAGGTGCGAATGAAGGGCAGGCCGAGCGTGACGTTGACCGCGTCGTCGAAGGCGATCGTCTTGATCGGGATCAGCGCCTGGTCGTGGTACATGCAGACCGCGCAGTCATAGGTGCTGCGCGCGGCGTCGTGGAACATGGTGTCGGCGGGCAGCGGGCCCTTGGCCTCGATGCCGTCATTGCGCAGCACCTTGATGGCCGGCGTGATGACGGTCTGCTCCTCATGGCCGATGGAGCCGTCCTCGCCGGCATGCGGATTGAGGCCAGAGACGGCGATGCGCGGGCGCGCGATGCCGAAGCGGGATTTCAGTTCAGCGGCGACGATGCGCACCGTCGAGACGATCAGCTCGCTCGTGAGCTCTGCGAGCGCGTCGCGCAGCGAGACATGGATCGTCACCGGCACCACGGCGAGGCGCGGCGACCACAGCATCATCACCGGCTGCGGCACGCGGCCGTTCTGCGCGGCAAGCTCGGCGAGGAATTCAGTGTGGCCGGGATGGCGGAAGCCCGCGCGATAGAGCACGCTCTTGGCGATCGGATTGGTAACGACGGCGCCGGCGCGGCCTTCGCGCACGTCGGTGACGGCCTGGCGGATCGAGGCCAGCGCCGCCGGTGCACTGGAGTCATCGGGATTGCCGGGTGCGGCCGTCGCGGTCTCGCCAGTCGCAACCACGGGCAGGGCGTCGGCGAAGGCCGCATTGGCCTCGCTGGCGCGCACCGAAGCGATCCTGACGTCGGCGCCGAGCGCCTTGGCGCGCCGCGCAACCAGCGCCTCGTCGCCGAGCAGGTAGAATGCCGGCAGGTTCAGTTCACGGCGCTTCAGCCAGGCTGCGATCGTGATGTCGGGGCCGATGCCGGCGGGTTCCCCCAGGGTCAGGGCGAGAGGCTTTGCGGAAGGCTCTTCGAAAGGCTTGGCCATCAGCGATTGCGATATTCGATCATCGCCGCCTTGCGGATCTCGTCGAGATACGCCTTCGAGGTCTTCTCGTATTTCTCGGCGTACATCTTCTCGCGGATCTCGCGCTTCTTCGGCGTGTCGATCGTGGTCGGCTTGCGGGAGCAGAGCACGACCATCTCGATGCCCTGCTTGGTCATCTCCGGCGGGGTCAGGTGGCCGATCGGGGTGTCGTCGAGCACTTTGCGCAGCGCTTCGGGCAGGTCCGCGGTCGTCTTCGTGACGCTCTCCCGGATCGCGGCGTTCGGCGTCGAGCGGAACAGCGAATTGGCCTCCTCGCAGCTTCCGACGCGGCTGCGATAGGTCTCGGCCTCCTTGTGGCGCTGCTCGATGAAGGCCTGGGACGATCCGCGCGGCACGATCAGGACGATCGGCTGCATCTTGTATTCGGTGCCCTCGACCTGGAGCTTCTCGCCCCCCTCGGATTTCACCTTCTCCGCGACGTCCCTTTCACCAACCTGCAGGCGCTCCTTGTAGCGCCCGCGCACAAGACTGGTCCAAACCATCTCGGCCTTCATGCGGCTCTTCAGCGTCTCCGGCCGGACGCCCTTGACCTCGAGCGATTTGGTGAGCTGGTCCGGAGAGACGCGCATGCGCTGGGCCATGCCGGCGTAGGACTGGTCGATGTCGGCAGCGGCGGGATCGACGCCGTATTTCTTGCCTTCCTTGATCTTCACCTTGTCTTCGATCAGCTCGTTGATGACGTCCTGCCGGCTCGGGGTCTTCTGCGTCGTCAGCTGGTCGAGCTTGCTGCGCTGCTCGATATCGAAGTCGGTGATGGGGTCGCCATTGACCATCACGACGATGTTCTGCGCCCGCGTCGCCGCCGGCGTGCCAATGAGAATCAGCCCGGCCCCAAGGACAGGAACGAGGAGGCGGAACAGGGACAATGGGGTCATGGTTGTTGCTCGCATGTCAGCCGCGCTGAACCTGCGATCCCCTTGGGAAACGCGGCCGGCACTTCAGACGGTTCATTAATAGCCAGAGAGACCGGAGGTGCTGGTCGTCGACGTCGTCGCCAGCGTGCGCAGGCCGATCTGGAACATGAACGCATGGCTCAGCACGGGCGGCGCCGAGCCCGCGGAGTAGCTATAGGAAGTTACATAGTTCGCCGCCAGCACGAAGCAATCGTCGACATAGCCGGCGCCGACCACATATTGGTTGATCTTGTTGGCTTCGAGGTCCCAGCGCGCAGAACCCGACACCACCCAGTTGGACGCAACCTTCAGAGAGCCGGTGGTCAGGATGCCTTCGCGGCGCGTCAGATAGCCGAGCTCCGGCTGCGGCGCATAGTTGCCGTAGATCATGCTGACCGACCAGCGGTCGAAATTGGCGCGACCCTCGGCCTCGAAGCGCTGGATGTTCCAGGTCTGCTCATCCATGCGGCTGCGGACGCTGAACGTATAGGTCCGGTTCGGGGAGTAGCCGATGCTCGCGACGTAGTCGGAGCGCGGCTTGTCGAGACCGGAATCGAGACCGGTATTGATGGAATCCTGGACCGCGAAGGAGTTCAGGCCGAACAGCTGGTAGGACTGCCCGAACAACGCCTTGACGGCGCCGCCCTGGTCGAACTGCGTGGTGGCCTGCACCCCGACATTGGCGCGGCCGCCGCCCTCGACGCGGTCGTAGCCGGAGAACTTGTCGACGCTGAACAGGTTCGAGGCGTCGAACACCATGCTCTGCGCGTCCTCGTTGGGAAGCTTGCCGGCATAGCTCTCGTTCGGCCGGATGATGATCTGCGCGATCGGCTCGATGGTCGTCGAACCCCAAGGCTGAACGTTGATGAAGGGATAGCGGTACTCGAGGCCAACCGTCGGCATCAGGCGCAACGCCTGGGTGTCGCCGACGGGCAGGAAGTTCGACACGCCCGGCTGGTTGGAAACCGAGGAGTTGATCGCGTCGGCGCGGACGCTGGCGAACGGCGTCCAGATCTCACCGAACGGATCGGTGAAGGACTTGCGCCACTGCGCTTCCGCCGTCAGGCGGGTGTAGGTGCCGGGGAAGCCGCGCAGGAGGCACTGCGACGGCGTGCGCGCCAGCGGATCGGCCGACGCCGTCGTGCACAGGCTGGCGGTGTTGGCGAGCGTCGTGATCGGATCGAACACCGCGGTCTCACGCGACAGGTTCTGGAAGTTGGTCCTGTAGCTGAACTCGCCGCCGAAGACCGGATAGTTGAGCACGTTCGAGTAGTCGATCACCGGATAGACCACCGGCACCTGGCTCTGGTTGCCCGAGTAGCTCAGCCAGTACATCGTGCGTGCGTCGAAGAAGCTGCGGTTGCCGACACCGGTCAGATAGAGCTGCGACAGCGCTTCGGTCGGCAGCAGCAGGAACGAGCCGAGCGGATCGCGGTACTGATAGAGTCGGTAGTCCGAGAAGAAATAGTAGTCGGACATCAGGACGCCTTCCCAGCCCCAGACCCACTTGTCGTTCAGCGCGAACTGACCCTTGGTGTCGATGGCGCCGCGGAACTGGCGGTCACCTGGCTGGCCGGCAAACGCTCCGGGATCGAGCTGGTCGATGCCATAGGCGCGGATCTGGTAGGCGCCATCGATCAGGCGCTGCCGGAATTCGCCCTGAAGCAGCACGCCTTGGCGCGTCATGAAGCGCGGGGTGAAGGTTGCGTCCATATCGGGCGCGATCGCCCAATAATAGGGAGCTTCGACGCCAAAGCCGGTGTTCGACGTGCCGGGAAAATAGCCGGGCATCAGGAAGCCGGACTTGCGCTTCACGGTCGGATCGGGCGTCGAGAAGTACGGCATGTAGGCCATTGGCACGCCGAAGAATTCGAGCTGCGCGTTCTCGAAATACAGCATCTTCTCCTGCTGGTCGTGGATGATGCGCGCACCCTTGACCTGCCACAGCGGCGGCTTCTTCGGATCGTCCTTACACGGCGCGCAGGCCGTGTAGACGCCGTTCTCGAAAACGGTGTAGTTGCCGCTGGAGCGGTCGGCGCGGGTCGCGGCCATGCGGGTCTGGTCGGCGGTGTCCACGCGCAGCGAATCGACGAACCCGTCACGATAGTCGTCGGACAGGTCCATGATCTCGGCATAGGTGATCTTGCCGTCGGCATCCGTCATGCGGATGTTGCCTTCGGCATGCAGCCGCTTGGTCTTCTGGTCGTAGATGACCCTGTCGGCTTCGACGCTGGTGCCGTTGTAGAAGAGCTGGACGTTACCGACCGCGGAGACGCGCGAGTTATTGTAGTCGTAATCGACCTCGGTAGCCTGCACGAGCATCTGATTGTCGTTGGCGACCTTGGGCGGCTTCGGACGGGGCGGCAGCGGATTGTAGGTGAAGCTCTGCGCGCCGGCCGGCGTCACGGCGGCGACGTCGATCAGGCCGGCAAACGATGCGGCGGTAATGAGGGCAAGCAGGACCTTGCGCACGGGCAAGCCGGTCCCGTTCGCCCGCACCGTGGTGCGCCGCGTCAAACAAGACACAGGTCCTCGACGGACGGCAGTCACTAACCGTCCTCCTGATACAGCAAGGCCAAGAAGCCGGTGAGGCCACCCACCACAACGGGCAACCACGCCGCAGCGATCGGATGCATCAACTCAGCCTTGCTCAAGTCTTCAGTTACTTTCGACAGGACGTAGAGCAGAAAGCCCGCGCCCACGCCACTCAAAACCATCTTCTGTACGCCACCCATCCGGAAGAAGCGCAACGACACGGAAGCTGCCAGCATCACCATCGCTGCAAGCAAAAACGGCTGTGCCAGCAGCTTGTGATACTGGAGTCGATATCCGGCTGTCGCGAAGCCTGAGCTCTCGGATGAGCGGATGTAGCTCGGTAGTTGCCAAAAGGACACAGTCTCGGGTGTGGAAAAGCTGTTGCGGACCTGGGCCTCGGTCAGCGTCGTCGGAATCTCCAGCCGCGCCTGGTCGACTGGCGGGGCGTCCAGCGAGAATCGGCGCACGGTCTTGAACAGCCAATGGCCGTCCTCGAGCGTCGCCTCGCGCGCCTCGATCCGCTCCTTGAAATGCCAGTCTGTATCAAACCGGAACAACGTCAGCCCGGTCAGCCGTACGCCCTGCTGCTCGCTGCGTGCCGCGTTGATGATGACCTGGCCGTCATTGGTGACCTGGTTGAGCCAGAAGCCTGAGGCGTCCTGGATGCCGCCGCCCGGTGCCGAGCCGAATAGCTCCGCCTCCATGCGCTTGGAGAGTTCACGCAAGTTCGCCGACATCGGATTGTAGACGGTGGTGGCGATCACCCCGATCAGCAGCGCGCTGCCGAGCGCCGGCGAGATGAACTGCCAGGCGGAGATGCCGGCGGCGCGGGCGACCACGAGCTCGAGCCGGCGGGAGAGGGCGAGATAGCAGGTCATGGCGCCGATCAGCATGCAGAACGGCGTCAGCTTCTCCAGCAGCTGCGGCACGCGGAACAGCGAGGTCTCGGCGACCATGATCGCGGAGGCCGAGGCCAGCCCTGAGGTCTTGCGCACCATCTCGATGTAGTCGACCAGCACGAGCAGCAGGAAGATGCTCGCGAACACGCCGAGCGCCGCGATGACGAAGCGGCCGGCGAAATAGCGCCCGAGCGTGTTGGTGAGCATGCTCATGCGGCGGCCGGACGTCCAAACAGACGCGCGATCCGCGCGTTCGATCTGTTGATGGCTTCGAGCAGAGCGGGCGGCGGCTCGACCACGACGCCGCCGAGGATCATCCACACGCCGCCGCCGATCGCCGCCGCCAGCATCGCGTACTGGATCAGCGCCGCAAACGGCGACTTCACGGCCATGACCGAGCAGGCGAATCCGGCCATGCGCAGGCCGAACACGGCGAGCACCGAGCCGCCGATCGAGAAGTTGCGGCTCTGACGCGTGGTGCGCGGAGCGCCGAGGAAGGCGAAAGTCAGCGCCGCAAAGGCGAACGGGTAGAGCGGCGCCATGATGCGGTCATGCAACTCGGAGCGGAACTGGCCGGGGACGGCCTTGTAGACCGGGTCGTCCTCGGCGGGCGAGAACAGCTCCCAGAGATAACGCTCGCGGATGCCGAGGGTGACGTCGTGGCCCTGGTTGGAGAACTTCGACATGTCGAAGCCGTAGCGGCCGAATGCCACCAGCGCCGGATCGCGCTTGCCGGCCTCGAAGCGCTGGAGATTGCCGTCCTTGAGCACCAGGAACGAACCGTTGTCGTTCTTCACGACCTCGCCATGTTCGGCGACGATCGAGACGCGCTCATTCGGATCGCGGCGGTCGTCGATGAAGATGCCGGCGAGGATGCCGCCGGGCTGGCGTTCGCGGATCCGGATCGTGAGATTCTTGTCGAGCTGGGCGAAGCGGCCGGGCTGGAGGATGTTGGTCAGCACGTCGGCGGTGATCTCGGCGTCCCACTGCTTGATCCGCCGCATGCCGTCGGGGGCGAGATAGGCCGCGATGAAGGCGACCAGCAGCGCCACCACGCAGGTGGCGTAGAAGAACGGATAGAACAGCCGGAACGGCGAGAAGCCGGCGGCATTCATCACGATGATCTCGGAATCGGTCGCGAGCTTGTTCAGCGTGTGCGAGATCGCGATCATCAGCGCGATCGGCGAGATGATCAGGATCAGCGCCGGAATGACGAGGCTGGTGATGCCGAGGAAGGTGAGGATGGTCTGGCCCTGGCTCGTCATCAGGTCGATGCCGCGCAACGCCTGCGTAATCCAGATCACGCCGGTGAGGCTGACCAGGACGAGCGCAAACGACGCCAGCGTCGTGCGGAAAATATACCTATCGATCGACCCCATGCGCTACCGCACGATTCCCACCAAGGCCCCACTGCAGGTCCCGGAACCTGGCCGCCCGACCCATCCCCGCAAGGGGATCCCCAGGGTCGCGCCGCCACTTCTTCCGCCGCCTAATCTCTCACTACCATCCCTTTGATCCGTCAACAAAATGGCTGCCCCGTGGCACCGTCAATATATGGTTAATATTTCGCTCGTTGTGGCGTTCGCGCCACGCGGGGTGCTTGGCATCGGCCGGGCCTTTCGCCCATAGTGCGGAAAGTCCAGTGAATCGCGGTTCAGCGCCGGCCTTCGGCCGGGGCCGCTGAGCGGCAAAAGCCCCATGTTTTGGAGGAGTTACCCATGTCCGATGCCATCAAGGTCGGCTTCGTCCCGCTTGCCGCCGCGCCCCGTGGCATCCTGGTCGTGTTCTGCGACGACAGCTTGAAGGTGGGGCCGGCGACCGCCAAGGCGCTCGGCGCCGCCAACGAACTCGTGAAGCGGGCGGCGGCTGCTGCCGCCTTCAAGGGCAAAAGTGGTGCGGCTCTGGACATCCTGGCGCCCGAGGGATTGAAGGCCACCCGCCTGATCGTGATCGGCGCCGGCAAGGCTGAAGCGCTGAAGGCGAGCGATTTCCTCAAATTCGGCGGCGTGGCGGCGAGTAAGCTCCACCCCGGGGGCGGCGCCATGAGCATCATGGCGGAGCTGCCCGATGGCGCCATGACGAGCGAGCAGGCGGTCGCGATCGCCGCGGGTCTGCGGCTGCGCGCCTACAAGTTCGATCGCTACAAGACCAAGAAGAAGGACGGCGAGGAGGGCGGCGCCCTGCACGCCGAGGTCTCGCTTGGAGTTTCCGATGCGGCGGCGGCGAAGAGGGCCTTTGCGTCGGCGGGCCACGTCGTCGACGGCGTGATTCTCGCGCGCGACCTCGTCAACGAGCCACCGAACGTGCTCTTTCCCGAGGAGTTCGCGCGCCGGGCAAGCCAGCTCCGCAAGCTCGGCGTCAAGATCGAGGTGCTCGACGTCAAGGCGATGCAGAAGCTCGGCATGGGCGCGCTGCTCGGCGTCGGCCAGGGTTCGGCGCGGCCGAGCCGCACCGTGATCATGCGCTGGGACGGCGGCAGGAAGGGCACCGCGCCCGTTGCCTTCGTCGGCAAGGGCGTCTGCTTCGACACCGGCGGCATTTCGATCAAGCCGGCCGGCAGCATGGAGGACATGAAGGGCGACATGGGGGGAGCTGCCTGCGTTGTCGGCCTGATGCATGCGCTCGCGGCGCGCAAGGCCAAGGTCAATGCGGTCGGCGCCATCGGCCTCGTCGAGAACATGCCCGATGGCAACGCTCAGCGTCCGGGCGACATCGTCACCTCGATGTCGGGCCAGACCATCGAGATCATCAACACCGACGCGGAGGGCCGTCTCGTGCTCGCCGATGTGCTCTGGTACGTCGCCAAGCGGGTGAAGCCGAAATTCATGGTGGATCTGGCGACGCTCACCGGCGCGATCATGGTCGCGCTCGGCACCGAGCATGCCGGCATGTTCTCCAACAATGACGAACTGGCCGAGCGCCTCCTGACAGCCGGGCTCGAGAGCGGCGAGAAGGTCTGGCGCATGCCGCTCGGCCCCGAATACGACAAGCTGATCGATTCGCAGTTCGCCGACATGAAGAACACCGGCGGCCGCCATGGTGGCTCGATCACGGCGGCGCAGTTCCTCCAGCGCTTCGTCGACGGCACGCCCTGGGCGCATCTCGACATCGCCGGCACCGCGATGGGCGCGCCGAAGACCGACATCAACCAGAGCTGGGGCTCCGGTTACGGTGTGCGGCTGCTCGACCGGCTGGTGGCAGATCACTACGAGAGCAAATGACCGAAGTCCTGTTCTACCATCTGCAAGACATGTCGGTTGAGAACGTCTTGCCGCCGCTTCTTGAGAAGTCGCTGGAACGCGGCTGGCGGGTCGTCGTGCAGTCGACCTCGCCGGAGCGCGCCGATGCTCTGGATGCGCACTTGTGGACCTATCGCGACGATTCCTTTCTGCCTCATGCGACATGGCGCGTGAGCGATGCGGCCGACCAGCCGATCGTGCTGGTGATCGAGGAGGACAATCCGAACAACGCCAATGTTCGCTTCCTGATCGACAACGCCGCGTTGCCGCAGGACGCCCAGGGCTACGAGCGCATGGTCCTCGTGTTCAACGGCGACGATCCTGACGCGCTGGCCCAGGCGCGCAGTGCCTGGACGGATTGCAAGACGCGCGGATTCGAGGTGACCTACTGGCAGGCTGACGAGCGCGGCCGGTGGCAGCGGCGGAATTAGCGGTCGATCGCAATTAATGATAATTTGCACTTTGCGGGCGATGCTGGCTTTGGCCACCTTCGTGCCGCAAAGTGATGTTGGGACAATCGCTTAGGGCTGGTCCTTCACCCGGGGAATTTAGTTTATCGTGCGACATCAAAAGCTTCCAAAGGCGCTCATAGTTGCGTTGGCCGCCGTCGCACCGCTGATCGCGGGCTGCTCGAGCGGAAGCGATGTGTTTTCGAAGGACGCCGAGTGGTTCGCCAGGGCCGGCCGCCTGAGCATCAAGAACATCTCGATCGAATCGCCGCCGCTGACTCCCGACAAGCCGGTGAGGGCCGACGATCTCGTCAGCGCCGAGGGCGCCTGTCCGGGCATGGCCCCTGTTGGCGCGCCGGGCGATGCCAATGCCTCGACCGAGCCATCCGCTCCGTCGGGCGGGACGGTCGCACTCGGCCATACCGAATGCGACGTGGTGCGCGGCATCGGCGCGCCCTCGAACGTCAACATCTCCAATGATGCCGGCGGCCGGCGCGTCGTCGTCGTCACCTGGCTCACAGGGCCGCGCGCCGGCATCTACACCTTCACCTCAGGCCGCCTGTCCTCGATCGAAGCCGGGCCCGAGCAGGCGCCCGCGCCGAAGCCGGTCAAGCCGAAGGCAAAGAAGAAGTCGGCGTAGTCGCGGCCGCTCGTGTCCCGGGCGCGGCGCGGCATGAAATGACGCGACACTGAGCCGGGATTCAGTTCGTAACGACGATGGGCCCCGGCTCAGCAGCGCATCACCGTCGTGCTGCGCTGCGTCCGGGGCACTAGAGCAGCGATCTACCCCACCGCCTCGTCGTATTGCGCGCTCGCCTCGAGCCATTGCTCTTCCGCGCGCGACAGCGCGTCCGCGGCATTGGCGCGTGCCTTGGAGAGTTGCGCGGCCTGCTTGGGGTCGCGGGTGAAGATGTCGGGCAGGGCGAGCGCGGTGTCGATCTTGGCGATGATCTCGCTGACGCGCGCGATCTCGGCCTCGGCCTCTGCGATGCGCTTCTTCAGCGAGCCGCGATTGTCTGATCTCGGGCGCTGCGGCTTTTCGCTCGCGGCGCTGCGCTCGCGCGCCGCTGGCTCGGCGTTGCGCGATGACAGCACCAGGCGGCGATACTCGTCGAGGTCGCCGTCGTAATTGGTCACGGTGCGATCGGCGACGATCCAGAGCCGGTCGGCGCAGGCCTCGATCAGATAGCGGTCGTGCGAGACCATGATGACCGCGCCGGGAAACTCGTTGATGGCTTCGGCGAGCGCGGCGCGGCTGTCGATGTCGAGATGGTTGGTCGGCTCGTCCAGGATGATCATGTTGGGGCCGAAGAACGTCGCAAGGCCGAGCAGGAGCCTTGCCTTCTCGCCGCCCGACAGCTTTCCGGCCTTGGTGTCGGCCGCCTTGCCGGAAAAGCCGAGCGCGCCGGCGCGCGCCCGCACCTTGGCCTCGGGCGCATCGCCGCCCATCAGCTTGCGGACGTGATCGTAGGCGGAGGCGTCCTCGTTCAACTCGTCGAGCTGGTGTTGCGCGAAATAGGCGATCGACAGCTTGTCGGCGCGGGTGACCTTGCCCGAGAACGGCGCGAGGCGGCCAGCTAGCAGCTTGACCAGCGTCGACTTGCCGTTGCCGTTGGCGCCGAGAAGCGCGATGCGGTCGTCATTGTCGATGCGCAAGGTGACGCGGCCCAGCACCGGCGTCGCCGGGTCGTAGCCGACCGAGACGTTGTCGACGGCGATGATCGGCGGCGACTGCATCTTCTCCGGCGCAGGAAAGCTGATCTCGTGTACGTCCTCGGTCACGAGTGCCGTGATCGGCTTCAGCCGTTCGAGCATCTTCACGCGGGACTGCGCCTGGCGTGCCTTCGACGCCTTGGCCTTGAAGCGGTCGACGAAGGCCTGCAGGCGCGCGCGTTCGGCCTCCTGGCGCTTCACCTGCTTGGCATCGAGCAGCTCGCGCGCGGCGCGCTGCTCCTCGAAAGAGGAGTAGGAGCCGCGATAGAGCGTGAGCTTGCCGCGCTCCAGATGCAGGATCTGGTCGACCGAGCTCTCGAGCAGGTCGCGGTCGTGGCTGATCACGATCACCGTGCGCGGATAATGCGCCAGATGGTCCTCCAGCCACAGCGTGCCTTCAAGGTCGAGATAGTTGGTGGGCTCGTCGAGCAGCAGCAGGTCAGGGGCCGCGAACAGGGTCGCGGCCAGCGCGACGCGCATGCGCCAGCCGCCGGAGAACTCCGCGCAGGGGCGCGCCTGATCGGCGGCCGAGAAGCCGAGGCCGGAAAGGATCGCGGCTGCTCGGCTCGGAGCCGAATGCGCGTCGATGTCGACAAGGCGGGTCTGGATCTCGGCGATCCGGTGCGGATCGGTCGCGCTCTCGGCCTCGCGCAGCAGCGCGTCGCGCTCGAGATCGGCCCTGAGCACGACCTCGATCAGGCTTTCCGGTCCGTTTGGCGCCTCCTGCGCGAGGCTGCCGACGCGCCAGCGCGGTGGCAACGTCACCGTTCCATGCTCGGCGGCGAGCTCACCCCGAATCACCTTGAACAGCGTCGACTTGCCGGTGCCATTGCGCCCGACCAGACCCACGCGCGAACCGGGCGTGATCTGCACGGAACTCTGGTCGATCAGGAGGCGTCCGGCGAGCCGGACCGAGAGGTCGGTGATGGAAAGCATGCGGCCTTGTCACCGCAAGGCGGCGTAAACGCAACCCGTTTTTGCGCCCGTCAGTTGTGCGGGCCGCCCTCGCGGTCGCGCTTCTTCAGCTCGTTCAGGAGATGCTCGAGATGCGACGTCAGCCGGGGTTCGGGGCGAAGGCTCTGCTGCAGCCGCTCGCCCACGGCATCGCAAATCGAGCGGCTGGTGCGCCGATCAATCTGTTCGCTGTCATTGGCGAAGCGGCCCGTCATGGCAGAGTTCCGTGTCCAGAGGTCATTTCACGGTACCAAGTCGTTGGCCCCCAAAATGGTTTCGGCAGCTGCGGGGAGTGCTGAGGATTGTAGTAAAAATTGTATTAATGGTCGCAATATCCACCCAAATGCGAAGCCCCGGCGGGGGGACGCGCCGGGGCTTCTCTTGGAGGGTACCTGGGGGATGGTACCCTTGGGAAGGTGCTGTCGGGCTTAGTAGCAGCGGTTGATCAGCCGCCAGCGGGGTCCCCAGGGGGTCGGGACCAGCCGGCGCACATAGCAGCCGCCATAGCCGTAGGAGACGGGGCCGCCGGCATAGAAGCGCGGTGCACCCCAGCCGTAGCCGTAGCCGTGGTGCCAGCCGCCGCCATGCCAGCCCCAGCCGCCATGCCAGTGCGCGGAGGCGGAGGTCGGTGCCAGCGCGGCACCCAGCGCGACCGCGGCGACTGCGGCAAGCGAAAGTTTCCTCAACATGGTGATCTCCTCAAAACTGCCGGCGCGGGCCTGCGCGTCGATGGAAAGGCCGTCGAAACGGTTCGCCTCGGCTGGAGGCTTTGGTTTCGATGGAGGAGAGCCTACGTCAGCGACGCTGAACCGAACCCTGACGGAGCCTGCAGATTGGGTTCATCTGGGTGAAATTGTTGTAATCCATGCCGAAAATATCGGCTTGTCTCCTGCGGCGAAGCGCGCATGGGACCGTTTTGGCGGTCGCTTGCCGTTCGGCGATGGCGCCGATATAAGCCCGGCAACTCCACACCACCCCTTTTCCTCAAGGACAAGATCATGGCGACCGAACGCACTTTCTCGATCATCAAGCCCGACGCGACCGAGCGTAACCTGACCGGCGCGGTCAACGCCGTGATCGAGAAGGCGGGCCTGCGCGTCGTCGCCCAGAAGCGCATCCGCATGACCAAGGGCCAGGCCGAGACCTTCTATGCCGTCCACAAGGCGCGTCCGTTCTTCGGCGAGCTCGTCGACTTCATGACCTCGGGCCCGGTCGTGGTTCAGGTGCTGGAAGGCGAAGGCGCGATCGCCAAATATCGCGAGGTGATGGGTGCGACCGATCCGTCGAAGGCGGCTGACGGCACCATCCGCAAGCTCTACGCCAAGTCGATCGGCGAGAACTCCGTGCACGGTTCCGACGCGCCGGAGACCGCGGTAATCGAGATCGCGCAGTTCTTCTCGGGCAACGAGATCGTCGGCTGATCCGTCAGCCGGCACTGAAGCGCGATGAATGTCATCGCGCTTCAGGTTATTGTTTGAGCATGATCTTTTCGGAAAACCGCTGCACACTTTTCAGGATCATGCTGTATCGACGGGGCGAAAGGACGCATTGTGAACTGGCTCTGGCAGATCTTCGATCCCGCGACGATCGGGGCATTCTTCACCCAGTTCCGCAATGAGATGGCCGAGCCGACCTTCTGGATTGCGGTCGGCAAGATCATCTGGATCAACATCCTGCTCTCCGGCGACAACGCGCTGGTGATTGCGCTTGCCTGCCGCGGCCTGAAGCCGCGGCACCGGCTGTGGGGCATGGTGCTCGGCGCCGGCGCGGCGGTGCTGCTGCGAATCATCTTCACCGGCATCGTCGCGAGCCTGATGGGGCTGCCGTATCTCAAGCTGGTCGGCGGTCTCGCGCTGATCGTGATCGCGGCGAAGCTCCTCGTGCCGGAGGAAGAGGACGAGGAGGGCGTCGAGTCCGCCTCGCATCTCTGGCAGGCCGTGCAGATCGTCGTCGTTGCCGACATCGTGATGAGCCTCGACAACGTCATCGCGGTCGCCGCCGCCGCCAATGGCAGCGTGCCGCTGTTGATCCTCGGCCTTGCCATCAGCGTGCCGCTGATCGTCGCCGGCGCTGCGCTGATCATGGCGCTGCTGGCCAAACTGCCGGTCCTGGTCTGGGCGGGTGCGGCGCTGCTCGGCTGGATCGCCGGCGAGGTGATCGCGACCGATCCCGGCATCGAACCGAATCTGCATACGCTGTTCGACGGCCCGCTCGGCGCCTCGCTGGATTCGATGCTCGCAGCCCTGCGCATCCCGCCGCAATTCGCCCATGGTGGCGGAGGCGGCGAGTATCTCTGCGCCGCGCTCGGCGTCGTCGTTGTGCTGGTCGTCGGCTATATCTGGCGCCGGCGCAGCATGAGCGCGGCTGCGCTCGAATCCTCAGAGCGCCACGCCAAGGCGTCGGCGGAGTAAGCTTTATCGCCTAAAGCGCGATGAGATTGGGATGAATCGTCATCGCGCTTTAGGCTGTTGTTTGAGCATGATCCTTTCGGAAAACCGCTGCGCACTTTTCCGGATCATGCGCTAGCGACGTACGATCGAGCCGGAGCGGCCGATCAGGCGGGCGAGCTGGCGGAAGCGGCCGCCGACGCGATCGGCGACGAGATCGCCGAGCCGGTGCTCGAACACCAGCATCAGCTTGCGACCCTCGCTGCGGAAATGCGTGGCCGGCAGCACGCCGGGCCGCGCCGCCGAGATCAGGTGCGCGACGCGGAATGCCGCACCCAGCAAGCGGGCGCGTTCGAGCTGGGCCGGCGTCAGCAGTTCCTGCATCGTCATCGGCGGCTGGTTTTCCTCGCTGAGGCCCGCGTAGCGGTAGAACACCGAGAGGCCGACGAAGGCGCGCTCCTGGTGATTGATCGCGCCGAAATTGCCGTTGACGACGAGGCTCAGCGTCTGCTCGCCGCGATGGTCGGGATGCACGCGCCAGCCGATATCGGAGAGCAGGCATGCGGTGTGGCGCAGGCGGCGGTCCTCCTCGGTCTCGCGCAACTTCACCACGCGTGCGAGGCGGTCGCTCCAGGTGATTAGCTCGCGGGCGTGGCGGGCCGAGCGCGACAAGAGCTGGTTCAACTCTTCGGCCGCGCAGATCAGGCCGTCCTTGCTGCGCTCGCTCTCGGAGAGCTTCTCGTGCAACAGGCCTTCGCGCACGCCGAAGGTCGAGAACACGATAGTCTTCGGCTGGGCGACGCGGATGATGTGCTCGAGCACGAGCGCCGCATAGGTGAGGAGGGGCCGCCGGGCATCGGCGACGACCTCGATGTCGGCGAGCATGTCGGCGGCCGCAAGGCGCCGCAGCCGGCGCGCAAAGTCGAGGGCTTCGGCGGCAGGAATGGAATAGCCGTGCATCACCTGGAGCGGATAGCCGCTCTGGATGATGTGGATGCGTGCGAGTGCGCGCCAGGTGCCGCCGACCGCGTAGAAGGTGCGACCGCGGCCCGCGATGAGCTGCGGCAGCTCGTCGATCTCCTCGCGCACGATGCGATCGGCGCGCTTGAGCGATTTGTGCGCGAGGTCCTGCAGCGCGAGGCCGCCGAGCGGCAGCGTCACGCCGCTGCGCACGCTGTTGCGGCGCACGTCGATCAATTCGAGCGAGCCGCCGCCGAGGTCGCCGACGATGCCGTCGGGATGATGAATCCCCGAGATCACGCCGAGCGCCGACAGCCGCGCCTCGCGCTGTCCGGACAGGATCTCGATTTTCACGGCGCAGATGCGCTCGGCTTTCGCGATGAAGTCGGGGCCGTTGGAGGCGTCGCGGCAGGCGGCGGTGGCGATCGCAAAGACGCGACCGACCTGCATCACGCGGCACAGCGCGCGAAAGCGCTTGAGCGAGGTCAGCGCCTTGTCGACGGCATCGGGCGCGAGCAGGCCGGTGCTCTGCACCTCGCGTCCGAGGCCGCATAGCGTCTTCTCGTTGAAGATCGGAATGAGGCTGCGCGTCAGCGCCTCGTAGACGACGAGACGGACCGAGTTGGAACCGATGTCGATGACGGCGACGCTCGCGCTGCGCTTGCGCGCCCGTGTCACCACGACAAACTCCGATCAGGATTGATGACGTTCGTTCCGGCGCGTGAGACGGCGCGGCGAGGATTCCTTGAGCGACTTTCCACGGCCAGACAGACTCGGATTTGTCATGAAGTAGTTGTGCACGTTGAAAGGCTCCTCGCCCTTCGCGGCCTTCATACGCGTTGAGGACCCGTCCGGCAACAATTGCCAGCTCTGCTCATTGTCCTTCAAGTTCGCGACCATGATCTGTTCGAGAACCTGCTGATGCACAGTCGGATTTTGCAACGGACACAGCACCTCGACGCGGCGATCGAGGTTGCGCGGCATCATGTCGGCCGAGGAGATATACACAGCCGCCTTGGCGCTCGGCAGGCCCTGGCCCATGCCGAAGCAGTAGATTCGGCCGTGTTCCAGGAAGCGTCCGATGACGGATTTGACGCGGATGTTCTCCGACAGGCCGGGGATGCCGGGCCTGAGGCAGCAGATGCCGCGCACCACGAGCTCGACCTGGACGCCAGCCTGCGAGGCCTCGTAGAGCGCGTCGATGATGTCGGGGTCGACCAGCGCGTTCATCTTCATCCAGACCGCGCCGGGCCGGCCGTGCCGCGCATGCGCGGTCTCGGCCTGGATGTGCTCGATGATGCGTCCGCGCAGCGTCAGCGGCGACACCGCCATCTTTTCCAGATCGCTCGGCGCCGCATAGCCGGTGATGAAGTTGAACACGCGCGCGGCGTCGCGGCCGATGGTCGGATCCGAGGTGAAGTAGGAGAGGTCGGTGTAGATGCGCGCAGTGACCGGATGGTAGTTGCCGGTGCCGGTATGGACATAGGTGGTGAGGATGCCGCCCTCGCGGCGCACCACCATCGAAAGCTTGGCGTGAGTCTTGAGTTCGAGGAAGCCGTAAACGACCTGCACGCCGGCGCGCTCGAGGTCGCGCGCCCAGCGGATATTGGCCTCCTCGTCGAAGCGCGCCTTCAGCTCGATCAGCGCGGTGACGGACTTGCCGGCCTCGGCGGCTTCCGCGAGCGCGCGCACGATCGGCGAGTTGTTGGAGGTGCGATAGAGCGTCTGCTTGATCGCGACGACGTCGGGGTCGCGCGCCGCCTGCTGCAGGAACTGGACCACCACGTCGAAGGATTCGTAGGGGTGGTGGACGATCAGGTCCTTCTGCCGGATCGCGGCAAAGATGTCGCCGCCATGCTCGCGCACACGCTCGGGATGGCGCGGCACGTAAGGGGTGAATTCGAGGTCGGGCCGGTCGAGGCGGGTGAGCTGCGAGAGCTCGTTCATGGCGAGCACGCCATCCACGAGGAAGACCTCGTCGTCGGCGGCGGACAGCGCATGCTGCACGAAGCTGCGCAGCTCCTCCGGTGTCTTGGCATCGATCTCGAGCCGGATCACCGATCCGCGGCGGCGGCGCTTCAGTGCGGTCTCGAACACGCGGACGAGGTCTTCGGCCTCTTCCTCGATTTCCATTTCGGAGTCGCGGATGATGCGGAAGGCGCCCTGGCCGTGAAGATTGTAGCCGGGGAACAGGCGGTTGATGAACAGGGCGGTGGCCTGTTCGAGCGAGATCAGCCGGACCTTGCCGTCACCGGGCATGCGGATGAAGCGGTCGATCTTGCCGGGCATGCGGATCAGCGCGTTCATCTGCTTGCCGTCGGCAGCGCGCGTTAGTTGTAGCGCGATAGTGAAGCCGAGGCTCGGAATGAACGGGAAGGGGTGCGCAGGGTCGATCGCCAGCGGCGTCAGCAGCGGGAACACGTTGTTGAGGAAGTAGTCCTCGAGCCAGATCCGCTCGGATTTGGTGACGTCCTTGCCGTCGACCAGCACGATGCCGACGTCGGCGAGGGTGCCGCGCAGGTCGCGCCAGATCGCCTGCTGGTCGCTGGCAAGCTGGGAGACGGTGCGGTTGATCAGCGCGAGCTGTTCGGACGGCGTCAGGCCGTCGGGGCTGCGCTCGGGAATGCCCTCGCGTACCTGGGCCTTGATGCCGGCGACGCGGACCATAAAGAATTCGTCGAGGTTATTTGCCGAAATCGACAGGAATCGCACCCGCTCCAGCACCGGATGGTGGGCATTGACCGATTCTTCGAGGACGCGGCGATTGAAATGCAGCCAGGAGAGCTCGCGGTTGATGAATCGCTCAGGGCTCGTGGCGATCGCCGGCAGTCCTTCGGCTTCCGGAGCTTTCTCTTTTACTTCAATAGCTTGCGCGGATTCCATCAGAAGTCGGTCCATCTTGTCTCGCCTTACTTTTGCGACTTACGCGCAAAACCGGCGGGAGCATGTGTTAAGGCGATGACGTTTCGATGACATTGATGTTCCGCCGCCCGGCCGCGTCAAGCGGCGTCGGAAGGGCGGCCCGGTCAGGCATCGCGCAGCAGGTCGGCGGCGAGCGCCCGGGTCACGGGCCGGCCGAGCCGCAGCGCCTCGCTGTCCAGCAGCTCTACCGCGCGCCGGGCGGCGGCCGAGGACCGCTCCAGGCGGGTGGCAAGGTAGCTGACCACGCTCTCGTCGACCGTGAGCTGGCGGTCGGCGCAGAACTTTACGATCAGGCCGCGGAACAGCTGGTCGTCCGGCGGCAGCAGCGAGATCGCTGGCACGGCGCGCAGGCGCGAGCGCAGGTCGCGTAGCTCAATGTCGAGCGCGGCCGGAAGTTCGCGTCCGGTGAAGAGGACATAAGCGCCGTCCTCGCGGGCCAGATTCATCAGGTGGAAGAGGGCGCGCTCGTCGAAGGCCCCAACCCTGAGATCCTCAACCACCAGCGCACCCGTCGCCAGTGCCCCCGGCACGGTAGACGCGGTCAGCGCATTGGCCGTGGTCGAGCGGGCACCGGCCTCCTCGGCCCAGATCGCGGCGAGGTGGCTCTTGCCCGATCCTTCCGGGCCGGCCAGCCACATGATCCGGTTCGGCCATTCCGGCCAGCCATCGATCAAGGCGAGACCGGCCGCGTTGGCAGGCCCTTCAAGGAAATTGTCCCGGCTGAGGCTCTCCGCATGCGGAAGCGAAAACGCCAACTGTCGGGGATGAACGCGGCCTGCCACGCTTGCTTTGCTCCATGCCGGGCGTGCCGGCCTCACTTGAAGGGGTCTGACGGATCGAGCGCTGCTCGTTCAACTCGATTTGGCCCATTTGCTGGGCCGCTCATTTTGCCTCGATGGTGCTCATGTGCCGCAGCCACTCGACGAGATAGAGCGACACCGAGGACAGTGTGAAGACCGTTACGAAGCCCATCAGGATAATATCATAGGGTGCCGGCCTGAAGCCGAAGGCGAGGGCGGCCAGCACCAAGGCCGCATAGGCCACCTGGGCCGCGGTGTTGAGCTTGGACACCATCGACGGCTTCATCTCGACCGGCTTGTCGAACAGCCAGGACACGATCACGGCGGCCACGATCATGATGTCGCGCGACACCACCAGGATCACGATCCAGCGCGGGATGTCGCCCCAGATGCCGAGTGCCAGGTAGATCGAGACCAGCAGCGCCTTGTCCGCGAGGGGGTCGAGCAGGGCGCCGAGCTCGCTCCTCATGTTGAAGCGCTTGGCCAGGAAACCGTCGACGGCGTCACTGATGCCGGCGATCAGGAACACCGCGAACGCCACTTCCATTTGGCTCGACACGATGGCCCAGACGATGATCGGGACCAGCATGATACGGCCAAGGGTAATGATGTTCGGGATACTCACGCGGCGCTTCCTGGCACCTTGTCTGACCTCAAATCCGACCCTTTGAAGGCTGAACCGGTTGATATCTACATAGTATAGCCCCGGGCGCCATGCGAGCCATTGCGTGTCCCCGGAATTCGACGTAACCAGCCGCAAACCCACTGGAAATCGGGCATGACCGACCGCAAAAACGGCCTCACTTACGCCGATTCAGGCGTCGACATCGATGCGGGCAACCGCTTGGTCGACCTGATCAAGCCGATGGTGCGCGCCACCGCTCGCCCCGGCGCCGACGCCGAAATCGGCGGTTTCGGCGGCCTGTTCGACCTCAAGGCGGCCGGCTTCAAGGACCCCGTCCTGGTCGCCGCGACGGACGGCGTCGGCACCAAGGTCAAGATCGCGATCGAGACCGGCCTGCATGGCGGGATCGGCATCGACCTCGTCGCCATGAGCGTCAACGATCTCGTGGTGCAGGGCGCCGAGCCGTTGTTCTTCCTCGACTATTTTGCCTGCGGCAAGCTCGACCCGGAGGCCACCGCCGCGATCGTCGCAGGTGTGGCCGAGGGCTGCCGCGAGTCCGGCTGTGCCTTGATCGGCGGCGAGACGGCCGAGATGCCGGGCCTGTACAAGGACGGGGATTACGATCTCGGCGGCTTTGCCGTCGGCGCCGCCGAGCGCGGCACGCTCCTGCCGCGCAAGGACATTGCCGCGGGCGATGCCGTGATTGGCCTTGCGTCCTCCGGCGTCCATTCCAATGGCTTCTCGCTGGTGCGAAAGGTCGTCGAGCAGTCCGGCCTCGGCTTCGAGGCGAAGGCGCCGTTCTCGCCGGTCATGACCCTCGGTGGCGCGCTGCTGACGCCGACGCGGCTCTACGTCAAATCCTGCCTGCGCGCGATCCGCGAGACCGGCGCGGTGAAGGGGCTCGCCCACATCACCGGCGGCGGCTTCACCGACAACATTCCACGCGTGCTGCCAAAACATCTCGGCGTCGGCATTGATCTGACGCGCCTGCCGGTGCTGCCGGTGTTCAAATGGCTGGCCGCGCAGGCCGGCATCGCCGAGCTGGAAATGCTGCGCACCTTCAATTGCGGCATCGGCATGATCGCGATCGTCGAGCCAGACGCGGTGGATAAGGTGACGCAAGTGTTCACCGATGCTGGCGAGACGGTGGCCCAGCTCGGCACCGTGATCCCGGCCGAGGGCGAGCATCGCGTCGTCTATAGCGGCCGCCTCGATCTCGCGCTGTAAACCGATGAAACGCCGCGTCGCCATCCTGATTTCCGGCCGGGGCTCGAACATGGCCGCGCTGATCAAGGCCGCGGCCGCGCCTGATTTCCCGGCTGAGATTTCGCTCGTCATCTCGAACAAGGCCGATGCACCGGGGCTGGAGCGGGCGAAGGCGAGCGGGGTGCCGACGCTGGTGATCGAGAGCAAGCCGTTCGGCAAGGACCGCGCCGGTTTTGAGGCGGTACTGCAGGCCGCGCTCGATCAGCACGGCATCGAGCTGATTTGCCTGGGCGGCTTCATGCGCCTGTTCACGGCCGAATTCACCCAAAGCTGGTACGGACGGATGCTCAACATCCATCCGTCGCTCTTGCCGTCCTTTCCCGGCCTCGATCCGCACGGCCAGGCGCTGCGCGCCGGGGTGAAACTGTCTGGCGCGACAGTGCACTTCGTGATCCCCGCCACCGACGCCGGCCCGATTGTGATGCAGGGCGCGGTTCCCGTCAGCGACCACGACACAGGGGATACGCTCTCGGAGCGCATCCTCGAAGTCGAGCATCGCATCTATCCCGAGGCGCTGCGGCTGCTCGCCACCGGCAAGGTCCGGATCGTCGGCGAGGTCTGCAAGACGGAGGGAAGCGGCGCTTCCGAGAATTTCCTGGTTTCGCCCGTCGTGGCCCGGGCCTCGGACCTAACCGACCGTTAGACGGCCCAACCAGGCGGTGCGAGCCGCGCCGCCATTGGCTTGCAACGGCTGAAAGCTCTGCCGTGCCCAGAATTCCAGTGCGCGCGCGTTGGCGCGATTGACGCCGACATGGACGGCGCGCGCGCATCTCTCGTGCGCGAGCTCAAGCCACGCCTGCAAGAGTCTCGTGCCGAGGCCTTGCTGTTGCAGCCGCGGCAGCAGATTCAGATGTATGTGGGCCGGGTAGTCCTGCGCGATGTTCGTCGGTGTCCGCTCGGGATGATGGATCATGGCGCAACGCCTTTGATCCGCGGTCCAGTCGCCGGGTGCCCCGGTGGGATCGGGATAGCGCCTGCGGAGGTCGGACCACCATTCCCGCTCGAGCCGCGCTTCCCAGTCTTCGGTATCGATCGCGCCGACTGCAAATCCGGCCACTCCGGCTTCGTCTTCGACCACGAGCGCAAGATCGGGCGCGAGGCGTGCATAGGGGGCCGAGTAGATGTGACCCAACAGTCGGTCGTCCTGGTAGAGATGACCTGCGTCGGCTCCCGCGGACCCCGTCGCAAGCGAGATCGCATAGAGCGCGTCGAGGTCAGCGTCCCGGACCGGTCGAATCCTCATCATGCATGCGGCCCAAACAAAATCCCCCGGCAGAGCCGGGGGCAACGTCGTGATCTCTACGCGAGAACAATGCGAAGGGATCAGGAGACCTTGAGATTCTCGGCGGACGATTTGCCGCGGTTCTCCACGAGGTCGTATTCAACCACCTGGTTTTCATTGAGGGTGGAGAGTCCGGCACGCTCGACGGCGGAGATATGGACGAACACGTCCTTGTCGCCGCCGTTCGGCTTGATGAACCCATAGCCCTTGGTCGGGTTGAACCATTTGACGGTGCCCTTTTGCGGCATCGCTAGTCTCCTCCACTAGATATAAAAAAGACGCGGCCACGCTTTTGCGCGTGCCACGCCACAAACGGGCTTCCGGAAGTCTGTTCGAGTCTTGAGTCTCAACGTCACGATACGCACAGCCGAGCGGCCAAATCCGATTGTGCCTGATATTGCAACATGAAAACCGGCCGTTAGCAAGCAACGCGCGATTTTCAAGAGCGACGCGAATATGTCCGGCGGCGATTTATGACCTGTGGCAGCGGAACCACAATCGGAGGCAATCCCCCTTAATCTTCCTTGGGCGAACCCTGCGACCGATTGACCACCCGTGGCAGTTCGGCACAAATCGCGGCACGTAACGCCGCGCGTGTTGCATTTTTGCGCGCCGCCTTTTGCTTCGGGATTTGTTGTCATGTGCTGCGCGTCGCAGCTCTCCGGGACACGGATGATCAGGCTGGATCGGGTCCGCAGGATCGCGGCTGCGATCGCCGCGGCTCTCGCGTTCGTCATGGTGATGTCGGCCGCCACGCCGGGCTTCGCGCAGAGCCCGACACCCCCGCCTCCGGTGCCCACACCGCTGCCGTCACCGACCCCAATTCCGGTGCCGACCGCCACCTCGCTCGATCTCGGATCGAGCTTCCTGGAGCGGCTCGGCAATCAGGCGTCGGGCGGCATCAACCGCGCACTGCGCACCAATCCCGGTGGCGGCGGTGCGTCGGAGAGCACGGAGGATCCGCGCTACCGCACATGGTTCGAAGGCTATGGCATCTCGGTACGGACCGATGCGCAGGGCGATTTCGTCGGCGACAAGCGCAAGACGTTCGGCGGCGTCGCCGGCTTTGGGGCGCGGCTCGCGCCGGGCGTGAACATCGGCTTCTCCGTCGATCAGAGCCATACTGATGTCGACGTCCCGCTGGCGCTGCAATCGGCCACGCTCGACCTGACCCAGTTCGGCGTCAACGGTTCCGTCGACAAGGGGCCGTGGACCTGGGCCTTTGCAGTGGTGCACGGCTCCGGCAAGGTCCACTCCAGCAGGGATACCGGCTTTGGTCTCGCAACCGCGGGCTACCGCGCCACGGTCGACGGCGCGCTGACTGAGATCAGCTACTACTGGACCAAGGACCAGATGCGGATCGTGCCCAAGGGCGCGCTCGAATATGTCCGCGCCACCAGCGCGTCGTTCCAGGAGACCGGTGGACTCGATCCGTTCAATGTCGGCTCGACCACGATCTCGCGTGCGCGCGCCTTGATCGGGGCCGAGATCGGACGCTACTTCATCTTCGACCGGAAGATCCTCGACCTGTCCGCCTACGGCAAGTTCGTCGACAATTTCTATCAGAACCTGGGCTCGGTTCAGGTCAGCCTGGGGACCACGAGCGTCATCGTGCCCGGCATCGGCGAGAGCCGCTACGGCATGGATGCGGGTGCGGCCGCCTCGCTCAGCCTCACCAACACCGCGCGACTCTACATCAACTACGATGCCAAGTTCCGCAACGACCTCCAGTCGCACCAGGGCACGGTCGGCTTCGAGTACAAATGGTGAGGCGCGAGCTCACCTCGGTGTCGCCGCGACATAACCGCTGAGACCAAATCCTTCGCGTGCTGCCGCCATCATCGGAACCAGTGCGTTCGGATGGATGAACTCGTCGCGGAAGCAGGGGTAGGCCTTGGGGTCAAAAATCTTCTTCAGCCAGTCGACCACGATCTTGTGCCGCTCCGACGTGCGGAACTCCTTGTGATAGGTGAGCCAGAGATCGGCGTGGTGACTGACGCCGAGATCGACGGCGATGAGCGGTGCACCGAGCGCGATCGAGACCGTCGGCAGGAAGCCGATGCCGGCGCCGCGCTCCACCGCATAGAGCACGCCGACCGAGGAGTTGGTTTTGATGCCGACGATGCCCTCCAGCGATTTCAGTCCGAGCACGCGGGCATAGGCGCCGTCGTCGACCTGCGGCGCGCTCTGCTTGATGATGCGGTGGTTGTTCAATTCGGCGAGCGTCGCCGGTACGCCGTAGAGACTCTCATAGTCCTTCGAAACGAAGGGATAGATGTGCAGCCGGCCGAGCTTGGTGACGATCAGGTCGGGATTGGTCGGCGGCTCGAGCTGGATTGCGATGTCGGATTCCAGGCGCGCGACGTCGGTCTGTTCCATCGCGCAGCGTAGATCGACGGTGATCTTGCGATAGGTCTTCTGGAAATCGATCAGCCGCGGCAGGATCCAGAAATTCCCGGGACCTTCAGTCACCGCGACGCGCACGGTGCCGGCCGTGTCGTTCGACGAACGCGAGGCGCGGCGGAATACGTTGAAGGCGTGACGTTCCATATGAGCGACGTCGGCAATCATCGCGGTGCCTTCGTCGCTGAGCGTGAGCCCGCTCTGGTCGCGCAGGAACAGCTTGCAGCCGATGCTCTCTTCGAGCCGATCGATCCTGCGCATCAGCGTCGTCGATGTCATGCCGAGTTCCTCGGCCGCGTTGCGAAAACTTTTAAATTTCGCGCACGCTAAAAACAGCTTCAAATCGTCCCAGGACGCATCCAGGGCTTCTTCACGGTGCTGCATCATCGCAGCACCCCGGTGCAATAGTTGCTGCATACTCCTGATCCCCAACCGCTAAGCTCGTTGTCATAGCGGGGCGCGAAAACAGCGAACGATAGAGGGGTGACATGGGTATGGAAAGGGGCTCGTTTGCCGCAAGGCATCATTTCGACTCGTTGCCACTGAGCCCGGACACCGATGTCCGTTGCGCGCAATTTTCGGAAATTGCTGCGCTTTCCGACATGGCACGCCGGCTGGTGCCGGGCGTGCGGATCGGGACGGCGGAGCTTGCAAACTACTTCACCTTCGATCCCCAGAGCCTGCTCACCTTCAGCCGGAAGGGGCGCCTCGTTGGCGGCATGGCTTTCCTGTTTCTCAATGACCGCGGGCACGACGCGCTGCTGCTCGACGAAATCTGCCTGACCGCGCCTGACACGCGCCATCTCGCCGCCGCTAATGAAGAGGTGTCTGCCATCTACATCTGGGCGATCGCGGCCACGGGCCGTGGCATCGCCGGTCTCGGCAAGGCCGCGGCACATCTGCGCCAGGCGCGGTTTCGCAGTGCGGACTGCTATGCACAGCCGTCGACGCTGGCAGGACGCGACATCATGAAGGCGACGGGTTTTGAGCCCGTCCCGAGCTTTCAACCCGACCTCTGGTGTTACGAGCGGCCCTGGAACAGACAGCCGCTGCGCATGCCGGGCGCGATCATCCAAGCAAGGAGTTTTGCAGATGCACGGCACTAGGATTCCTCTCGCCAAACCAGACTCCCGCGCCATCACCGTCAGGCTTGCGCGCGATCCCAGCGATCTCATGCTCGTCACCGCCATCCGTTCCGCGGTCTATCTCGCCGAGCAGGATTGTCCTTTCGAGGAGGAGTTCGACGGCAACGATCTGGTGGCGGCGCATTTCATCGGCTTCGTCGGTAACGAGCCTGCGGGCTGCCTGCGAGTGCGCTTCTTTGGCGAATTCGCCAAGGTGGAGCGGCTCGCGGTGCGTCACCAATATCGGCGCTCGCGCGTTTCGTTCAAGCTGGTGCAGGCGAGCGTCGACTATGTGAAGCGCAAGGGGTTTCGCAAAATCTACGGCCAGGCGCAGGACCGGCTGGTCGATTTCTGGGCCCATTTCGGCGCCAAGCCGCTCGGTCACAATCGCAAAGTCACGTTCTCCGATTTCTCCTACACCGAGATGGTGCTCGAGATCGAGCCGGGTCCGGACGCCATCACGCTGGACAGCGATCCCTATGTGATCATTCGCCCCGAGGGCGACTGGGACCGGCCTGGCGTGCTCGATGCTTCCGCCGGGCGGGCGGTGACCTCGCCACTGCGTGACCTCGCGCTCGCTGATCGTTGAAATTGGCGCAGCTACAAGCAAGAAGATGCTGGATCCAACCCACGACGATCCGCCGATCCTGGTCTGCGCGGATCTCCAGGTCGAATATCTGACCCAGGGGCGTCGCCACGTCATCCTCGACGGCGATGCCGCGCTGCCGCGCTGTCTCGACCTTTTGACGCTGTGGCGCGACAATCTCTGGCCGGTGATGCACTTAAAGCGCATCGCACAGGCGGCATGGTTCAATCCGGCATCCAAGCTGACTGATTGGATCGCGGAAGCAAAGCCGCGGCCGGGAGAGATGACGTTCGAGCACCCGCTGCCCTCGGCCTACAGTTCCGCGCGGTTTGTCGACTACATGTCCAATATCCGCGCGGTCCGCTGCGTGCTACTCGGCTTTTCCCTGGATGAGACCGTCCTGGCCACAGTCGTCGACGGGTTTCATCGCAGCCATCGCTACCAGGTGGTCAGCGACGCCGTGGCCTGCCGGCAGCCAGGCGCCGACGATGCCGCCGCATACAAGCAAGCAGTGGTGAATGTCATCGGAAATTTTGCTATAATCCGCACCAGCGCCGAACTGATCAGGACCAGCGGCGCCATCGCGATGCAAGCGGGCGCGACCGGATAGGTGGACGGCGACGAGGGTGGACTAGGGCGGTGTCTCGGGGGGACGAGCTGAAGGACTTGGCGGGCGAGCTGTCACGCGCGGCCGAGAAGGCGCGCCGGCTGGGCCTGCCCACGACCGTCTATCTTCTCTCAATGGCGCTCGTCGAAGCGAGGGAGGCCGCTGAGGCCGCCGATGACGATGATGACGACGGGGCGGCCTGAACGCGGCGCGGCGACGCTTTCTGCATCGCTGCCGGGCATTTGCTGCTGGCGAAATGGCGTTGCAAGTTCTCTAGTGTCGCAATAGCCAAGTGATGACGCTGCCTGTGCCGGCGACGTAAAGCCTAGAGGATCTCCGCAATGTCGATGCTGCCGAATTCGCAAGAGGCCCGGGATGTGGCCTACCAGCTCCATCCCTACACCAACGCGCGCACCCATCAGCAGGCAGGTCCGTTGGTGATCGAGCGCGGCGAGGGGCCTTACGTCTTCGACGCAACGGGCAAGCGCTATTTCGAGGCGATGGCCGGGCTATGGAGCGTCGGGCTAGGTTTCAATGAGAAGCGGCTGGTCGAGGCCGCCTACCGGCAGATGCAGGCGCTGCCGTTCTATCATACGTTCTCCGCGAAATCGCACGGGCCCTCGATCGATCTCGCCGAGAAGCTGGTCGCGCTCGCGCCGGTGCCGATGAGCAAGGTGTTCTTCACCAATTCCGGCTCGGAAGCCAACGACACCGTGCTCAAACTGATCGCGTATCGCTCGAATGCGCTGGGACAGCCGCAGCGCAAGAAGGTGATCAGCCGCCTGCGCGCCTATCACGGCGTCACGATCGCCTCCGCAAGTCTCACGGGGCTGCCGAACAATCACCGCTCGTTCGATCTGCCGCTGCCGAACATCCTGCACACGGGCTCGCCGCATTTCTACAAGGACGGCGCGGCGGGAGAGAGTGAGGAGGCCTTTGCGACGCGGCGGGCCGAGGAGCTCGAAGCCCTCATCGTCAAGGAGGGGCCCGAGACGATCGCCGCCTTCTTCGGCGAGCCCGTCATGGGCGCGGGCGGCGTCATCGTGCCGCCGGCAACCTACTGGGACAAGATTCAGAAGGTCCTCAACAAATACGACATCCTGCTGGTCGCCGACGAAGTCATCTGCGGCTTCGGTCGCACCGGCAAGATGTTCGGCTGCGAGACCTATGGCATCAAGCCCGATGCGATCGTGGTCTCCAAGCAGATCACCTCGAGCTACTTCCCGCTGTCGGCGATCATCCTGAACGACCGTATGTTCGAGCCGGTCGCGGATGAGAGCAACAAGATCGGCGTGCTCGGCCATGGCTTCACTGCCGGCGGTCATCCCGTTGGTGCCGCCGTGGCGCTGGAAAACCTGAAGATCATCGACGAGCGCGGCCTCGTCGCGCATGCCGCCGAGACGGGTGCCTATATGCAAGGCAAGTTGCGCGAGCTCGCCGGCCATCCGCTGGTCGGCGAGGTCCGCGGCGTTGGCATGATCGCGGCGCTCGAGCTCGTGCTCGACAAGCAGCGCAAGACCGCAGCGGCAACGCCCGGTGCCGTCGGCGGCATCGCCAGCCGCATGCTGCAGGAGCGCGGCGTGATCTCGCGCAACATGCTCGACGCCATCGCCATCTGCCCGCCGCTGATCGTCAACAAGAGCCAGATCGACGAGCTCGTCACCGCGATCGCCGGCGTGCTGGACGACATGAAGGGCGAGGCGGCGAAGCTGACGCCGGCGTAGGGACGCATCAGAGATAGCCGACCCTCACCCTGAGGAGCGCGCTCTTTGCGCGCGTCTCGAACGGCGAGGCTGAGAGCCGGGCCTTCATCCTTCGAGACGCGCGTTCCGCGCTCCTCTGGGTGAGGGATTGGCGCTGTCGGCGTTGCGATTCTCGCCGATTGTCGGTCGCTACGCCCGCTTCACCCCGATCACGCGGCCCTTTTCGATCGCGAGTGCCAGCTCGCCGCGCTTGAGCTTTAGTGCGGCGTCGCCGAACAGTTCGCGGCGCCAGCCGCGCAAGGCGGGCACGTCGGCCTCGTCATCGGCCGCGATCTCTTCGAGATCGTCGACGGTCGCGATCACCTTGCTGGCGACCGCATGACGCTCCGCGGTCATGCGCAGCAAGACCTTCAACAGCTCGACGATCGCTGCACCATTGGAATTGTTGCGCGGCTTCTCCAGCTTCGGCAGCGTCGCGAAATCGCGCGCCAGTCCGCGCTCGACCGCGGCGACGATGTCCGCGCCCCATTTGGACTTCTCAAAGCCCTTCGGCACCGAGCGCAGATGAGCGAGCTTCTCCAGCGAGGTCGGCGCATGGGTTGCGATGTCGCTGATCGCCTCGTCGCGCAGCACGCGGCCGCGCGGAACGTCGCGGCTCTGCGCCTCCTGCTCGCGCCAGGCCGCCACTTCCATCAGCACCGCGAGGTCCTTCGGCTTGCGCACCCGCGTCTTCAGCCGCTCCCAGGCCCGTTCGGGGTGGAAGTCATAGGTGCGCGGCGAGGTCAGGATCTCCATCTCGATCGAGACCCATTCGCTGCGGCGGCGCTTCTTGAGGTCGGCGTCGAGCGCGGCGAACACGTCGCGCAGATGCGTGACGTCGGAGACCGCGTAATGCATCTGCTCCTTGGTCAGCGGCCGGCGCGACCAGTCGGTGAAGCGATGGGTCTTGTCCGGCCGGTGGCCGGTGACCTTCTCCACCAGCTGATCGTAGGCGATGCTGTCGCCATAGCCGAGCACCATGGCCGCGATCTGGGTGTCGAACACCGGATGCGGGATGATGTTGGCCTGGTGCCAGACGATCTCGATGTCCTGCCGGGCGGCGTGGAACACCTTCAGCACGGCCTCGTTGGCCATCAGCTCGAAGAACGGCTTGAGGTCGATACCCTCGGCCAGGGCGTCGACGACGATGGCTTCCTCGGCGCTTGCCATCTGCACCACGCACAAGAGCGGGTAGTAGGTGGTCTCGCGCAGGAACTCGGTATCGACGGTAATGACGGGGTGCTTGGCCAGCCGGCTGCAGGCAGCCGCGAGGTCAGCGGTGGTGGTAATCAGATCCATGAACGGCCCATGACACGTACATCAGCCGTTCTGCCGAAAGTGCTGTGATGTCAAGGGGCTCGTAGCGAATTCGGGCCTTGAATTTGGGTCGGAATCGCTTGAACCGTTCCAAATCCTACTCGTAGCGGATCCGCTGCGAGGGTTTGCGGGCGCAGGGCAGCGCCACCACGACCACGCACATCGCGACCAGCGCCAGTCCCAGGAACTCGAAAACCAACAGATCCACGGCAAAATCCCCCGCAAGACCGTTAGAATTGTCGGGGGCGCGTTGACGGTCTGTTAATTCTCGTGGTTACCGCGGGCGGGACGGGTCGAATGGTGGACGAGAGGTTAACGGGGGCTCGGATCGCGTGTCCCAAAACGCATTCGGCGCCCCGCATGGCGGAGCGCCGAAGGTCGTTGACTATCTTGCCGGCCCTCAGGGCAGCTTCAGCGAGGTCTCGGCGTTGTACGGCTTGAGCAGCTCGTCGGCGGCCTTCTGGGCGGCGGCGAGGGCTTCCTTGGGCTGCTTCTTGCCGTTCAGGACCAGCATCACCTCGTCCTCCAGCGTCTTGCGGACGGGCACCGTCTTGTAGGTCGCGAACCAGGGCTTTGCGACGTCGAGCTGCTCGACGGCAGTCTTTGCGTCCGGGTTCTTGTTGAGGAAGTCGACCATGTCGGGCGTCTTGTAGGCGGCCATGTTGGGCGCGAAGTAGCCGGTGGCGCGGCTCCACCAGCCGCTCTTCTCCGGCGAGGTCATCCACTTGATCAGCGTCCAGGCGGCCTTCTGCTTGTCGGCCTCGAGGCCCGCCGGAATGATCAGCGAAGCGCCGCCGATCGGCACGGCGTTGCGGACGTTGCGCGGGATGAAGGCGACCTTGTAGTTGAACTTGGCGTTGTCGCGAACATAGGTCAGCGAACCCGTCGACAGCATCATCATCGCGGCGTTGCCGGAGATGAAGGAGGTGCTCACGGCCGGACCTGGCGTGGCGCCCGGCGCATGCACCTTGTGCTTGGCGACGAGGTCGTTCCACCAGGTGAGCGCGCCGAGCATCGAGGGCGTGTCGTAATAGACCTCGCCGCCGAACTCCTCGTTGTAGTAGCGCCCGCCATTGGACATGGTGAGCGTTTCCATCATCCAGCCGCAATAATCATAGGCGCAGGGGATGGCGATGCCCCAGCGCGTGACCTTGTCGCCTTCGCGCTTGGTGAGCTTCTTGGCCCAGTCGGTGAGCTCCGCCCAGGTCTGCGGCGGCTTGTCCGGGTCGAGGCCGGCTTCCTTGGCCTGATCGGCGTTGATGTAGAGCAGCGGCGTCGAATTGTGGAAGGGCACGCCGTAGACCGAGCGGTTGATCACCGCGTTGCCTTGCAGCGCCGGGAAGAACTGGCCGAGGAACTGCTCCTTGGTGGTGCCGTCGGCGGCGATCAGGGAATCGAGATTGGTGAGCTCGTTCTCGATCTGCATGTCGAGCAGAAAGTTCGCCGACATGATCACGGCGGCGGGTGGCTTGCCGGCCTTGATCGCGGCGCGAGTCTTGATCAGCGTGTCGTCATAGGAGCCGGTGTAGACGGCGGTCGCCTTGATCGCGGGATGGCTCTCGTTGAACTCCTTGATCAGCGTGCCCATGTCGCGGGCAAGCTTGCCGTCGACGGGCACGGGGAAGAACAGGTCGATCTCGGTCGGGCCTTCGGCCATCGCCGGGAAGGCGAGGGCGCCAGCCAAAGTGCCTGCGATGGCGAGGCCAAGCATGAGCCTGCGGGAGAACAGCATCGAAAAATCTCCTATTTGATGCCTGAGGTGACGAAAGAGCTGATGAAGCGCTTCTGGAAAATGAGGAACGTGATGAGCAGCGGCGCGATCACCATGAGCGTGCCCGCGGCGATCGTGCCCCAGGCCTGGGTGCCCTCGGCCGTGGCGGTGAAGACGGACAGACCGACCGTGAGCGGCCGCTTGTCCGGCGAATTGATCACCATCAACGGCCACAGGAAGTCGTTCCAGTGGCTGGTCACGGAGATGATGGCGAAGGCGGAGAAGCTCGGCAGCGACAGCGGCACGTAGATGTGGCGGATGCGCTGGAGCAGGCCGGCGCCGTCGATCAGTGCGGCATCCTCCAGCTCGGTCGGGATCGCTTCGAAGGCCTGGCGCATCAGGAAGGTGCCGAAGGCGGAGGCGAAGAACGGCATCATCACGCCGGTGAGCGTGTCGTAGAGGCCGAGCTGCGCCACGAGCCTCAGGTTCGGCACGATCAACAGCACCGGCACCAGCATGAGCTGCATCAGGAACAGATAGAAGATCAGCGTCTTGCCGGCGAAGGCGAGGCGCGCGAACGCAAAACCCGCCAGCGTGATCGTGACGAACTGCACGAGCAGGATGCCGGTGCAGATGAAGGTGGTGTTGAGGAAATAGCGCGGGAAATCGGCGATCTCCCAGGCATCCCTGATGTTGTCGAGCGTCGGCTTCACGCTCGGGATCAGCTCGGCCATGAGGTTGATGCCGTCGGAGGCGGGGCGCAGCGTTGCCACGCCCATCCAAAGGAACGGGATCAGCCAGACGATCGCGAGCAGCACCGTCAGCGCGAAACCGAGCTTTGGCGTGATCTCGCCCCGGGTGGCGAGCGGGGCTTCCTTGAACAGTGCGTCGAACAGTTTCATGGGCCGCCCTCCCGGTTCGCAAGCGTCCGGAAGGAGAGCGCGGTCAGGGCCATCAGCGCCGCGAGCGTCAGCAGCGTCGCCGCGGAAGCCTTGCCGATGTCGTAATGCTCCACGGCCTGCTCGTAGATGTAGAACAGCACGAGGTTGGTGGCGTTCGACGGGCCGCCCTTGGTCATGACGAAGACGTGGTCGACCTGTGTCACCGCGTTGAGCGTTGCGATGACCGTGACGAACAGGAAGGTGGGCTTAAGCTCCGGCAGGATGATGTAGCGCAGCCGCATGAACGGTCCGGCGCCGTCGAGATGTGCCGCCTCCATGACGTCCTCGGGCACCGCCTGGAGCCCGGCGAGGAAGAACAGCATGTAATAGCCGGCGTTCTTCCAGATGGTGATGACCATGATCGCGTAGAGCGCGATATCGGGGTCGCCGAGCCAGTTCGGCAGCACCGGAAGCAGGCGGCCGATGTAGTAGTCGAGCAGGCCGACATTGGGCAGGAAGATAAACAGGAACAGCGCTGACGCCGCCACCATCGGGATCAGCACCGGCAGGAACAGCGCGGCGCGCAATGCGCTGGTCACCGCGTTGGTACGCGACAGCGCAAGCGCGAACAACAGCGCGAGGCCGATGCTCGGGATCGCGGTGCCGACGGCGTAGATGAGGTTGTTGACGACCGCGCCGGTGAAGGAGGGATCGGCAAGCACCGTGCCGATGTTGTCGAGGCCGACGAAGCGGACCGGCGTCTTCGGCGTTGTGCGCTGGTAGAGCGCATCGACGAACACGCGGCCCATCGCGCCATAGGTGAACAGCGCGAGAAAGATCAGTGAGGGCAGCAGCAGGAGATAGGCCGGCAGCGAGGCCTTGAGGCCAGCGGCAAATCTCCTGAGAGCATGTAGTCGCGGCGGCGCCGAGGTCGCGACCGGGAGAGCCGCGGGTCCAGCGAGGCTCATCTCATCGCGCCGCGAAGTTGAGCGCATAGTCGCGGTCGTCCGTTCCCGCCGGTGCGGCGAAGGGGAAGCGCAGACTGGTGTCGAGGAAGTCGTGGCTGTGCACGACCAGGTTTTCCTGATCGATCAGCACCACGCCATAGGCCGGTGGCTCGTGGCTCGCGAGATGGTCGGTGGCGGCGGGATCGAGCTCGAACCAGACCTGATGGTTGGTGCCGCGCAGGGTGGAGAAGGGGATCTTGCCATAGCTGCCGAAAATCGGCCGGTGCACATGGCCGAAGAAGAGGTGACGGATGCGCGAACGATAGGGCGCGATCACCTCGGCGAATTCCGCACTCTGCTTCAGCGCGATCTCGTCCATTGCGTGCACGCCGACCGGGAAGGGCGGGTGATGCATGAACACCACGAACGGCGTGTCGGCGGGCGCCGCGGCAAGCGTGTTCGCGAGCCATTCGAAACGCTTTGCGCACATCTCGCCGGCGTGGCTGGTCTCGTCCAGCGTGTCGAGGAAGACGAACAGGCCGTGCTCGGTGGTCCGCGTGCCCTGCACGAAGCCGTTGGGATCGCGCGGCGCGGCTTTGAGGCCGTCGAGGCAGGCGACGCGGCGGTCGTGATTACCCACCATGGCGATGTAGGGCATCTTGAGCGCGGCCATCGCCGCGGCGAAATCAGCGTAGGCCTCCGGTTCGCCCCAATGGGTGAGATCGCCGGTCACGACCGCAAATGCGGCATCTAGCTGGTGCTTGTTGATGTCGGCGATGGCGGCATCCAGCCGGGCGCGCGGATCGAGCCCATAGAGCTTCAGCCCGGGGCCAGCGATGTGCGTGTCGGTGATGTGGATGAATTTGAAGGGCATGGCGCGCTTGTCTGGATTTTGGGAGGACGGTCGCCTCCGGCAAGACGGCCTGCCAGCCCGTTAGAGCGCGAGTGTATCAGTTTGATGACAGCGGTTCCACGCCTACCGCATTGCACCGCAACTGCTGGATGGATCGACCGATCTCGCCACCCGGAAGGTGCGTGGGATGGCTCGGTCCGCACCAGTGTAGGGTGGATTAGCCGAAGGCGTAATCCACCACTGTGAACCAATCTCAGGTTGTGATATCCGACGAGGATGTCCGACTACCGCCGCGCATTCGTTCCCGGAGGATGCTGGTTCTTCACGGTGAATCTACTCGATCGGCGTAAGGCTCTTTTGATTGACCAGATCGGAATCTTGCGAGAGGCGGTGGCCGCAACTCGCCAGAGCTCTCCGTTCGCCATCAACGCGTTTGTAGTTCTGCCCGAGCATCTGCACGCAGTCTGGACATTGCCGCCAGGCGATTCCGGTTTTTCGATGCGCTGGCGGCTCATCAAGACCCGCTTCGCCAAAGCGCTGCCATCGACCGAGCGGTTGAGCGCGGTCCGCGCCGCGCGGAACGAACGCGGCATCTGGCAACGCCGGTTTTGGGAACATCTTATTCTCGACGAGGCCGACTACGCGCGCCACGTCGCGTATTGCTATTACAATCCCGTCAAGCATGGGCATGTCTCAAGGGTGTGCGACTGGCCGTACTCGTCGTTTCATCGCGACGTCCGCGCCGGTTTGTTTCCCGAGGATTGGGGCGGCGATTCCAATGTCGTCGGCGACTTTGGAGAGCGGGAATGAGCCGATGGTGGATTACGCCTTCGGCTAATCCACCCTACGAAGATCGACGCGCCTCACGTCCCGCAGAACGTCCTGAGAACGCGCTGATCCGGCAGCGGCGGGTCGGCGTAGGCCGCATACTCGGGCTGGTCGTCGTACGGGTTGGCCAGCACCTTCACCAGCTCCTCGAACGGCGTGTAATCGTCGTTGTTGACAGCGGCCTGGATCACCGCCTCGACGCGGTGATTGCGCGGGATGAAGGCGGGGTTGACCGCGTGCATATCGGCTTGCCGCTCGGCCGCGGACTGCGGCTCCAAGCCGGTGCGTTCGCGCCAGCGCTTCGCCCACTCGTCGAAAGCGGAGGGATCCATGAACTGCGCGCGGACGTCGCTAGCGCGGTCCTCATTGCCTGCGGCATCGCCGAGCCTGCGGAAGGTGAGGGTGAAGTCGGCCTGGTTCTTCGCCATGGCGTCGAGCAGGTCCTGGATCAGGGCCTCGTCGCCGTCACGCTCCGTGAACAGACCGACCTTCCTGCGCAGGCCAGCCTGATAGGCTTGGCTGAAGATGTCGGGGAAGGCACCGAGAATGTCCTGCGCTTCCGCGATTGCCTTCTCCTGGTCGTCGGAGAACAGCGGCAGCAGGCATTCGGCGAGCCGGGTCAGATTCCACAGCGCGATGCGTGGCTGGTTGGCATAGGCGTAGCGGCCCATCTCGTCGATCGAGGAAAACACCTGCGCCGGATCGTAGGCATCCATGAACGCGCAGGGGCCATAGTCGATGGTCTCGCCGGAGATCGAGGTGTTGTCGGTGTTCATCACGCCGTGGATGAACCCGACCAGCAGCCAGCGCGCGACCAGTTCGGCCTGGCGCGCGACGACGCCGGCGAGCAGCGCGTGATAGGGCCGCTCGGCGTTGAACAACTCCTGATAGTGGCGGGCGATGACGTGATCGGCTAGCCGGCGGATCGCGTCGGTGTCGCGGCGGACGGCAAAATACTGGAAGGTGCCGACGCGTATGTGGCTCGAGGCGACGCGCGTCAGCACCGCGCCCGGCAGCGCGGTCTCGCGGAGCACATGCTCGCCGGTGACGACGGCGGCGAGCGATCGCGTGGTCGGAATGCCCAGCGCGAACATCGCTTCGCTCACGATGTATTCGCGCAGCACCGGCCCGAGCGCGGCGCGGCCATCGCCGCGACGGGAGAAGGGGGTGGGGCCGCTTCCCTTGAGCTGGATGTCGCGGCGGACGCCGTCCTTGTCGATGACCTCGCCGAGCAGGATCGCCCTTCCGTCGCCGAGCTGGGGCACGAACTGCCCGAACTGGTGGCCGGCATAGGCCATGGCGATGGGATCGGCGCCATCAGGAACCGTCTTGCCAGCCAGGATTTCCGCGCCTTCCGGGGTCTCCAGGACCTCGGGATCGAGCCCGAGCTGAACCGCGAGCGGCCGGTTCAGCTTGATCAGCCGGGGCGCGGCGACCGGGGTCGGCGCGACCCGGGCGAAGAAGGTGTCCGGCAGCGCCGAATAGGAGTTCTGGAAGGGGAAATGAACCGTCATGGCCCTAAAGATAGGCGGGGAACGCCGATCGGCAAAGGCTCTAGCTTTGAAAGGCTTGGGCCCCAACGGTCCAAAAATGGACGTTCCGGGCCCAAAACAGGCCGCTCCCTTGGTTGCCGCCCCCGGTCTCGTCGGGTAAACCCTGCCGCAACTTCGGACCGGCCTTTTGGCCGTCCGATTCGATCCTCCGACATTGATTTTGGGACGACCATGCATCGCTACCGGTCACATACATGCGGCGCGCTCCGCGACAGCAACATCGGCGAGACGGTCCGCCTCTCAGGCTGGGTCCATCGCGTTCGCGACCATGGCGGCGTGCTGTTCATCGACCTGCGCGACCATTACGGCCTGACCCAGTGCGTGGTGGACCCGGACTCGCCGGCGTTCTCGCTGGCCGAAAAGCTGCGCTCGGAATTCGTGGTGCGGATGGACGGCAAGGCTCGCCGTCGCCCGGAAGGCACCGACAATGACGACCTGCCGACCGGCAAGGTCGAGGTCTATGTCAGCGAGATCGAGGTGCTGGGCCCCGCCGGCGACCTGCCGCTGCCAGTGTTCGGCGACCAGGAATACCCCGAGGACATCAGGCTGAAGTACCGCTTCCTCGACCTGCGTCGCGAGAAGCTGCACCAGAACATCATGACGCGCGTCGCGATCATCGACTCCATGCGCCGGCGCATGAAGGACCAGGGCTTCTTCGAGTTCAACACCCCGATCCTGACCGCGTCCTCGCCGGAAGGCGCGCGCGACTTCCTGGTGCCCTCGCGCATCCATCCCGGCAAGTTCTACGCGCTGCCGCAGGCGCCGCAGCAGTACAAGCAGCTGCTCATGATGAGCGGCTTCGACCGCTACTTCCAGATCGCGCCCTGCTTCCGCGACGAGGATCCGCGTGCCGACCGTCTGCCGGGCGAATTCTACCAGCTCGACGTCGAGATGAGCTTCGTCACGCAGGACGACGTCTTCGCAGCGATGGAGCCGGTGATCACCGGCGTGTTCGAGGAGTTCGCAAAGGGCAAGCCGGTGACCAAGGGCTGGCGCCGGATTCCGTTCGCGGAAGCCCTGCGCAAATATGGCAGCGACAAGCCGGACCTGCGCAACCCGATCGAGATGCAGGACGTCTCCGAGCACTTCCGCGGCTCCGGCTTCAAGGTGTTCGCGCGCATGCTCGAGGATCCCAAGAACCAGGTCTGGGCGATCCCCGCGCCGGGCGGCGGCAGCCGCGCCTTCTGCGACCGCATGAATTCGTGGGCGCAAGGAGAAGGCCAGCCGGGCCTCGGCTACATCATGTGGCGCGAGGGCGGCGAGGGCGCAGGTCCCCTCGCGAACAACATCGGGCCGGAGCGCACGGCTGCGATCCGCGCGCAGCTCGGCGTCAAGGAGGGCGATGCCGCCTTCTTCGTCGCCGGTGATCCCGACAAGTTCTGGAAGTTCTCAGGGCTGGCCCGCAACAAGGTCGGCGAGGAGTTGAACCTCACCGACAAGGAGCGGTTCGAACTCGCCTGGATCGTCGACTTCCCGATGTACGAGTACAACGAGGACGACAAGAAGGTCGACTTCTCCCACAACCCGTTCTCGATGCCGCAGGGCGGTCTGGAGGCGTTGAAGGGACAGGATCCGCTGACCATCAAGGCGTTCCAGTACGACATCACCTGCAACGGCTACGAGATCGCATCGGGCGGCATCCGCAACCACGTGCCGGAAGCGATGGTGAAGGCGTTCGAGATCGCCGGCTATGGCGAGCAGGAAGTGGTCGATCGCTTCGGCGGCATGTACCGCGCCTTCCAGTACGGCGCGCCGCCGCATGGCGGCATGGCGGCGGGCGTCGACCGCATCGTGATGCTGCTGTGCGGTACCACGAACCTGCGCGAGATCTCGCTGTTCCCGATGAACCAGCAGGCCATGGACCTCCTGATGGGCGCGCCCTCGGAAGCCACCACCAAGCAGCTCCGCGAGCTGCACATCCGGGTCAACCTGCCGCAGAAGTGATGCTCGATGCCTCTCCTCGCGCTTGTCCCGCCAAAGCTTCGGCGAAGGCGGATGCGGGGAGAGGCCGCATCCACATCGTCATTGCGAGCGCGGCGAAGCAATCCAGAGCACCACCGCGGCGACAGTCTGGATTGCTTCGCTGCGCTCGCAATGACGAAGAATGAGGGACCGCAGCGGGTTCAACGACCACTGCCCCCGTGGAGATCAGCCCTCAGAGCCCCGTCGACGTCTCGATCCGGAATTGCGCCAGCGCGATGATCGGTTCGGTGTTGAGGAGATCCATGAGCTGAACCAGCGGCACCTTGCCGAGCGGCGTCAGCTTGAGGGCGAGCGTCTGGCCGGGTGTCTCGACGAAGCTCGCGATCGCATCCACCGCTGCGCCTGCGTCGGGATTGGCGTCGGCGAATTGTTCGCGCTGCGCCTTGATGCCGTCGATGATCGCCTGTCGTGCGGCGTCGCGGCCGACATTCTGCATGCGCGCGAACTGCGCGATCGCGAGGTCGACGACGCCATTGTCGTGCAGGCTGAGCTCCACCGTGCCGGCCTCGATCTTCCCTGCCTCCGCCATGGCCTGCGCCGGATCGGACGTGAACACGCCACGCGGCACGTTGGCGAGTGCGACGCGGGCCTGCGCCTTGGCGAGGTTGCCAAGATCGATGGTCGCAGGCGCGAGCGCAAAGGAGCCGGACGACTCGGTCCAAGCGGCGCCGAGATCGAGATCGATCGCGAGCTTGTCGATGCCGGCCATGGTCAGTGGCATCTGCGCCGGATTGGCCGGATCGGTCGGGGCAACCATCTTCACGACCAGATTGGCTTTGCTCGGGATCGGTCCGACCAGCTGGCCCCAGTTCAGGCTGATCGTATCGATGGTCACCGATTGCTTCGCATTCCCGTAGGGCGACACCACGCCCTTGATCTCGGCGCCTTCGAGCACCCGGAACAGGCCGAGCATCTGATCCGGCGACGGCGTCTGCCCAGGGTTGGTCAGGCCCGCCGCCCAACGCATCAGGTTCGCCGCGCTGAAGGATTTGAGAGCGAAGCGGTCCATCTTGAACTGGCCCTTCGGGGACGGCGCATCGAGGCCTTCGATTGCGAATTCGCCTTGCTGGTAGCGGACCGCATTGATTCTGGCGGTTCCTTGCGGCGTTCCCATCGACGTCCTGCCGACCTCGATCTTGCCGACACGAAGACCCTCATAGAGCCCGGCGAGCTTCTCCATCACCTCGCGCGACTGCGCCGGTGTCGGGAGAACCGACCGGTCCGCCGGCATCAGCGCCAGAATCTCGGCTGGCCGGAATTTTGACGGCTGCACCGCAATCTCGTCGAAAGTGACGCCATCGACCTCGATCCGCACGCCCTGTGCCGATGTCAGCACATAGGGACCGGCGGCGATTTGCCGGTAGATGCGGTGGTAGCTGTCGTCATTAGTCTTCTGCGGATCGAGCGTGGCGGCGATCGCGGTCGCATCGAAATCATTGACCACGAGATTGGAGAGTTCGCCGGTCACCTTGTCCTGCTTGCCAGGCTGCGGCACGTTGATCGTGAAGGTGGCCCGGTCCGCCTTCATCGCATCGACCTTGCCCCGGGCGAGCTTCTGGATTGCGAGCCCCGAATAGACGATGTCGCCGCTGCCGCCGGCGTTGCTGCCGGCATCGAATGAGACGGTGAGGGTTGGGGCTACGACCGAAGATGCCGTGACGGTCGCATATTGATCGAGCACAAACCGGCAGATGTCGATGAGGGAGCTCGACGTCGGCGCGCTCTGGGCGCGGATCGGGCCGGAATAATCCCGGATCGTGACCTGCGGAATCTTGTAGGCGGCTTTCACCGGCGGTCCGACCTGCTCCAGCGTGACGTCCAGGCCGGCGAGCTCGATATTGTCTGCCGAGAAACGCGTCTCGTCGACCTGGCGGACTCCCGTGCCCTTGAGGTTTGCGATCCTGACACGGGCCTGCGGCTGCTGGGCGGGCTCGACGGCGATGTCCTCGATCGTCAGCGTCCGGCTCATCACGTCGAAGGTCACCTTGCCGTAGCTCGCCTTGCCGCCGCCGGCGCGGATCTGGTCGAACGCGGCCTCGATCTCGGCGGTGGCGCGATGTTTGGCGTAGAGGTTGAAGCCGAACCACCCGCCTGCGGCCAGCACGGCCGCTGCGATCAGGCCGATCAGGATTCTCTTCATTCCTCAGCTCCGGTTGCTCATTTTGCACTGCGCAAGCTGCCATATTCGCGAAACCTTGGCCGGTCCAGGGAAAGCTATGGTTTTCAAATATTTGACGGCGCGGCCTGTTGATGGGCTTGTAATCGGATGTTGCCACCGGGGCGTCGGCCGTGCTTCATCCCCGTTTCCATGAGCCGGAATACCGTGTGCACTGCGGCGAGCCGGTCAGGACAATGCATCTTTGAGGCCGCATAACGCGAGGCGAGACACCGCATGTCGTCTTATTCTGAAGATCTCCATTCGGCGGCACTGGCCTATCACCGTCTGCCGCGCCCCGGAAAGCTCGAGATCCAGGCGAGCAAGCCGCTCGCCAACCAGCGCGATCTCGCACTTGCCTATTCTCCGGGCGTTGCCGCCGCCTGTACCGAGATCGCCAAGAACCCGGCCGAAGCCGCCTCGCTCACGACCCGGGCCAACCTGGTCGCCGTGGTCTCGAACGGCACCGCGGTGCTGGGCCTCGGCAATATCGGCCCGCTGGCCTCGAAGCCGGTGATGGAGGGCAAGGCGGTCCTGTTCAAGAAGTTCGCCGGCATCGACGTCTTCGATATCGAGATCGCCGCCGACACCATCGATCGCGTCGTCGAGACCGTCGCGGCGCTGGAGCCGACCTTCGGCGGCATCAATCTCGAGGACATCCGCGGGCCGGAGTGCTTCGAGATCGAGGCGAGGCTGAAGGAACGCATGAAGATCCCGGTGTTCCATGACGACCAGCACGGCACCGCGATCATCGTCGCCGCCGCCATCGTCAACGGCCTCAGGCTGAACGGCAAGAAGCTGTCCGACGTCAAGATCGTGGCATCCGGGGCAGGGGCCGCGGCGATCGCAACGCTCAATCTGCTGGTGTCGATGGGCGCGCAGCGCAAGAACATCTGGGTCTGCGACATCGACGGGCTCGTGCATGAGGGCCGCAACACCTCGATGGACCGCTGGAAGGCGGTCTACGCGCAGAAGACCGACAAGCGCACGCTTGCCGACGTGATCGATGGCGCGGACATCTTCATCGGCCTCTCGGCACCGGGCGTGCTCAAGCCCGAGATGGCCAAGGCGATGGGCGACAAGCCCTTGATCATGGCGCTCGCGAACCCGACGCCGGAGATCATGCCGGAGGAGGCGCGCAAAGCCCGTCCCGACGCCATGATCTGCACCGGGCGCTCCGACTATCCGAACCAGGTCAACAACGTCCTGTGCTTTCCCTTCATCTTCCGCGGCGCGCTCGACGTCGGCGCCACCGCGATCAATGAGGAGATGAAGCACGCCGCGGTCGAGGCCATCGCGCAGCTCGCGCGCGAGGCGCCGTCCGATGCCGTCTCCCAGGGCAGCCTCGACACCGGCGAGGCGGGCGGCTTCGGCCCCGGCTCGCTGATCCCGAGCCCGTTTGATCCCCGGCTTATCTTGCGCATCGCGCCGGCGGTGGCGAAGGCGGCGATGGAGTCCGGCGTCGCGACGCGTCCCATTACCAATTTCGACGAATATCGCGCGCTGCTCGAACGCTTCGCCTTCCGCTCCGGCCTCGTCATGAAGCCGATGTTCGCGAAGGCCAAGACCCAGCCGGTCCGCGTGATCTATGCCGAAGGGGAGGACGAGCGCGTGCTGCGCGCGACCCAAGTCGTGCTGGAGGAGAAGCTGGCGCGGCCGATCCTGGTCGGGCGTCCCTCGGTGGTCGAGGCGCGCATCAAGCGCTTCGGCCTGTCGATCCGGGCGGGCAAGGACTTCGACCTCGTCAATCCCGAGGACGATCCGCGTTACCGCTCCTACGTGCAGTCCTATGTCGAGGTTGCCGGCCGCCGGGGTGTGACGCCGGATGCGGCACGCACGGTGGTGCGCACCAACAACACGGTGATCGCGGCGCTCGCGGTGACACGCGGGGAGGCGGACGCCATGCTCTGCGGCGTCGAGGGCCGCTACATGAGCCATCTGCGTCATGTCCGCGAGATCGTCGGATTCTCGCCGGGGATCAGCGACTACGCCGCGCTGGCGCTGCTGATCACCAGCAAGGGGGCCTTCTTCATTGCCGACACCCAGGTGCGGCCCAATCCGAGTGCGGAAGAGCTCGCCGAGATCGCCTCGCTCGCGGCGGTCCACGTCCAGCGCTTCAACATCAAGCCGAAGATCGCGTTCGTGTCGCACTCCGATTTTGGCGGCTACGACACCGAGTCCTCGCGCAAGATGCGCTACGCCACCCAGCTCCTGAGGGAGAAGCATCCGGAGATCGAAGCCGACGGCGAGATGCAGGGCGACACCGCGCTCTCGGCGGCGGCGCGCAGAATGGTGCTGCCGCACTCCAAGCTGGAGGGCGAGGCAAACATCTTGATCATGCCGAGCCTCGACACTGCCAACGTCGCCTATCAGATGATCAAGTCGCTGGCGGACGCGCTCCCCGTCGGCCCGATCCTGATCGGCCCGGCACGCCCCGCCCACATCCTGACCCCCTCGGTCACCGCGCGCGGCATTCTCAACATGACCGCGGTCGCCGTGGTGGAAGCCCAGGAGCGTGCGGCGCGGCAGCAGCCGAGCTTGTTCACGTAGGGCGCTGTTCTTTCACCTCGCCCCGCTTGCGGGGAGAGGTCGAATTCGAGCGCAGCTCGAATTCGGGTGAGGGGGAGCTTCCGCGATTTCAACTGTTACCGTAATCGGGGAGCCCCTCACCCCAAACCTTTGCCGTAAGAACGGGGAGAGGGAGCACACACCCGGAGCCTCGGTCGCTCGATCTTTTCAAAACCGTTTCGCAATTTCCCCGTTTGAAAACCTCAGGCGGACTCTTCATAATCACCTCAAGCGTCCCGTGCTCTAGAGTTTGCCAAGAGGCCGACCATGCCAGCGTTCGTGACTTTCGGGCGGATCCTGTTCGCCGTGCTGTTCATCTACACGGGCGCGACAAAATTGTTCGCGATCCAGGCGACGGCCGATTTCATCGCCACCAAGGTCGTGGTGCCCGAGGTGATCGCGCCGTACGCAAAGCAGGTCGAGACGGCAACCGCGATGACCACGCCGCAACTGCTGGCGATCGCGGTCGGCGCGCTCGAGATCATCGCGGGCCTGATGATCGCGCTGAACTTTGGCGCGCGATTCTTCGCGATGCTGCTGATCATCTACGTCGCGGTCGCAACCCTGCTGTTCTACGATTTCTGGAATCAGGCGCCGCCCGACAACGCCAAGATGCTGGTCGACGCGCTGAAGAACCTGTCGATCATCGGCGCTCTGTTCATGATCATCGGCTACGGCCGGGCCACGCGCCCGGTCGAGGCGGCCTACGGCGACGTCTAGCTGACGTCTCACGCCCCGTCAGCCTGGCTGGCATCCAAAGCAATCGAAGCCGAAATCTCGGGTTGGCGACTGTTGCCGCGTCGACGTTCGCGGTGTGTCCAGCTTCGCGCAAGGTCGTTGCTGCAGAGTGATCGAGACGAGGCATGAGGTAAGTTCGAGAGTCGCTCGGCGTTCAAGCGGCTTGTCTGGCTGTCTAGTCCGCCGGGGGGGCAGGCCGCTTCAGAGAGTCTGCATGAGCGGCACACGCAAGAAGGGCATCTGTATCGCACCTTACGCATTCGCATCGATGATGGGTCCATCGTAATGCACGCTGAAGATTCGTCAGGTTCTGTCTCATTCGAGGCCGGTCTCGCGCACCATCGCGCAGGCCGCTTACCGCAAGCGGAGGCGATCTATCGGCGGATACTGGCATCCGAGCCGGATCATGCGGAAAGCATTTTCCTTCTGGGGATTGCTTCGCTCCAGGTTGGTCACCACGACAGGGCGCTCGATCTCTTCATCCGTGCCGTCAAGCTCCAACCTCGCAACAGCTTCTATCACAGCAGCATGGCTGCCGCTCTGCACGGCCTCGGACGAAGGGGCGAGGCCGTCGCGAGCTATCGGGAAGCGCTGCTGCACAAGCCCGACAATCTGGATGTGCACATTCAGCTTGGTATCCTGCTGGGTGAGTGTGGGGACGTCGCGGGTGAGGAGGCCCACTACCGGCTCGCGCTGCGATACGCTCCCGACCACGTCGATGCCCGTTTCAAACTCGCCAATCTGCTGGCGGGGCGGAAACGTCTCGATGATGCAATCAGCGAGTTTCGGCAGGTGCTGCAGCATAGGCCGAATTTTGCGGCGGCCCATTTGCACCTTGGGGCAGTGCTATTCGATCTGACCGCTTTCGAGGAATGCGAGCGTTGCTATCGTGAGGCCCTGCGTCTCGATCCGACATATGCGGAGGCCTATTGTAATCTTGGTGGTCTTCTCATCAAATTGGGCCGCCTCGACGAGGCGGAGGTCAATCTTCGCGAAGCCTGCAGACTCAATTCATGTTTCCCCGAGGCTTTGAACAATCTCAGTGACTTGCTGCGACTCCGGGGGCGGCCGGAAGAGGCGGAAGCATGCTGCAGGGAAGCTTTGCGTCTGAAGCCGGACGATGTGCAGGCGCAACTGACCTTGGGCAACGCCCTTCGCGAGTCCGGTCGTTTCCAAGAAGCGGAATCTTGCTATCGGGCGGCTCTCGATCACAATCCGGCTTGGCCCAAGGCGCTCAATAATCTCGGCACCTTGCTGGTCGATCTTGGGCGGCCTGATGATGCCATTCGGAGTTTGCGAATGGCAGTGTCGCAAAGGCCGGACTATCCCGACGCGCATTTCAACCTTGGGGTCGCGCTGTTGCTGGCAGGCCAGTTCGACGAAGGATGGCGGGAATATGAGTGGCGGTGGAAGCAGGATAGGAAAAAGTCGCAGCTTCGCGGCTTCCGCCAGCCTCTCTGGAGCGGAGGGGATATTGGTGATCGGGTCCTGCTGGTTCATGCGGAGCAGGGCCTGGGCGACACGCTTCAGTTTTGCCGTTTCGTGCCGGCAATTGCGGCGGGGCGGCGAATCGTTCTCGAGGTTCAGCGGCCGCTGGTGCCGCTCCTGGCGGGGCTGCCGGGAATCGAGGGCATCGTCGCCCTTGGCGATCCGCTGCCGTCATTCGATCTGTATTGCCCACTGTTGAGTCTGCCGCGGGTCCTTGGCACCACCCTCGAAACCATCCCGCAACAGGCATCCTATCTCCGGGCCGATCCGCAACGCGTGGCGGCCTGGCGCCAGCGGGTCCGGCAACTCAATGGCCTGCGGGTCGGCCTCGTCTGGGCAGGCAATCAGGCGATGAGCGGCGACCGGCGGCGATCCATTCCGCTTGACCGATTTTCAGAGCTGGCGGACCTGCCGGGGGTGAGTTTCGTCTCATTGCAGAAAGGACCGGCGGCCGGCCAATCGCCGCCGCCCGGTCTGTCATTGCACGATTGGACCGATGACCTCCACGACTTCGGTGAAACGGCCGCGCTGATCGAGGCGCTCGATCTGGTCATCAGTGTCGATACCGCGGTGGTGCATCTTGCAGGAGCGCTTGGCCGCCCTGTCTGGCTGCTCAATCGCTTCGACCGGTGCTGGCGCTGGTTGCTGAACCGCGACGACAGCCCCTGGTATCCGACGCTGCGGCAGTTCCGGCAACCTCAGCCCGGCGATTGGTTAAGCGTCCTCAAGGACGTGCGCGCTGAACTCGAGAAGTACGAGCTCTCGAACATCGCACGCTCTTAGGCCGTCAAGGGCGTCGTTCGCTTTGCGTGACAAACGTACGCGTTGTACGCGGGTATCAAGACACCGGTACTGTGCATGGGGTTGTTCTTCGAGATTTAGTTGGAGTCTCGCGCCGGCCGCCACGGCGTAACCGTCACGTCATGCGCCGCGTCGAGCATGTATGGCGTGCCCGGCTTCATCCCATGCGCGGCAAGCACCTGATGCGGCGTCCGTTCCGGCACGCCCACGAAGCAGCCTTCGCCGCCGGGCAACCGCACGCGTGGCGCTTCCGACAGCCAGAACGTGTCGTAGCGGTCCATGAACATGTCGAATACGACGGGACCGCCGATGATCGCGACCGTGCCGGAGGTGACGTCGGCGAAGGCGCTCGCCTCCTCGAAGCTCGCATGGTCCGGATTCCACAACGTTGCGTTCGGCAGCTCCGGATCGACGGTAAGGGCCCTGATCCTGCGGGTCAGGACCAGCCGCTTGCGCTTGGGCGAGTTCGGCTGCTGCTCATGCGAGTGCCGGCCGTGCACGATCAGCGCGGCGCGATCGAGCGCCTGCTCGAAGAACAGCTTGTCGCCGTCGAACTTCAGGCTGTCGGGCATGACATGACCCGCGTCGGCGAGCATGCCGTCCGCGGAGACGATGACGTAGCCTTCGAAGCGGAGAGACAAAGTGTGACGGCTATTCGGAAACGGTCGTCACCACGCTGTTGACCGGGCGCTGGCTCACCGTGGGCAGCTTGACGTCCTTGAGCAGCTCCTGGTCGTATTCGGGCAGCGTTGAGACCGGCGCCTTCGCGCGCATCGCCACCACCTTGAAGCCGCCGGCCTTGAGGCGGTTCAAGAGCTCGGGCAGGGCCTCGGCGGTGTGCTTCTGGAAGTCGTGCATCAGGATGATGCCCTTGCCCAGCTTGTCGAGCTTCTTCATCACGGTCTCGATCACCTTCTCGGGCTTGGAGGCCTTGAAGTCGAAGGAGTCTAGGTCACAGGAGAAGATCGCGACGTTGCGGTTGCCGAGATAGGTGACCATCTCGGGCGGATGCTGGAGCGCCGGGAAGCGGAAGAAAGGCGAGGGCGCGATGCCGCCGAGCGCCCATTTCACCGCGCTGAATCCCTTCTCGATCTCGTCCTTCTTCTGCTGCTCGGTGAGCTTCTTGTTGTTGAGATTGGCATGCGACCAGGTGTGCGCGCCGATGGTGTGGCCGGCGGCATAGACCTGCTTCAGGATCTCCGGCTCATAGGTCGAGTGCTTGCCGATCGGGAAGAAGATGCCGGTGGTGCACTGATCGGCGAGCGCCTTCAGCACCGCCGGCGTGTTGTGCGGCCAGGGACCGTCGTCGAAGGTCAGGACGACCTCGTGGTCGCGCAGGAAGTCGAGCTCCTTGAAGTGCTCGAAGCCGAAGCCGGGACCGCCGGTGGTGTCAATCTCGACGGTGCGGGCAACGCCCAGTGCGTCCGGATTGTTGCAAGCGGCGCGCGCCGGCTGCGCCGCCTGTTTCGGCGCAGGCGGATTGGCCAGCGCGGGCTGCGCGGCTGCTGCCGCCGGTGCCGCCGCAGCTGGCGCGGCTTGCGTCGCGGCCGCGGGCTTCGCTGCCGGGGTTTGTGACCATGCTGCGCCTGCCATCGCAACAGACATCGCGCTTGCCAAAATCAGTCCTGCCGCCACACGCATGGTGTTGTCCTCGAGATTGATCCCGTTGTTCCGCCGCGGCTTTTCGCCCCCGGCAAAACCCATCCTGCCCCATATGATCCTAGCCTAGATGGTGCGCCATCGCCATTGCAACGGCTGTTTGGCGCTTCGCCATAATTGTGCCCAACCGTCTTGGGTCGCCGCGCATCAGCTATCTGCCAGCGCCTTGGCGACAGCTGTTTTCACCCGTGTGTCGGTCGGTTCGACCGCGGACGCAAACACTTCGGCGATATAGCCGTCGCGGCCGATCAGGTATTTGTGGAAGTTCCAGCGCGGAACCTCCTTCGGCCGTGCCTCCGCGGCCCACTTGTAGAAGGGATGCGCTGCCGGTCCGATCACGACGGCCTTGGCCGTGATGGGGAAGGTAACGCCGTATTGGTGGTGTGCGGTCTCCGAAATCTCGCTCATGCCGCCGGGCTCCTGGCCACCGAAATCGTTGGAGGGCACGCCGATGATGGTCAGCCCGCGCTGGCGAAACTCGCTCCAGAGCTCCTGCAGCCCAGCATATTGCGGAGTGTAGCCGCAGAGCGAGGCAGTGTTGACGATCAGCAGCGGCCGGCCGGTGAACGCGGCGAGGCGGATGTCGTCACCCGAAAGCGCCGGGAAGGAGAAGGCGTAGGCCGATATTCGGCTCATGCCGCCATCGGCCAGCGCGCGCGTTGCGGAGGCGGCCGACGCCGCGAGCGCCGTGGTCAGCATGGTCCTGCGGTTCAGCATGGCAGCGTCCCCCGAGATGATCCGGGGATACATGTTACGCCGCCGGCGCCAATGGCCTGCTCAACACCGCGTTATCTTAAGCGGCGAAGCGCTCAATACAGGCGCACGATGAAGTCGGTCCCTTCGCCGGTCTCGCCCTGGTTGATGCCTTGGTCGGAGACGATGATCGAGCCACCGCTGGTCATCATCTCGTTGATCTTCGCCATGGTGTCGGCAGGGATCGAGATTCGATCGAGCGCTTCGGCCGGACTGTCCGGCATGATCACCGGTTTTGCGGCAACGGGGACCACGGCGGCGTTACGCTGGCGGCGCGTGATGTGGTTGTCATCCTCGCGTGCGGCGGCGCGAACGGAGACGGGCAGCGACACGACCGACCAATGCAGCGCATTGGTGTCGGTCTTGTCCACCTCGGCGGTGAAGACATGCGTGCCGAGCGGCCGATCGCTCGCCGCGATGGTCGCGGGCGCCTCGAACAGCGGCGAAAAATTCTGCCGCACATAGATCTTCCCATCCTTGCGGCTGATGAACACCGCAATCTGACCGGCGCGCTTTGGCGGCTCCTGCTTTGCGGCGGGCGCGGGATCGGCGACGCGGGTCTGGTCCTTCGTCGCATCCGGCGAAGCGGCTTGCGCGGGCGCTGTTACCGTCGTGTCGGGTTTATTCGCGGCCTCGGCGGCCTCGTTCTTGGCAGCTTCGGTCTTGGCCGGTTCAGACTTCGCTGCCTCAGACCTGACAGTCTCAGGCTTGGCGGCCTCAATCTTCTCGGCGGGCCTGGCTTCGGCCTTCGGTGCGTCCTTGGAAGCATCGGCACTGGCGGCAGGCTTTGCCTCCACGTTCGTCACCTCGGCCGGCTTGGCAGCCTGCTCGGCTTGCGGCTTCGCCGGTTCGGACGCCTCGGCAGTCTTCGTCTCAGTTGCTTCGGCCTTGTCGGCCGGTGAGGCGGCTCCGGTCGCGTCCGACATCACGGCGTGGCCGACCGTCGAGCGCAGCTCGGGGACGGCATCCGCGCTGGCCGTCTTGGTCTCGGTGGGCTTCGCCTCTCCAACGGTCACCTCCGCGGCCTTGGTCTCCGCGGCACCCTTATCCGCCTTGTCGCCGCCATTGGTCTGCGGCTCGAGGCTGGCCGCGGGTTGCGGCGGCACGCGCACGGAGGCGAGGAGCGGATGCGAAAAGCTTTGCGGCGTCATCTGGCCGGGCGTGACGATCACGCGCGCGCCCATCTTGGTCCAGTTCCACATCTTCACTGCAAACGCCATCGGCATGCGGATGCAGCCGTGCGAGGCCGGATAGCCTGGCAGCACGCCGGCATGCATGGCGACGCCGGACCAGGTGATCCGCTGCATGTACGGCATCGGCGCGTTGCTATAGATGTTGGAGTGGTGGAATTTGTGCTTCTGGATGACGCTGAACACGCCCATCGGCGTGGAATGGCCTTTCATGCCGGTCGACACAGGGGATTCCGCGAACACCCCCTTGGAGTCGTAGATCGTCACCTTCTGCCGGTCGATCGAGACAACGATGACGAGAGGTCCTTGCGGCTTGGCTCCGCTTTCCTTCTCGACGACGACGTCTTTCTTCTTGCCGGTCGCGCTGCGCTTCTGCGGCTTCGGCCGCAGCATTTCCGGATGGCGCTCCTGCCGGGTGAAATAGGAGCCGTCGGAATAATCCGTCCAATAATAAAACGCTGCTTCCGCTTGGGTTGTCGTACCGATCGCACCCGCCGCCGTCAAAACGGCGACGTGCCAGAACCGCGCCGATGCGGCGATAGAACTGGACCCCTTCACGCTATTCATCCTCGAATCCACAATTCCAAATCACTCTTTAGTCTCCCAGAGGGAATATGCGTTCACCAGCACGGCGGTTGTGCGGCAGGCTAGTTTTGTCCAAGCCGTAGCAAAAAAGCCTCACAGACCGGTAAACGGTGGCCGTCCCTGGCCTGCGGCCGCCTTCCTGATCGGCTGTCCCATGCCTACATTGCGGGGACTGCTACCGGAGTACTTCATGTCATCCCGCTTCCCCGGTCTCTTCGGCATCCGCTTGAAAGACCTCGTTTTATTCTTCCCGTTGCTGATCCTGCCCGCGACCTCCGCCTTAGCTGCCGACGAGCCGGATCTGATCTTCCGCCGCTCCACCGTGTTCAAATGGGTCAGCCCGAATGACAAGCTTGCGACCTACGGGCTGGACGACCCCGAGGTGGAAGGCGTGGCCTGTCATTTTACCGTGCCGGAGAAGGGTGGCTTCAAGGGTTGGCTGGGGCTGGCCGAAGAGGTCTCTGACGTCTCGCTGGCCTGCCGCCAGGTTGGCCCCATCAAGTTCAAGAACAAGCTCGAGCAGGGCGATGACATGTTCCGCCGGCGCCGCTCGCTGTTCTTCAAGAAGATGCAGATCGTGCGCGGCTGCGACGTCAAGCGCAACGTGCTCGTCTACATGGTCTATTCCGACAAGCTGATCGAGGGCTCACCGAAGAACTCGACCTCGACGGTGCCGATCATGCCGTGGGGGACGTCTGATACGAACATCGAGAAGTGCGGCGACTTCTTCACCCAGTGACGGCGTCTTTAGTCCTGACGCGGCGCGCGCGGCTTGACGAGATGCGAGCCGGTCAGCCGCACGAATGTCGGCGGCGCGGCCTCATAGCCGGGGCTGGATTGCTGCGCCATTGCGCCGGAAGAATTGGCGCCTGAAGGACTGGCGCCCGAAGGATTGGCGCCTGACGAGGCGGTGCGGCCGTGGTCGGGTCGTTGATTGGCGCAATCCGTCCACCGGTCCGAGTCGCGCGACGCTGCGCGATCTGTCGCCAGCATGATGGCCATCCCTCAGGTGAACGCCCGGGCGCATGGCCGCTTGCCGGACAAGGTGAAACTGCTGCGCGACCCATTTGAAATGATTGGTGTTTTCCGAGAATTGTTTCGTCGCCTCGCGTCCGACGAAACAATTCGCACGAACACGAAACCATTTTGCGCTTTTGGCGCATCACGGACGAAACGACGCATGGTTATCAGGTTCCGCAACGAAACGGCGCACCGCCGGCCGAACAGATCCTGGAGACAGTCAATGCGCGCGCTCAGCTTCATCGTTGCTTTCGGCCTCGTGCTCGTTGGCTCCTCGGTGGCGGGTTCGGCCGATGGCAGCCTGCCGGGCGTTGGCGCCTTCGAGTACAGCGGCTCGCCGGTTGCCCCGGCGCCGCAGCCGATCGTGGTCGCTGCGCGCTTCTGATCGCAAGGCAAAGAAAACCAGCCGGCACCGCCATCATGCACTTCCGTCTTTGCGCCGCAGCATTCATTTCCCTCGCAGCAATCAGTTCTGCCCAGGCGCAGGTGCGCTCTCCCAATAGATTGCCGGATCCCCGCGGCGAGTTCGTGCGGCTATGCGCGCCGCATATGCTCGGCCGCCGGGAGCATCCGGAGGAGGTTTGCGGCTGCCTGCATGATCATGCCGCGGCCGTCGTCGAGGACCGTGACCTGCGCGAAGCATTGCTGCGCGGCATCAGCGAGACCGGCGTGCCGACGATCGAGACCGACTGGGTCCCGGCATCCAAGCAGAGCGAGATCGGTCCGACCTTCACCAAGATCGCCAAACCGACCTTGCAGTGCATGTTCGAACCGGCGAAGTAGGGCTTTTAGTCCGTCACTTCGATTTCGGACCGAAACGCGGCACGCAGGCACTCGTCCGCGAGACCCCCTGGTCGGTCATCTTCGCGCCGCGCACTTCCTTGACTTGTCCGGCGGGGCAGGTTCCGTCATCCACGAGCACGCGCTGACCGAGCTTGAGGTCGACGATGTCCTGTTCGCGCCCGACGGTGCCCGCGCGGGCCGTCGTGGCGAGCACGATCGAGATCAGGAGCGAAAGGCAGGTCGCGCGGCGCAGCAGCATGATGAGAGGTCCCGGCATCGATGGCGCAATCTAGGGAGCTGCGCGCGATTCTGATAGTGAACCTTCGTCACGCCCGGCGGGCCGGCTTGCTTTTGGCGCGCAAGGCCGCGCGCGACGCGCGTGCCAGCAGCTCTGCGGATGCGACGAGTTGCGGAATCGCATGCCCCGAAAATCCCAGCACGAAGCCGGGCAGAGGACGCGCGCGCATATAGGTGTCGGCCAACAGCCAGCCCTCCGCACCGGCGGCTTGTTTCGCCCGGGCCGCGACCGCAAGATCGATCGATGCATCGAACCGCGCGACCAGATGCAGGCCCTGCGACGGCACCGGCACCGAGAGTATCCCGTCGGAGGCGGCTTCGAGCGTCGTCGCCAGCGCATCGCGCGCCTCGCGATAGAGTTTTCGGACGCGCTTCAGATTTGCAGCGAAGCCGCCGGAATGGAGCATGTCGGCGACCGCGCCTTCCATCAGCGTGCCGGGAAAGCGGTCGAGTGCGGCGCGCGCGGCCGTGACGTCAGTGATGAGGCGCTCGGGCAGCGCGCAATAGCCGATGCGCAGGCCAGGAAACAGGGTTTTTGCAAAGGTGCCCATGTAGATCACGCGCTGGAGACGATCGATGCCGGCGAGCGACATCAGCGGCGCGCCGTCGTAGCGGAACTCGCTGTCGTAATCGTCCTCGAACACGAAGGCACCGGCCGTCTTCGCCCAGTCCAAAAGCTCGAGCCGCCGCGGCATCGACATCTGCACGCCCAGCGGAAATTGATGCGACGGTGTCACATAGGCCGCGCGCGCGGAAGGAGCCGCGGTGCGGCCCTTGGCAATGCGCATGCCGTGCTCGTCGACGGGAACAGACACCGTGCGATAGCCACAATGAGCAATTGTCCCGCGGGCGGCGGGATAGCCGGGATCCTCGCACCAGACCTGATCGTTCGGTTTGAGGATCGCGCCGAGAACGATGCGTAACGCGTGTAACGTTCCCGACGTGAGCATGATCTGGTCGGGATCGCAGCGCAGGCCGCGCGCCGACAACAGGTGATCGGCGATTGCGGCGCGCAGCTCGCGGCTGCCGCGCGGATCGCCATAATGGAGGTGCTCGGCACCGAAGGCGCGCATGCGCCGCCCCACGAAGGCGCGCAAACGCTGCACCGCGCGCTCGTCGATATGGGTGCAACCGAGCGAGAACGCGCCCTGACGCGGCGCCTCGACCGCGGCTTTCGGCTTGGTTGGCCCGGCCGCGCGTGCCGGAATGCGCGCGGCGACGAAGGTGCCGGAGCCGACGGTCGCTTCGGCGAAGCCGTCGGCGATCAGGCGCTCATAGGCGGTGACGACGGCGTTGCGTCGAAATCCCGTCTGCTTTGCGAGCGTGCGCGATGGCGGCAACGGCTCGCCGGGCTTCACCAGCCCGCTCACGATCGTCTCGCACAGCGCCTGGTAGAGCCGCTGCGCCGCGGAGGCGCCGGCCGTGATGTGCGGGCCGGTGAGGTCGAGCGGCAGCTCGGACTTGGCCGGCGAGGGTGCCAGATTGGTCGGAATTTTTTGCACGGAATTGGCACTATCGCAGACCAAATCCACCGCTACAACTCTCCTGGCATTCTTCCAGTCCCGACAGGAGCGGCCGTGAGCCAAAGCGATACTCAAAATTCCTATCCGACGTCAGCGCGCAATCAGGTCAAGCGCCGTCACGACCGCGGCTTCTACGATCGTGCCACCGTCCACCGCATCCTGGATTCCTCGATGCTCTGTCACGTCTCCTATGCGATCGACGGCCAGCCCTATTGCACGCCGACCTTCTTCTGGCGCGAGGGGACGAAGCTCTATTGGCACGGCTCAAGCGCCAGCCGCATGCTGCGCAACCAGTCGAAGGGCGAGCGCGTGTGCGTGACGGTGGCCCATCTCGACAGCCTCGTGCTGGCACGCTGCGGCTTCAACCACTCCGCCGACTACCGTGCCGTGATGGCCTTCGGCATCGCCTATCTCGTCACCGATCCCGAGGAGAAGCAGCGCGCGCTGGTCGCCATGGTCGACCGCTTCTTCCCGGATCGCACGGCAAGCTTGCGCCAGAGCAACACGCAGGAGATCAAGGCGACCTCCTTCATCGCGATGGAGATCGAGGAGGCGTCGGCGAAAATCCGCGCCAAGGGCGTCGCCGACGACGAGGAAGACTACGCGTTGCCGATCTATGCCGAGCGTATTCCGGTGCGCACGGTGCTCGGCGCGCCGGAGCCGTGCGCGCGTCTGCTCGACGGCGTGACGCGGCCTGCGACGCTGAATGGCTATTCCGAAGGCCGGTTGCTCGAAGATGCATTGCGGGATGCCTATTTTAAGCAGTACCCGACCGGCTGAAATCGGCTAGCTTGCGCGCTCCTTGGACCTCTTGAATGCCTGGAGTTGCCTGATGAATGCCGAAACGCAGCAGAGGATTGTCGACGCCGTCGACGCCGGCTTCGACGCCCAGCTTGCGACCACACGCGATTTCGTCGCGATCCCCTCGACCCGCGGTGCCGAGGGTCCGTGCCAGGACATGATCGGCGACCTCCTGCGGGCGCGCAGCTACGAGGTCGACGACTGGCACATCGATGTCGACGATTTGAAGGACCTGCGCGGCTTTGGGGCGATCGAGCATGATTTCTCCAGGGCGCGCACGGTGGTCGGCACATATCGTCCCAGAACCGAGGCCGGCAAATCGCTGATCCTGCAGGGGCACTGCGACGTGGTGCCTGCCGGTCCGCTGGAGCTGTGGGATACCCCGCCATTCTCGCCGGTGATCAAGGACGGCAAGATGTTCGGCCGCGGCGCCTGCGACATGAAGTCCGGCACCATCGGCGCGCTCTATGCGCTGGACGCGATCAAGGCCGCTGGTCTCCGGCCGACGGCGCGGATCCACTTCCAGTCAGTGATCGAAGAGGAGAGCACCGGCGTCGGTGCGCTCTCGACGCTTCAGCGCGGCTATCGCGCCGATGCCTGCTTCATTCCGGAGCCGACCGGCGGCAAGATGGTGCGCTCGCAGGTCGGCGTGATCTGGTTCCGCCTGCGCGTGAAAGGCCATCCGACCCATGTCGCCTTTGCCGGCTCCGGCGCCAACGCGATCATGGCGGCCTATCATCTGATCCAGGCGCTGCAAAAGCTCGAGATCGAGTGGAACGAGCGCGCCAAGGCCGACCGCCATTTCAAGACGCTAAATCATCCCATCAACTTCAACCCCGGCATCATCAAGGGCGGTGACTGGGCGTCCAGCGTGCCGGCCTGGTGCGACGTCGATTGCCGCATCGCGGTGCTGCCGGGTTGGTCGATCGCCGATCACCAGAAGGAGATTCTGGCCTGCGTCGCCGCCGCGGCGCGCAACCATCGCTTTCTCGCCAACAATCCGCCTGAGGTCGAATGGTCGGGCTTTTTGTCGGAAGGCTATGAGTTGACCGACGCCGCCGCTCCGGAAGCCGCCTTCGCCAAGGCCTTCGACAAGGCCTATGGCGGCGCGGTCGAGGATCTCGTTTTCACCGCGCTCACCGATACCCGATTCTACGGCCTCAACCACGGCATCCCAAGCCTCTGCTTCGGCGCGAGCGGCGGCGAGATGCACGGCTTCAACGAATATGTCGACCTGGAGTCGCTGAAGAAGGCGACCAAGGCGATGGCGCTGTTCATCGCGGAATGGTGCGGGGTGGAGAACGGGTAGGTGTTTCGCGCGCTGAGTTCGTAGGGTGGGCAAAGCGAAGCGTGCCCACCACTCCGAGCGGAAATGGTGGGCACGGCGCAAGAGCGCCTTTGCCCACCCTACGATTTCTGGATTCTGGGCGTCGCCGCTGCCCGAAACACGGGCGCCACCAAATGCTTTAAGCTTAAAGTAAAGACTAGGATGCCGGCGGCGCCGGTGGCAGACTGGCGCGCAGTCGCAGGCCGAGTCCGTCAGGGAGTGACAATGCGCGATTGGGATGATGCCTATGCCAACTCGGCCCATGTGCCGGGCTCGGACAAGCTGCCGGCGCTGTGGGCGGAGCGGGCGGCGGCTTATCGTGCGGGACTCCGCGGCTTTCGCCCCGACATCGCCTACGGTCCCGGCCAGCGCCAGCACCTCGATCTCATCCTGCCCGATGGCGATAGCAAGGGCCTCGTCGTCTTCGTGCACGGCGGCTACTGGATGCGCTTTGCCAAGTCGGACTGGACCGATCTCGCCGAAGGCGGACGGCATCACGGCTGGACGGTCGCGCTGCCGAGCTACACGCTGACGCCGGCCGCGCGCATTTCCGACATTACGGCAGAGATCGCCGCCGCCATCGCCAAGGCGGCCTCGCTCGTCTCCGGCCCGATCCGGCTTGCCGGCCATTCCGCCGGCGGTCATCTCGTCACGCGCATGCTGTGCGACGACAGCCGCCTCGAGCCTGCCGTCTACAACCGCATCGCCGCGACGCTCTCGATCAGCGGCCTGCACGATCTGCGCCCGCTGCTGAAGACGAAGATGAACCAGACGCTTCGGATGACGACGGAGGAGGCGACGCTCGAGAGCGCGGCGCTGCATGTGCCGCGTGGGCATGCGCCGGTTGCGGCCTGGGTCGGCGGCGCCGAACGGCCCGAGTTCATCCGCCAGTCCGAGCTGATGGCGAATGTCTGGACCGGTTTTGATGTGCCGACGCACCTTACGATCGAGCCCGGGCTTAACCACTTCACGGTGGTCGACGGACTGAAGGATCCGTCGTCGCCGATCACCGCGCGCCTGGTCGGCCTCGACTGAAGTTACGAGAGGGATGATCGAGAGGGGCTTGTCATGACGTCCAGCGATTACGATCCCACCAGCGAAGGCGCAGAGACCGATTTCACCCGGCGGATGTCGTACGGCGATTATCTGGCGCTGGATGCGATCCTCACCGCGCAGCATCCGCTGTCGGAGGCGCATGACGAGATGCTGTTCATCATCCAGCATCAGACCACCGAATTGTGGATGCGGCTCGCCATCCACGAGCTCAGCGCCGCGCGCCGCGCGATCGCGCAGGACGAGGTGGCACCGGCAATGAAGATGCTGGCGCGGGTGTCGCGCATCTTCGAGCAGCTCAACAGCGCCTGGGATGTGCTGCGCACCATGACGCCGAGCGAATACACGCGCTTCCGCTCCAAGCTCGGCCAGTCCTCGGGCTTCCAGTCGCGTCAGTACCGGCTGATCGAATATCTGCTCGGCAACCGCAACCACGCCATGCTGAAGCCGCACGCGCATGATCCAGAGACGACGAAACTCCTGGAGGCCGAGCTTGCGACGCCGAGCCTCTATGACGAGGTGCTGCGGCTCGCCGACCGCCACGGCCTCAAGATACCGGCCGCGGTATTGTCGCGCGACGTACGCGAGACCCACAGCCTCCACGAGGGCGTACTTCAGGCCTGGCGCGAGGTCTACGAGGCGCCGGAGACGCACTGGATGCTCTACGAGCTCGCCGAAAAGCTCGTCGACTTCGAGGATTATTTTCGGCGCTGGCGCTTCAACCACGTGACGACGGTCGAACGCGTCATCGGCTTCAAGCGCGGCACCGGCGGCACTGGTGGCGTGAGCTACCTCAAGCGCATGCTGGAGGTCGAGCTGTTCCCCGAGCTCTGGCGCGTCCGCACCATTCTCTAGAGGTGTCCATGACCGAAATCCGCTTGCGCGTCTATGACGACACCAGAGCGCTGTTCCATCTGCCTCAGGGCGTGATCTATCTCGACGGCAATTCGCTCGGCGCACTGCCGCTTGGCGTGGCCGAGCGCGTCAACCGCGTCATCACGGCCGAGTGGGGCAACGAGCTGATCCGCGCCTGGAACACGGCGGGCTGGTACGTCCAGCCGCGCCGGGTCGGCGACCGCATCGCGCGGCTGATCGGCGCGGAGGCCGGCTCTGTGATGATGGGCGATACGCTGTCGCTGAAGGTCTATCAGGCGCTCGCCGCCGCGCTCGACATGAACCGGGAGCGCCTGGTCGTGTTGTCGGACACCGGCAATTTCCCGACCGATCTCTACATGGCCGAAGGCCTGATTGCGACGCTGGGGCGCGGGCATCAATTGCGCCTGGTCGCGCCAGAGGAGATCGAGGCCGCGTTGTCGGAGGAGATCGCGGTGCTCTACATCACCGAGGTCGACTACCGCACCGGCCGCCGCCACGACATGGCGAAGCTGACCACAAAAGCGCATGCGCTCGGCATCGTCACCGTCTGGGACCTCGCGCATTCGGCCGGCGCGTTGCCGGTCGATCTCGCCGGCAGCGGCGCCGATTTCGCCGCGGGGTGCACCTACAAATATCTCAACGCCGGCCCCGGCGCGCCGGCCTTCCTCTACGTCGCGCCGCGTCATGCCGACAGGGCGCGGGCCGCGCTGTCCGGCTGGATGGGCCATGCAAAACCCTTTGCCTTCGATCTCGGCTATGCGCCTGCCGGCGGCGTCGAACGCATGCGCGTCGGCACTCCGCCGGTGCTGGCGATGGCAGCGCTGGAGGCCTCGCTCGACATCTGGGACCGCGTCGATATTGCCGACGTTCGTGCGCGCTCGCTGGCGCTCGGCGATTTGTTGATCGCCGAGGTCGAGCGCCGCTGTCCGCAGCTCAAGCTCGTCACGCCGCGCGTGCACGAACGCCGCGGCTCACAAGTCTCCTTTGCCTTCGACGGCGGCTATGCCGCCATGCAGGCCCTGATCGCCCGCGGCGTCATCGGCGATTTCCGCGCGCCGGATATCATGAGGTTTGGGATTACGCCGCTCTATATCGGCGAGGCCGAGGTGCTGAAGGCGGCTGAGATCATCGAGGAGATCGTCAAAGGCGAGGTGTGGAAGCGGCCGGAGTATCAGGTCGTGAACGCGGTGACGTGAGACGAGGGCGCTTCAACGTCATTGCGCAGCGAAGCAATCCAGAATCGTTCCCCGGCGAAACTCTGAATCGCTTCGCTGCGCTTGCAAGGACGAGGAGGAAGGAGCCGTGTGCTCAACTCGATCACCGTCACCCTGAGGTGCAGGAGCGCAGCGGAGGCCTCGAAGGGCGACGGCCCGGCTGCATCCGGGCCGTTCATCCTTCGAGGCTCCCTGCACGGTGCTGCGCACCGTGCAGCTCGCGCCTCAGGATGACGGGCCATAGAGGGTGACGACGCAGCAATTCACCCGCGCTCGCCCCACAGCGCCCTCACAATCGCATCTAGCCCATCCGTCAGCGCGGCCGGCCCGGGTTGCAGGATGATCGTCGACTTGATCTCCACAATGCGATCGTCGCGCACGGCCGGAATCTCGGCCCAGCCATCGCGCTGGCGAATGCGGGCGGGCACGACCTTCTTGCCGCACCAGGAGGCGAGGATGATTTCGGGGGCGGCCACACGGACAGCTTCCGCCGAGACGATGCGGTCCTTCGCGGACTGCCGATGCCGCAACTCCGGGAACACATCCTCGCCACCGGCGATCTCGATCAACTCGGAGACCCAGCCGATGCCGGAGATCAGCGGATCATCCCACTCCTCGAAATAGACCTTTGGCCGCGGCGAGGGGCGGGGCGTTGCGGCGATCGCGGCGAGGCGATGTTCGAAATCCTCGGCTAGATGTCCCGCGCGCTCCGCCGCGCCGACCAGCGCCCCGAGCGTGCGGATCATCGCCAGGATGCCGGCGACGTCGCGCTGGTTGAAGACGTGGACGGCAATGCCGGCGCGCACGAGATCGGCGACGATGCCGGCCTGGAGATCGGAGAAGGCCAGCACGAGGTCCGGTTCGAGCGCCAGGATTTTTGGAATGTCCGCCGAAACGAACGCCGACACCCGTGGTTTCTCACGACGCACTTGGGGCGGGCGCACCGCGTAACCGGAGACGCCGACGATGCGATCCTGCTCGCCGAGCAGGTAGAGCGTTTCGACCGTTTCCTCGGTCAGGCAGACGATGCGGCGGGGCGGGAAGTGGCGCATGGCAGGAGCATATGCCCAAATGCCGGCAAAGATGTCAGCAGGGCCATGACCTCGGACGTCATTGCTTTGCTGATCGAAGCCATTCACCTTGAGACAACAAGGAATTGGGAGGAGATCCGATGACGCCGCTTGAGAAACTTAAAGCGATGAAGATGCCGTTCGCCGAGCTCAAGGGCGTCGAATTCGTCGAGGCCGAGAAGGATCGCGTGGTCGCACGGATGACGGTCAGGCCCGATCTCTGCACGCTCCACCACACCATTCACGGCGGCGCCGTGATGGCGCTGGCCGATTCCGTCGGCGCGGCCGCGACTGTCATCAACCTGCCGGAGGACGCCAAGGGCACCACCACGCTGGAGAGCAAGACCAACTTCATCGGCGGCGCCAAGGAGGGAACCACGGTGATCGCCACCGCTACGCCCGTCCACCGGGGCCGGCGGACCCAGGTCTGGACCACGCGGCTGGAGACCGAGGACGGTAAATTGGTAGCTGTCGTGACCCAGACGCAGTTAGTCCTCGTATGATTACGGAGCCTTGATTTCATTAACGAATTGTCACTTACATGCCGCTAACTTGGGCAGGTTCCCGTCTTGAAAGAGATGCTGCGACGCACAATATTGGGGACCTAGGGATTCGAACGCCTCCTCGAGGGACACCAAAGAGGAGTTTTGACGTGGCACTAAAAGAGACCGTCCGCACCGCTCCGGGCTATGTACGGACCCTGATCCAGCAGGAAGAGCTGCCGCTCCTGCGCGATCACCTGCTGAGGCTCGACGCCGAAAGCCGGCACGACCGTTTCAACGGCTTTCTCGACGACAGCTTTATCGAGCGGTATGCCGCCCGCTGTGCCGAGGACGGCACCGTGATCGTCGCCTATATCGTCGACGGCGTGGTCCGTGGTGCGGCTGAGCTGCATCCGCCGGAAGGCGATTCGTTGCCCGAGGTCGCTTTCAGCGTGGAAGCCTCCGCGCGCCGCCAGGGCGTCGGCACGGTGCTGTTCCGCCGCCTGATCGCGGAGGCGCGCTGGAAGGGTTACAGACGCCTGCGCATCACCACGGGCGCCGAGAATCACGCGATGCGGGGCCTTGCGAACAAGTTCGGCGCCCATCTGCAATTCCGCCATGGCGAATCGACCGGCACGATCGATCTCACCAAGCCGCCCGAAGCTGAACTGGCGGATCTTGCGGCAGCGCCGTTCACGGCCGGCCGCGCCATTCTCAGCTTCAACTCGACCTGCTGGAAGCTGATTTCCAGCATGTACGGCAATCGCGCAGCCTAAAGGCTGCTGCGCAGAATCAAAAAGCGGACCGGCAAAACCGGTCCGCTTTCATATTTGGGTCGACGAAAAAGCGCTCAGGTGCCGGTGCGTTTGTCGTTGCCGAAGCGGCGCACGACGCGGCGTTCGACCACGATCGAGCGCTGTGCGCCCTGTTCGCCGGCGATCACGCGGGTCGCCGAAACGCGGGTGTTGGTGCGTGCCTGCTTCTTGACTTCGGCCTGCACGACGTCGAGCGGCATCCCCATCAGCGCGGCAGCGATCTCGGCCTGCTGGTCATGATCCTCGGTGATGCCGACGGCGGCGAAAATCGCCTCGTCCAGGGTCGGCGGATCGTGGCGGACGCGCCGCGTGCCATATTTGGTATTCCAGTCTGCGCTCATAGGGGCCTCGTTTCGATCCCGGGATACCTAGTGCTACCTATGTTGCATTGCAATATGAATTTGCTGTGGCAAGTCAGCTATTCACGGCTTGCATCGATCCGATGTCAGGGCGGTGACGCGACACCGGCATCGAGCTCAACCCGTTGCTGCGGCCAGCGTTTCAGGGCCGCATGGCCGGCTTCCGTCAGGCCGTAGATCCCGCGCTCGGCGCGCTCGAACCAGCCATAGACATTGTGCAGCAGGATCTTGCCGGCATCCGGACAGCGTTCGCGTAGCTCGCGCACCTTCCGCGGCCCGTCGGCGAGCGCGGAGGCGCAGGCGAGCGCCTGCTGCCGGTAGGCCGTCATGATCGGCGTGCGCGTGCTGCCGCCGAGCACGGGATCGCCCTGGCGGCGCTGATGCTCGGCGACGAGGCGGGAGCGCGTCTTTGGCTCGCGGCGCGGGGCCGCCGTCGGTGGCTTCACCAGCACCTCGACCTGACCGCGGTCGGTCACGCCAAGCATGCCGAAGCCGAGCCGTCGGCAGAGATTGCGATAGCGCGCATCGCTCTCGCGTCCCTTGCCGCGCGCCGACATCTTCGCCGCGATCCAGATCTCGTCGGCCGCCGGCGCGCGGTCGACGGCCTGGAGGATCAGCTCGAGATTGAAGGCGAGCTTGAGCTCGCCGATCACCACGACCGGCGGATCGCCGGCGCTGAGGCCCACGAGATCGCAGCCGCCGATTTCGCCCTTGACCGTGAAGCCGAGCCCTTCGAGGAAGCGTTTGACGGGCAGATAAAGCGCGGTTTCCACTTGGTGTCCGATCGGAGAATCAGTTGCGGGCAGTCTAGCCCGGATCGGACTTGGCCCTCTGCGCCATTTGATCGGGAACCGATGGTGCGGCTATCCTGCACGGGGGACAGCCGGGCGCTTGCGAAGATGACAATCAGGAATGGGCTCTATCACATCCGGATCGAGATGCTGGATGGCGTGCAGGGCGGCAATCAGGGCGTCATGGTGTTGCGCGACGGCACCATGCGCGGCGGCGATTCATTCTTCTTCGCCTACGGCACCTACAGCTCGGGTGACGGCAAGTGGAAGGGCGAGCTGACCAACGAGGAGCACTCGCCATCGTTCGATGAGCGTCCGGTGTGGGGCCGCAAGGTCGTGACCATCGGCTTCAGCGGCACCTACACCGACGCGACCGCTTATGGCGAAGGCATTGCGCTTGCCGGCAAGCAGAGCATCCGCTTCAAGGGCAATCTGCGGCTGTTGGTGCCGGACTAGACCCGTCCGCTTACGGGGATCAGAGCACCGGTGATACCGCTCGCGGCGTCGCTGGCGAGGAACAGGATCACTTCGGCGAGCTCCTGCGGCGTCACCCATTTTGAGAAATCCGCCTTCGGCATGTCGGCGCGATTGGCCTTGGTGTCGATGATCGAGGGGAGCACCGCATTCACGGTGACCTTGCCTTTCCATTCGTTGGCCAGCGCCTCGGTGAGGCGATGCACGCCGGCTTTGGAGGCCGCGTAGGGGCCCATGCCGCCGCCGGCCTGGAGCGCGCCCATCGCGCCGATGTTGACGATGCGACCGGCCTTCGATGCGGCCAGATGCGGCAGCGCCGCGCGCGAGGTATTGAGCGCGGTCAGCACGTTGAGCTCATACATGCGCTGCCATGTCTTGACGTCCCCGTCGCCGACCGTCTCGAAGGCGAAGCCGCCGGCGATGTTGATCAGCGCGTCGAGCTTGCCGAAGTGCTTTGCCGCCGTATCGACGGCCGTCTTCGCGTGTGGCGCGTCGGACAGATCGACGCCGCCGATTTCGATGCGGTCGGCGGTCGCCGGCGTCTGCGAGGGGGCGTAGTCGATGCCGGCAATGCGCGCGCCGCGCGCCTGCGTAGCCTCGGCCACCACCTTTCCGAGCGCGCCGAGCGCGCCGGTCACGACAATGACTTTTCCCTGCACGATACTCTCCGTCGTTTCATTCGCGCAGACTATTGCGCAAGGCGAATTGGACTTGCAATGGCGGCCGCTTCAAGGCTGAATCATCGCAACCTTGGATCGCAAAGAGGGGGCTTGGCATGTCTGACAATTTGCCGATCATCGAATTTCCCTCGGCGATCGTCGACCTGAAATACCCGCTCAGGCAATTCCGGCGGGCGTTGGACGGAAAAGGACCGGTGCGGATCGTGGCCATGGGATCGTCCTCAACGGCAGGACGGGGCGATGTCGTTCCCTATCCTTATCGGCTAGAGATGTATCTACGGCAGCACTACAAGGATGCCGACCCTCATCCCGAGATCCGGATTGACGTGCTCAACCGGGGCAAGGGCGGAGAGGAGGCAAGCGACGAACTTCGGCGCTTCGAGACCGATATTTTCCAGGACAGTCCCGTGCTGGTGATCTGGCAGGTCGGGACGAACGCGGTGTTTCACAATGACCTCTACGATGTCGACGTGGTTGCCGCAAAGATCGGGGAAGGCCTGGCGCAGTTGCGCGACCGCGGATTCGAGGTCTTTCTGATCGATCCTCAATATGTGACGAAGATGCTCTGGGATGACCGTGCCGAGCTGTCGGACAAGATGGTGCAGTTGATCCACGCTGCTGCCGATCGCGCCGGGGTCAACCTGTTTCAACGCTGGGCGTTGATGCGGCATTGGCACGTGCAGAACGGCGTATCGTTCGAGCAGTTGGTGGATCCGACTGACCCGGACAAGCTGCACCAGAGCGACTGGAGCACCTGGCAGGTGTCGCTGGCCCTCAAGTCAGCGATCGTCAAAGCCGCTGGGGCGACGAGCTGATTGGCGGCTGTTTCCGATCACGACTGCAGATAGCGTGCCTTCAGCGCGCTCCGCTCCGGTGTCCCGAGCTTGAGCCCGTCACGCAAATAGGTTTCGAGATCGCCATATTCGGCGCGGACGGCCTCGAAGCCCGCATCGAGATAGGAGGCCTCGACGCTTCCGATGGCGTCGAGCACATCGGCGGGAAGATCGGCGGCGCTGGAGCCGTCGCGGCGGTAGAGCTGGTTGGTCAGCAGATAATCCCCGGCGATCACATCGTCCGCCACGCCGAGCGCATGCAGGATCAGCGCGCTGGCAAAGCCGGTGCGGTCCTTGCCGGCGGTGCAGTGGATGACGAGCGGCGCGCGGTCTTCCAGGAGGTGCCCGAACAGCGCGCGGAAACTGTGTGTGTTATGGCGGACATAGTTGCGATAGGACTCGCGCATGATCTCGAGCGCAACCGGCGCGGTCAGCGTGCCCCGCGCGAGCTCGGCGCGCAGCGAGGCCACCACGGTGGGCTCGATCGGCAGCGAGTGCACGGTGATCTCGTCGACGACGCAGACGCCGGCCGCGCGCTCCTCCACCCCGCGAAAATCGAACGCGCTTCTGACGCCCAGCGCGCGGACGATCTCGACGTCGGCGGTCGTGAGCAGGCCGAGATGGTTGGAGCGGAAGAGATGCCGCCAGCGCGTGGTGCGGCCGTCGGCGGTCGGATAGCCGCCGAGATCGCGAAAATTGCTGGCGCCTTGCAGGTTGAGGTGACGGATATGGGAGTCTGACATGGGATCAGCTTGGGCTATGTTGCCGGCGGACGCGCGTAGCGGGCACCTTCGGGATTTTTTCTTGAAGTCTATTACAGGGGGCGATCATGGAGAGGCACAAGGCCATTATTTTGGCTTTCGCAGCACTGGCGGGAGGAACCTTCCAGGCGCTGCCGGCAGGCGCGCAGACATTCCAGACCTATCGTTGTGCCGATGGTACCCAGTTCATCGTGGGGTTTTATGACTACGACAAGCGCGCCTTTCTCCAGATCGACGGCGAGCCCATCACGCTCGCCAAGCGGCTGACGGGGGGATGTCCCGGGTTCTGTTGAATTTCTGAAGAGGTCGGCGTTGCCCACCTTGAGCCGGTAGGCTCGGGGTGCTGATTCCACAAAGGAGAGCAACGCCATGACGAGAGATATCACACCGGCTGGTTCGCCGGCGACTGGGGCTGTGGACGAAGCGTTTGCAGAAGTGCGGGCGAGCTTTGATCGGTTCTGCCTTGCGGCGGGGATCGAGGCGCTCGGCACGATGATGGAGGCGGATGTCACGGCGGCCTGCGGGCCGCGCCACGGTCGCGATGCGGCGCGGCGGGCGCACCGTTGGGGCCGAACGCGGGGACGGATCGGCTTCC